>NZ_JAELXR010000020.1:0-91975 GCF_016427455.1 Hymenobacter miniatus
GTGAAGCGCAGGATGCCGCCCGTGCCCACGTACTGGTCGGCCACGTAAAGCAGCCCGCCGGCCGCGTCCAGCGCCAAATCCGTGGGCTGCGTGAAGTTGGCCGCGCCGGTGGCCAGCTGCGTCACAGCAAAGCCGGTAGCGAGGCTGACAACTTTTAAAGCATCCAGCGTGGCCACGGCGCTGCCTTGGGTAAAGAACAGGCGGTTGCCGGTCACGTCCAAAGCCAGGCCGTTGTAATCGGTATTGGCCAGGCCGGGCACTACTACGGTGCGGCCGGTGCCGGCCGTGGTGAAGCGCAGGATGCCGCCCGTGCCCACGTACTGGTCGGCCACGTAAAGCAGCCCGCCGGCCGCGTCCAGCGCCAAGTCCGTGGGCTGCGTGAAGCTAGACGGTCCCGACGCCAAGACGCTCACCGCCGACGTTGCCAGGTTCACCACTTTCAGTGCATCGAGCGCGGAGTTGGTGGCGCTGCCTTGGGTGAAAAACAAACGGTTGCCGGCCACGTCTAGGGCCAGGCCGTTGTAGGTGGCTCCGGCGGTCGGGGGCACTATCACCGTGCGGCCGGTGCCGGCCGTGGTGAAGCGCAGGATGCCCCCTGAGCCCACGTACTGGTCGGCCACGTAGATGTAGCCGTTGAGCTTATCCACCGCAATATCGGTGGGCTGCGAGAAGTTGCTGGCGGCCGTGGCCAGCGTGGCGCCCGCGGTGCCGTCGGCGTTCACGGCCTTGGCCGCATCAAGCGAGGCCGTGCCGCTGCCCTGCGTATAATAAAGCCGGGGCCCCTGCGCCCACGCGCCGCCGGAAGCCATCAGCACCAGCAAAAAAAGCAGCCCGACGCGCCGCAGCCGACCGGAAACCAAAGTATAGCGTTGTTTCATTGCTGAAGGCATAGAAAAACAAAATCAAACAATCCCGGCCGCGGCACGCCGCACCGGCCTCAGCCCTGCGCCAGGGCAACCTCCCCTATTGCTGCGAGGGATAAACGCCGAACAGGGAAATGCAGTAGTTCATGGCCAGCGACGGGGGCATGATGCCGATGGGCTGGCCGCCCCCCGCCGGCTGCACCTGCACGAAGCTGGCGTTGGCGAGCGAGGCCGCCGGACCGTAGCCCAGTGCGTTTACGGCCTCTCCGTTCACGTCCGTAGCGGCCAGGGCCGCCGAAAAAGCCCCCACCGGCGACGCCGTGGTGGCCGTCGTGCTGGCCGGCCCTTGGTGCGAGTGGGCCGGCATCTGCGCCGTGGTCATCGTGACACTTTCAACGCCCGCCGTTTGCCCGATGACGTACGTCGACAGGCCCGGCCCCGTGCCCTGGTGCCGGGGCGCGCGGCCCCGCAGGTCGGGCACGCCGAAGGTGTTCACCCCATCGCCGCCGTAGGTGGTGCCGATGAGACTAAACAAGGCATCATACACTGCAATCGGCAGCAGACTGCCGTCGCAGAAGGCCCACCCCTGCGGGGCAAAATTGCCCGCAAACAGCATAATTTCGCCAATGTAGGGCTGCGACCCCGTCACCTGCCGGGGCGATGCCGCCAGGGCCGGGGCAGCCACGGCCGTACCCGTGAGCACCGCGCCCAAGCGCTTCAACCAGTTGCGGCGGGCCGGTTCGGCCGGCACCGGGCGAGGCGAAATGGGCACCAGCCCAGCCGCAGAAGCTCGTAAACGCATAAGAAAGTAAAAATTAAGCGGTAAAAAAGGCACCTGCCGGGCTAGCGCGGCGGAAACGTCCCCTGCAAGGCAATGCAGTAGTTGAGCACCAGGTAGGGCGACTGCAGGCTCACGGGCGTGCCGCTACCGGCGCCTCCCACGGCACCGGCCGCACCGGTGGCGTTGGCGGTGGCGGCCCGGTTCTGCACGGCCACGGGCTCGCCGCTGGCGTTGCTGGCCGTGGCTTCGGCGGGCACGGTGCCGGCGGGGGTGCTGCTGGTCGCCAGGGCATTGCTCACCTGCGCCACGTGGGTGTGCGGGGGCAGCTGCGAAACCAGCACGGTGGCGGTTTCACTCCCAATTTGCTCGCCCAGTACCCGGGGAGTAAGGCCCGGCCCGGCGCCCTGGCCAATGGGCGTGTGGCCCTGCAGGTTGGGCAGCGCAAACGTGGTTTGGCCGTTGCCGCCGTAGGTGGTGCCCAGTATCGAGAACAAGGCCGTGTTCTGGGCAATGGGCAGCACCTGGCCGTTGCAGAGCGCGTAGCCGCGCGGCGCAAAATTGCAGGCCAGCATGATAATCTCCCCCACAAACACGTCGCCGCCGGCGAGGGCGCTGTCGGGGTGGGCCGGGCGGGCGGCGGCGGGTGTGGCCAGGGCCGCGCCGCTCAGCATGGCCCCCAGGCGCTTGAACCAGCTGCGCCGGGCGGGTTCAGCCGCGGGGGTAGCCGCTTCGTTGGAAACAGGGCCGTCGGGAGTAAAGAGTGAAGCCATATCGAGGAGGCAAAAACCAAAAAATTGAATACCTATGCTTGCGAAAGCTTACGTTGGCGACGGAAAAATCCCCCCCAGCGCAATGCAGAAGTTCAGCGTTTCGTAGGGCGCAATGCGGCCGATGGGCTGCGAGCCGCCGGTGTTGGCCAGGGCGCTCGGGCTTAGGCCGGTGTCGGCGGTGGGCGCGTAGGCCAGCACGGCCACGGCTTCGCCGTTGAGGTCGGTGCCGGGGGGCACCACGGCGGCGGCGGTGCCAACGGGCGCCGTACCGGTGGCGTTCTGGCTGCTCACCTGGGCCTGGTAGCCGTGGGCGTGCAGGGGCAGGTTGGCGGCTGTCAGGGCCAGGGTTTCGGTGCCCGCGGCCTGGCCCATGTTATACGACCCGCCCAACGGACTCTGGCCGAAATGCACGGGGACGCGGCTGCGCATGTCGGGCAGGGCAAACGTGGTTTGGCCATTGCCCCCAAACTGGGTGCCCAGCAGCGAAAACAGGGCCTGGTTCTGGTTGATGGGCAACAGCTGCCCGTTGCACTGCGCCCAGCCGCGCGGGGTAAATCCAAAAGCAAAAATCTGAATCTCGCCCAAGAAGGGCGAGAAACTTTCAACCTGTTTGACCGAGGCCGGGCCGGCCGTGGCGGCGCGGCTCAGAAACAGGCCGCCCAGCAACGCCCCCAGCCCTTTGAGCCAGCCACGCCGGGTGGGCTCTGCTTGGTGAGGCACCTCGGAAAGGCTCGTTGCAACGGGCCCGTCGGGAGTAAAAGGTGTTTCCATAAAACGCAACAAGAGTGCAAAAATTACCGCCAAACCAGCCCGCAACGGCTCATGGCATAAAGCCTCAAACTTACCATTTTGTAATGATTTACCAAATTAGTATTTAAAAAATTCTATGTTATGTAATTAGCAGGCATAAAATAGTGAGGGCAAGACCTTTCATCGGCTATGATGAAAGGTCTTGCCCTCAAATAAAATCCGGAATACAAGCGGTTCCGGGGCTGTGGCCCGGCCTAGCCCAGCGCCGCCACGCCGGGCAGCTCCTTGCCTTCCATGTACTCGAGCAGCGCGCCGCCGCCGGTGCTGATGTAGCTCACCTGCTCGCCGAAGCCCAGCTGCTGCACGGCCGCGGCCGAGTCGCCGCCGCCGATGAGCGAGTAGGCGCCCCGGGCCGTGGCCTCGGCAATGGCGCGGGCCACGTCTTCGGTGCCTTTGGCAAAGTTGGGCATCTCGAACACGCCCATGGGGCCGTTCCAGAGAATGGTTTTGCTGTCGCGGATGATGGCGGCGAAGGCCGCGCGGCTCTCGGGGCCCAGGTCGAGGCCCATCCAGCCGTCGGGGATGTCGTGGTTGGTGGCCACTTTCACGGTGGCGTCGTTGGCAAATTTGTCGGCAATGAGCGAGTCCTGCGGCAGCACCAGGTTTACGCCTTTGGCCTTGGCTTTCTGGATGAGTTCGCGGGCCAGGTCCACTTTGTCGGCTTCGAGCAGGGAGCTGCCCACGTGGCCGCCCTCGGCCACGGCAAACGTGTAGGCCATGCCGCCGCCAATGAGCAGGTTGTCCACCTTATCGAGCAGCTTTTCGATGATGAGAATTTTGTCGGAAATCTTGGCGCCGCCCATGATGGCGGTGAAGGGCCGCTCGGCCTGCTCCAGCACCTTTTTAGCGTTGTCGATTTCGGACTGCAGCAGGTAGCCGCCCACACGGTCCTGGGGGGCGAAGGAATCGGCCATCACGGCCGTGGAGGCGTGGGCGCGGTGCGCGGTGCCGAAGGCATCGTTCACGTACACAGTCCCCAGCTTGGCTAGCTTGGCGGCAAACGCCTTGTCGCCGCCTTCCTCTTCTTTGTGAAAGCGCACGTTGTCGAGCAGCAGCACCTGGCCGGGTTGCAGGGCGGCTGCTTTTTGGGCGGCCTCCTCCCCTAGCACGTCGCCGCCGAACTGCACGTCGCGGCCGTACTCCTGCGACAGGCGCGGCACGAGGTGCTCCAGCGAAAACTTCGACTCGTAGCCGCCCTTGGGCCGGCCCAAGTGCGAAAGCAGCACCACCGAGCCGCCGTCGTTCAGGATTTTCATCACCGAGCGGGTGGCCATGCGGATGCGGGTGTCGTCGGTAATCTGCAGGTCCTGGTCGAGGGGCACGTTGAAGTCGACGCGCATCACGGCGCGCTTGCCGGCGAAATTGTAGGTGTCGAGGGTGTTCATGAAAGAGAGTGAAACGGTGGAAATGCGGGGTTAATCAGGGTGCAAAAGTGGGGCTCTTTTGCAGATTATTAGTTGCTGGCCGAATTGTAGCGACGCGAAGTGTCGCGTCGCTACACGCTGGGGACATTCTCATGATACCGCACCAGCGCCTCGATGGGCTCGCGCAGAATCTGGCCCACGGCCATGCCGCGGCGGGCGGCCACCGCGGCCAGCTGCTCGCGAAAATGGTAGCCCACCGAACCCACGCAGTGGAAGGCATGACGCTGGTATTCGGGATAATGCGTCACGATTTGGTCGAAAAAGGCTTCAAAAGCTTGGTCGACTACCTGCCGGCAATACGGCTCGTGGGCGTGCTCGCCGGCAAAGCGCGCAAAACTGGCCAGGAAGCGGTTGGGCAAGGGTTGGTTATACAGCCGGTCGAGCACCTCGCTCACGTCGCCCAGGCGGTATTGCTCCTGCAGCGCCCCGGCCAGGTGCGCGGGCAGGCGGCCGCGGAGGTAGTCGCGCAGCACCAGCCGGCCAATAGACGTGCCCGAACCCTCGTCGCCGAGGGAATAGCCCAACGACTCGATGACCTGCGTAATGCGCTGGCCATCATACAGACAGGAATTGGTGCCCGTGCCCAGGATGGCCGCAAAGCCGGCTTCGTGACCCAGCAGCGCCCGGGCCGCGGCCAATAAATCCTCGGCCACGTCGACCTGCCGGGCCTGCGGAAACGCCTGCCGCAGCGCCCCGGCCACCACTGCCGCCTTGGCGGCCGAGAGTACCCCGGAGCCATAGTAGTGAATGGCTTCGACGGGGGCTTCGCGCACGGCGGGCGGCACGCTGCGCGCCAGCGAGGCGGCAATGGCCGGCGTGTCCCAGAAGTAGGGGTTGTAGCCTTCGGTGCTGAAATACTGAGGGGGCCGGCCCGCGCCCAGCAGGCACCAGCTGCAGGTGGTGGAGCCGCCGTCGGCAATGAGTTTCATAGGCAGCGAAAGTACGCGGAACTGGCGCACGGCAGTATCTTTCGCCGGCACTCACTTTCGCTATATTCCATGCCGTCTCGCCGCAAATTTCTGCACTCATCTGCTGCCGGGTTGGCCGGGTTGGCTGCGGCCCCGCTGGCCGCCGCGGCACTTCCTGCCCCTGCGGCCGCGGGCAAGCCCATCGTCATTTCGACCTGGGACGCCGGCGTGAACGCCAACCAGGGCGCCTGGAAAATCATTGGCCCGGGCGGCTACGCCCTCGACGCGGTGGAAGCCGGCGTGATGGTAACGGAGTCGGAACAAGGCTGCTGCGTGGGCCTGGGCGGCAACCCCGACCGCGACGGCATCGTGACGCTCGACGCCTGCATCATGGACGAGAAATTCAACTGCGGCGGCGTGGCCGGGCTCGAGCGCATCAAGCACCCCATCAGCGTGGCCCGCCGCGTGATGGAGCGCACGCCGCACGTGCTGCTGGTGGGCGAAGGCGCGCAGCAGTTTGCCGTGGCCCAGGGCTTTCCGCTCGAACCGCAAAAGCTGAGCGCCGACGCCGAAAAGGCCTACGCGCAGTGGCTCAAAACCAGCCAGTACAAGCCCGTCGTCAACATCGAGAACGCCAAAAGCCGCCCCACCGGCCCCGTGGGCGGCCCCCAAAACCACGATACCATTGCCATGCTTGCGCTGGACGCGCAGGGGCGGATTTGCGGCAGCTGCACCACCAGCGGCATGGCCTTTAAGATGCGTGGCCGGGTGGGCGACTCGCCCCTTATCGGCTCGGGCCTGTTTGTGGACCCCGCGGTGGGCGCCGCCGCGGCCACCGGCCAGGGCGAAGACGTGGTGCGCATTGCCGGCGCCCACACCGTGGTGGAGCTCATGCGCCAGGGCCGCTCGCCCCAGGCCGCCTGCCGGGAGGCCATAGAGCGCATTGCGGCCATCAAAGGCGCCAAGGCCAAAGACATTCAGGTAGCCTTCATTGCCCTGAACAAACAGGGCCAAACCGGCGCCTACGCCCTTCAAAAAGGCTTCAATTTCACCGTGAGCACCACCGATAAGCCGGTGCTGAGCGACAGCGAGTTTCTGCTGAAGTGAGCCGGCAACTGGAAATTTGTGCCGCGTCGCTGCCTTCGGCGCTGGCGGCTCAGGCCGGCGGGGCGCACCGCATCGAGTTGTGCCAGAACCTGGAGCAGGGCGGCATCACGCCCTCCTACGGGCTGATTCGGCAAGTGCTGCGACGGCTACACATTCCGGTTTTTGTGCTCATCCGGCCGCGGCCCGGCGGGTTTGTGTACTCGGCCGATGAGCTGGCCATCATGCGGGCCGACATTGAGCTGTGCCGGGACCTGGGGGCTGCCGGCGTGGTGCTGGGCGTGCTAGATGCCACCGGGCGTGTCGACGCGGCCGCCTGCCGGGCCCTCATCGAACCAGCCGGCAGCCTGCAGGTTACCTTCCACCGTGCCTTCGATGCCTGCCGCGACCAAGCCGAGGCACTGGAAGAAATCATCAGCCTGGGCTGCCAGCGGGTGCTCACCTCCGGCGGGCAGGCCACGGCGGAGGCCGGGCAACACCAACTGGCCGCGCTGGTGCAGCAGGCGGCCGGCCGCATCAGCATCATGCCCGGGGCGGGCGTTTCGGCGGCCACTATTCAGGCGCTGGCGGCGCACACCGGGGCCCACGAATTCCATACCAGCGCCAAGCGCCGGGTGCCGGCCACCCCGGCCGATGGGTTGTTTGCAGCCGAACGTTTTGAGACCGATGTGGCTTTGGTGGCAGAGTTGGCCGCGCTGCTGAAATAGGGCAAACCGTGCCGGGCGCGCCACGACGCGCGACGGCCTTCTTACCTTTGCAGGACTTATGAAAATTGGCATTTTTTTCGGGGGCACTTCGCGCGAGCGGGAAATTTCTTTCGCCGGCGGCCGCACCGTCTTTGATAACCTGGACAAGGCGCTGTTTCAGCCCGTGCCCATCTTCGTCGACAGCCTGGGGCAGTTCATTCTGCTCGACTGGCAGTACATCTACAAAGGCACCATTCGGGATTTCTACCCACCGGTGAGCTCGCAGCCGCCGTCCCTGCACCACCTGCAGGTGTACATCGAGAGCCTGGGCGAGCTCGACCACGAGGCCCGCTTCCACGCCATTGCCAAGGTGGGCCGCGAGGTGAAAGCCGAGGAGCTGCCCCAGTTGATGGACTTCGCCTTTCTGGCCCTGCACGGGCCGGGCGGCGAGGACGGCGCCATTCAGGGCATGCTGGAGTGGCTGGGCATCCCCTACTCCGGCTCGGGCATTTTGCCGTCGGCCTTCGGCATCGATAAGATTGCGCAGAAGAACCTGCTGCACGCCCTGGGCCGGCCCACGCCCACGTTCCGCGTCATCACAGCCGAGGAATGGGACAGCACCGACCACGCCGCCACCCTCGCCTACCTGGTGCGGGAGCTGGGCCTGCCGCTGGTGCTGAAGGCGCCGCGCCAGGGCTCCAGCATCGGGGTGAGCATTCTGAAGGACGACAGCTTGCCCAAGTTCGAGGCCGCCATGGAGCGCAGTCTCTTCCGCAAAGTCGTGACGCGTGAAGAGTGGCAGCGCTTGGGCGAGCAGGACCGGCTGGCCTGGGTACAGCACCTCACCGACATCCGCGAAGGCATCGGCCTGCCCGTGGTGTTCGACGACGAAACCGCGCCCATCTACCACCCCGAAACCCTGCTCTTCGCCCTCACCGAGCGGCTGGAAACGGCCGAGCAGGTGCGCCTCACCAACATCGACGGCGAAACCCAGGTGCTGGTGGAAAGCTTTGTGGCGGGCCGCGAGTTCAGCTGCATTGTGGTGGAAGACCCCACCGGCCTGCCGCTGGCGCTGCCGCCCACCGAGATTGTGAAGGGCGAGGAGATGTTCGACTACCGCTCGAAGTACCTGCCCGGCCTGGCCCGTAAGGTCACGCCCATCGATTTGCCCGAAGACAAGATTCAGGAAATCCGCGAGGCCTGCGAGGAGATGTTCCGCACGTTTGGCTTCCAGGTGTACGCGCGTTTGGATGGCTTCGTGGCCCACGACGGCCGGCTGTTTCTCAACGACCCGAACACGACCTCGGGCATGCTGCCGGCTTCGTTCTTCTTCCACCAGGCGGCCGAAATTGGGCTCAACCCGTCGCAGTTCCTCACCTACCTCATCCGCACGTCGCTGGCCGCCCGGCGCCGCGCCGGCCTGCGCCCGGTGAAGCTGGCGCAGCTGCTCGGGCGCCTGGACACCGCCGTGGCCGGCCGCCAGCACGAAGCCACGGAGCGCATTCGGGTGGCCGTGATTATGGGCGGCTACTCGTCGGAGCGCCACATTTCGGTGGAAAGCGGGCGCAACATCTACGAGAAGCTCAGCTCCTCGGCCAAGTACGCGCCGGTGCCGGTGTTCCTCACGGGCTCCGCCGACGAGCACAAGCTCTACGTGCTGCCCGTGAACGTGATGCTGAAGGACAACGCCGACGACATCCGCGAGAAGATTGAGCACGCCGAGGCCGGCGAGGCCCCGCACCCCATTCTGGCCCGCATTCGGCAGGAAGCCAGCGTGATTACCAGCACCTACGCCGGGCAGGCGCTGGCCCAGCCGCGCCGCATCTCGTTTGAGGAGCTGGCCCAGTTGGCCGACGAGGTGTTCATTGCCCTGCACGGCCGCCCCGGCGAGGACGGCGCCCTGCAGCAGCAGTTGGAACAATACGGCCTGCCCTACAACGGCTCGGGCGTGGCCAGCAGCAGCGTCACCATCAACAAGTTTGAAACCAACCAGCGCCTGCGCGAAGCCGGCTTGCGCGTGGCCGACCACCGCATGGCCCACAAGCTGGAGTGGCAGGCCGACGCCGAAAGCTTCTACCGCTCACTCGAAACGCAGTTCCCCTACCCCTTCATCGCCAAGCCCGCCGACGACGGCTGCTCTTCGGCCGTGAAGAAAATCAAGAACCGCGCGGAGCTGGAAGCCTTCAGCCAGCTCATTTTCCGTACCGAAGAAGACCTGATGCCCGGCCCGGCCGAAGTGCTGAGCCTGGGCTTCAAAGAGGAATTTCCGCGCAAGGATGCCTTCCTGGTCGAAACGCTGATTGGCCGCGACGGCGCCGCGCATTTCCTGGAAATCACGGGCGGCCTGCTCACGAGCTATGACGAAGACGGCCAGCTCGACATCGAAGTGTTCGAGGCCAGCGAGGCCCTGGCCACCGGCGAAGTGCTGAGCCTGGAAGAGAAATTCCTGGCCGGCGAAGGCCAGAACATCACCCCCGCCCGCTACGACGCCGACCCCGCCGAGCGCCAGCGCATCTCCAACGAGGTGAAGGCCGTGCTGCGCCGCGTGGCCGAAGTGCTCGACATCCAGGGCTACGCCCGCATCGATGCCTTCGTGCGCGTGCGCCAGGAGGGCGAAGTCGAGGTGCTCATCATCGAAGTCAACTCGCTGCCCGGCATGACGCCCGCCACCTGCATTTTCCACCAGACGGCGCTGGCCGGCTACACGCCCTACCAGTTCATCGACCGGATTCTGGAGTTTGGCAAGGCGCGGGCGGCCAAGGCTGTGGTTAAATAGAACGTCATGCTGAGCGAAGTCGAAGCATCTCTACTGAAGAAGTGAACTCAACCAAAAAGAGTAGTTGCGCGGTAGAGATGCTTCGACTTCGCTCAGCATGACGTTCTTTATTCTTTCAAATAGATTCTGAGCTTCCTAAATGTCTTTCTTTTCTTCTGATTCTCCGCTCGACGTGGTGAAGCACCTGGTGCTGATTGGCGTGGTGGGCCTGCTGCTGGTGCTGGGCTTTTTCTACGTGTACCTGCCCATGAGCACGCACCACGGCGAAACCATTACGGTGCCCAAGGTGACGGGCATGAACGTGGCCGACCTGGAAAAATACCTCGACGAGCGCAACCTGGCCTACTTCGTGGACGACTCCAGCTACAGCGCCAACGTGCGCCCCTTCACCGTGCTGGTGCAGGACCCCCTGCCGGGCGAAAAGGTGAAGGAGGGCCGCAAAATCTACCTGCAGGTGAGCATGAAAAACCCGCCGGTGATTAAAATGCCCACCCTCACGGGCATTTCCTCCAAAACGGCCATGCTGATTTTGAAGAGCTACGACCTGGTGGCCGGCCAGATTCAGCTGGTGCCCGATTTGGCGTCGGGCCAGGTGCTGAAGCAGCTGGTGAACGGCAAGGAAATCAAGCCCGGCGCGCCCGTGACCAAAGGCACCACCGTGGACCTGGTGGTGGGCGACGGCCAGGGCAACCAAACTTTTGCCGTGCCCAACCTCATCAACATGCCCGTCGACGAAGCCCTCACGCTGCTCGACGGCCAGGGCCTGCAGAAAGGCGAGGTGTTTGAGCAGCCCGCCGAAGAAGGCCAGGTGGCCGGCACCGTGGTGCGCCAGCGCCCCGTGCCCGGCCCCGACGCCACCATCCGCACGGGCCAGATTGTCGACATCTGGGTGGCGAAATAAGCTGGCCCTCACGCACTTTTTTCGGGCGCCCGGGCGTTGGGACTGCACCCCACTTTTCCTACTGGTATGATGACACGCTTCCGCACGTACTGCCGCTCGTTGATGCCGGCGTTTCTTTTGGTTTCAGCAGCGGCGTCGGGCCAGGTCATTGCGCCTTCCGGGCCGCTCTCGGCCGACCCCGCCCGGGCAGCTTTCGTTCCGGCCAAGGCCCCGGCGGCGCTGCAGCGCACCGCCGCCCTAACGCTGCCCTTTTTCGACGACTTCACCTCGCCCCTCGAAGGACCGCCCAACGCGACGAACTGGGATTCCCGGGGCGGCGCCTACGTGACCAACCGCCTGGCCCTGGCGCCGCTTACCCGCGGCGCCGCCACCCTCGATGGGCTCAAGGCCAACGGCCAGAGCTACAGCGGCAACATCAGCGTGAGCTACGGCACGCTGGATTCGCTGAAATCGCAGCCCATCGACCTGAGCGGCCTCACCACCAGCAGCGGGGTGTACCTGAGCTTTGCCTGGCAGGCCGGGAGCATCGGCTCGGCCCCCAACCTGAACACCAGCAGCACGCCGGTGAAGCTGGAGCTGTTTCTGAAAAATAATTCCGGTACCTGGGTGCCGGCCTGGAGCTACAACAGCCAGCGGGTGCGCACGGGCTTCCGCCAGCAGCTCATCAACCTGAACAACACCCAATACCTGCACGGCGGCTTCCAGTTCATGTTCGTGGCCACGGGCAACGCCTCCGACAACAGCGACAACTTCAGCATCGACTACGTGGTGCTGGACCGCGGCCGCTCCGGCGTCCTCGACTCGGACACCGTGTTTGTGGACGTGGCCACCGGCGCGGGCCTCGTGAACGGCAACCCCTCGGGTGGCCTGCGCAGCCCCCTGCGGCGCTTCACGGCCATGCCGGTGTGGCAGTTCAACGCGGCCGCTTCGCCCACCAGTGAACTCAACCCCACGCTGGGCGTGAACCTGACCAACCTCGAAAAAAACCTGCCGCGCCCCATCGACGTGCTGGGCACGGTGCGCGACCTGAGCACCGGCGCCACCGTGGGCACTTGGCTGCAAAGCCAGTCGCCGATTCCGGCCCGGCAGCGGCAGTACCCGCAGGTGGGCCCGGCCACGGCCCAGCCCATTCCCAACACGGCCGCCGCCAAGCGCTTGCGCTACATGCTGGCTTTGAACTCGCGCGATATTCCGCGGGCCCTGCCCAACGATACCATCTCGCGCGACGTGGAGCTGAACAACTATTACGCCTACGACGACGGCAGCGCCGAGCGTTACACCGCCCTACCCGCCGTTGCCACCGGCCAGCAGGCCGCGTTTGCCTACCGCTTCGACCTCAACCAGGCCGACCACGTGGGCGGCCTGCGCCTCTACCCCGTCTACACCGCGTCGGACGCCTCCCCGCGGCCGGTCACCATTGCCGTGTGGGCCAACGGCGGCGGCAAGCCGGCCGCCACGCCCCTGGCCACCAAAACCGCCACCTTGCCGGGCACGGGGCCGCTGCCCAACGGCCTGCCCTACGTCGAAATCACCTTCGACCAGCCTGTGCCGGTGACCGGCATTTTCTACGTGGGCTATTCGCAGCCGTCCACGGGCCGCGACCTGCACTACGGGCTCGACATCAACAATTCCTTCCCGCCCGGCTACCTCTGGAACCGCAGCAACGCCGGCGCCTGGGACTCGGTGCACTTTGTGCCCCGCCGCGGCGCCCTCATGATGCGCCCGGTGATGACCAACACCGTGACCACCGCTTCGGCCTCGGCCCGCGAAGCCGCTGCTTACAGCCTGTACCCCAACCCGGCCCACGGCACGGTAAGCATTGCCGGTCCCGGCTTTGCGCGCGCCGCCGTGCTCGACGCGGTGGGCCGCACCGTGTGGGAGCAGCCCGCCGCCCAAGCCGGCCAGTCCACGCTGCCGCTGCCCCTCCTGGCGCCGGGCGTGTACACGGTGCGCCTCACCCTGGCCGATGGCCGCACAGTGGGCCGCCGACTGCTGATTGAATAAGAGAAGTGAGAACACAAAAAAGCCCCGCCGTGTAGCACGGCGGGGCTTTTTTGTGTTGAGATAATTCCGCTTACTTGGCGGGCATCAACACCGTGTCGATGACGTGGGTCACGCCGTTGCTCGAAATCACGTTGGGGATGGTGACGGTGGCCATGCCGCCTTTGGCGTCTTTCAGCATCACGCTGCTGCCGCTTTTCATCACGGTCAGCTGCTCGCCTTCCACGGTGGTCAGCACCTGGCCGTTCGAGAGTTGGTCGGCGGTGAGGCGGCCGGGTACCACGTGGTAAGTCAGGATTTTGGTGAGCGTGGGCTTCATTTCGGGCGTCACCAGCGAGTTCACGGTGCCGGCGGGCAGCTTATCGAAGGCCGAGTTGGCGGGCGCAAACACGGTGAAGGGGCCGGCGCCCTTCAGCGTTTCCACCAGGCCGGCGGCTTTTACGGCGGCTACCAGCGTGGTGTGGTCGGCGCTGCCCACGGCGTTGTCCACGATGTCCTTATCGGGGGTCATCATGGCGCCGCCCACCATCACGCCGGAGGTGGAGGTGGTGGACGTGGTGGTGGTAGTGGTCGACATAGTGCCGCCCATGGCGTCGCCCTGGCGGGGCTTGGTTTTGGCTTTCATCTTGTCGCCGGCGTCCGATTTGCCTTTGACCTTCATCTTGCCGTCGTCGGCCATCTTGGTTTTGGTGGTCATGCCGTCGGCCGTGGTCTTGGTTTTTTCGGCGTCGCTTTTGGTCTTGCCGTCCTGGGCGAGGGCCGGAGCTGCGAGGGCACCAGTCAGGGCCAATGCCGCAAAGAAAGTTTTCGTAATCATGGTGTTAGAGTTTGGGGTGAGAGATGGTACTGTCGGGCTATACGGACCGGGCCGGCCTTAAGATTCCAAGCGCGGGACTTCCTTGGAATAATGGAAATAATTATGGCAAGCCTACCGCAAGGGTCACGCGCCTTTGTTGCGAACCAGCAGTTGGGGGCAGGGTTCTCAAATGTTTTCGGAACTTGCCGCTGGCCCAGGCACCTGCCGGCCCCGCTGTATGCCCGCCACGCTGTATCGAAATCCCCTGACTGACATTCTGTTTGAGCAGGCCAAAGAGTTTGTGGGCCTCTACCACGTGGAGCAGGGCTGGTTTACGCACGTGAACACGGCGGGCTACCAGCTGCTGGGCTACCCCTCGGCCGAGGCCCTGTACGAGGAACCCAACCGCAGCCTGCGCTCGCAGCAGCTCTCGGCCGCAGAATGGGCCACCCTCCGCGAGCAGGTGCTGCGCGAGGGCCACCACGAGTACGAAACCGAAATCCGGCGCGTGACCGGCGACACGTTTTGGGCCCGGGTGGAGCTCACCAGCCTCACGGTGGAAACCCACCCGTATTTTCTGGTGCGCCTCACCAACCTTAACCCCCTGCACCGCGCTGAGCAGCGCCTGGCCCAGAGCGTGAGCCGCTTCGAGGCCGTGGTGAGCCACGCCACCATCGGCATTATTATGTGCAACCGGGCCGGCGACATCGTGCTGGCCAACGAGAAGGCCCGCCAGCTATTCGGCTACCCCGACGGGGAACTGCTGGGCGAGCGCATCGAGGTGCTGGTGCCCCGCGCCGTGAGCGGCTACCACGAGAAGCTGCGCAACTCCTTCAACGCCCACCCCGAGGCCCGCGCCATGGGCCACAACCGCGACCTGCTGGCCCGCCGCCAAGACGGCTCGGTGTTCCCGGTCGAAATCAGCCTGAGCTATTTCCGGCTCGACGAGGAGCTTTTCGCGGTGGCTTACATCATCGACATTACCTTCAAGAAAGAAGCCGAGCGCGAGCTCCTGGCCCAGCACCAGCAGGTGGCCGCCCTGAATGCCGAACTGGAGCAGAAAGTGGCCGAGCGCACGCACGCCCTCGAAACCACCCTGGCCCAGCTGGAGCGCCGCACCCGCGAGCTGAGCCAGGCCCTGGCCGCCGAGCAGGAGCTGGGCGAGCTGAAGTCGCGCTTCGTGAGCATGGCCTCGCACGAGTTCCGAACGCCGCTCACGGCGGTGCTCACCTCGGCCACGCTCATCGAAAAATACCCCGCCGCCGAGCAGCAGGACAAGCGCCAGCGCCACCTCGACCGCATCCGGACGTCGGTGAAGCACCTCACCGACATTCTGGAAGAATTCCTGTCGGTGGGCAAGCTGGAGGACGGGCGCATCGAGGCCCACCCTGCGCGCGTGGACCTGCCCGCGCTGCTGCGCGAAGCCATTGCCGACGCCGAAGGCCTGCGCAAGCCCGGCCAGCGCATCGAGCCCGAGTTTCACGGCGTGACGCCGCTCTGGACCGACGCCTCGCTGCTGCGCAAGGTGCTGGTGAACCTGCTGAGCAACGCCCTGAAATACTCCGGCGAGCACACCACCGTGACCGTGCGCGCCACCACCCAGGACCATTGGCTCACGCTCAGCGTGCAGGACCGGGGCGTGGGCATCTCGGCCGAAGACCAGGAGCACCTGTTCGAGCGGTTCTTCCGGGCCCGCAACGCGGCCAACCTGCCCGGCACCGGCCTGGGCCTCTACATTGTGGCCCGCTACCTGGAGCTGCTGGGCGGCACCGTGGCCCTGCACAGCGAGCTGAACGTGGGCACCACCGTCACCCTTACCCTCCCTCATGGAAACCATCCTGCTGATTGAAGACAGCGACCTGATTCGCGAAAACACGGCCGAAATCCTGGAACTGGCCGGCTACGAGGTGCTGACCGCCGAAAACGGCAAAATCGGCGTGGAAAAGGCCCTGGCCACCAAGCCCGATTTGGTGGTGTGCGACATCATGATGCCCGTGCTCGACGGCTACGGCGTGCTGCACATCTTCACTCAGAACCCGCAGCTCAAGGGCGTGCCCTTCATCTTCCTGACGGCCAAAACCGAGCGCGCCGACCTGCGCCGCGGCATGGACCTGGGCGCCGACGACTACCTCACCAAGCCCTTTGAGGAAACCGAGCTGCTGAGCGCCGTGCGCAGCCGCCTGGCCCGCTTCCACCAGTTGCGGCCCGACTACGACCTGCAGCAGCCCGGCGGCCTGCACCAGTTCCTGGACGACGCCACGGCCGTGGGCCACCTCACCGGCCTCACCGCCGACCGCAAACCCCACGCCCTGCGCAAAAAGCAGGAGCTCTATGGCGAAGGCGACGAGGCCACGCGCCTCTACTTCGTGCAAAGCGGCCGCGTGAAAACCGTGCGCCGCAGCGCCAGCGGCAAGGAATTGATAACGGGCGTGTACGGCCCGGGCGAGTTTCTGGGCTACCTGCCGCTGCTGGAACAGCGCCCGCACGCCGACTCGGCGGTGGTGCTCGACGATGCGGTGCTGCTCTACATTCCGCAGGAGGATTTTACGCAGCTGCTGCACCGCCACCCGGCCGTGGGCCAGCAGTTTGTGCGCCTGTTGGCCGGCCGCGTGAACGAGCGCGAGGAGCAGCTGCTGGGCATGGCCTACGACTCGTTGCGCCGCCGCGTGGCCACCACCCTGCTGCGCCTGCACGAGCAGGCCAACGGCGCCAAAGTGGCCGTGCAGCTCTCGCGCGATGACCTGGCCGCCGTGGTGGGCATCGCGCCGGAGTCGCTCATTCGCACCCTGACCGAGTTCAAGCAGGACGGGCTGATTGAGCAGACCGCCCAGGGCATCCGGGTGCTGCAGCCCGATAAGCTGCGCCAGCCCAACTGGTAGGCGCCGCGGCACTTATAGAAACCCGTCTGCTAATGTCCGCGGGCAGCTCAGACGTCTATCCGGACCGTCATGCTGAGCGCAGTCGAAGCATCTCCATTGCGAGAGTAATTTTTTACTGCTGCGGGAGAGATGCTTCGACTGCGCTCAGCATGACGGTCTTTTACTTGTTGGCCACACGTCCTTACTGCCCACACGGCCTACAGCACCGACAGCGGGCCCCGCCCGCGCAGGCGCGCCTCGAACACCTGCGCGATGGCCTGGCCGCGCAGCTTGGCTTCTTCGGCGGTGGGGCCGGCAAACAGCTCGTCGACGGTCATCAGAAACAAGGCTACCCAGCGCTGGAAGTGGCTGGCGTCGATGGGCAGCGGCACGTGCTTGGGGAACGGGCGGCCCCGGTAGCGGCTGGTACCCAGCAGCAGGCCACTCCAGAAATCGTACATGTTGGGCAGGTGCCGGGGCCAGTCGACTTGCGCAAAGCCGTTGAAAATGGGGTCGAGCAGGGCGTCTTGGTTGACCTTGGCGTAGAAGGTATCGACGAGCCGCTTCACGTCGGCTTCGGTGGTGATGTCGGGGCGGGTGGGCGTCATAGCGAGGGCGGGAATGCGGGGTTAATCAGGCCAGCTGGTGCTGCGGATGAGCGAGGGCCGGCTCCGGGTGCCGGGCCCGGGTGGCCCACTGGTAGGCCCAGGAGCCGGCCAGCAGCAGGGTGAGCAGCTTAACGACTTCGAGGCCGATGTAGGTGTTGTGTAGGTGGCTGGGCAGCGGCGGGCGGCCGGCCAGTAGCGCCGTGGCGCGGAGGTCGAGGGCGGGCAGCAGCCACAAGGTTTGGAGCAGCAGCACGGTGCTGAGCAAGGACAGGGCCACCCACACGTTGACGGGGGCGCGGCGCACGGCCGCGCTCAGCAGGGCGGCGGCGCACAGGGCCAACTCCAGCTTGTTGAGGGCGGCAAATACGATGCGCCCAATGCCCAGCCCCAGCGGCACGGTGATGTGCGGGGCCGTGAACTTGAGTGGGGCTTCGAGAAAAGAAATGCCCGCCACCAGGCCGGCCCACACAAACAGGGACAGCACCAGCAGCAGCGAACCAGCAGGGGATTGAGTGCGCGGTAGCATATATATTGCGCGGTAGCATATATATAGTGAACAAATTGAAGCCGAAGTTCGGCTGCGGCGCCGGCGTTGCTGCAACAATGCCGCAAAGGTGGGGGTGCCCCCGGCCAGGCCGGCTGAAAAATATCAGGACCGGGGCTGACGTTGGTCAGCCCGGCCGGAAACGGGCGGCCGGAGCTTTGGGGTTGCCAATTTCCCTGCCTGCCCGTGCCCACACTCGCCCCTGCGCCTGCTTCCCCCCTGCCCCGCACCGCCTGCGCCCACTGCGGCGACGCCTGCCCCGACGAGCCCATCATGCTGACCCAGGAGCCGGCACTAAGCTTCTGCTGCCAGGGCTGCCGGGCGGTGTACGAGCTGCTGGCCGCCAGCAACCTGTGCACCTACTACCGCCTCGACGCGCACGCCGGCCAGAAGGTGCAGGCCGTGGAGCTGCCCGGCCGCTTCGATTACCTCGACTCGGAAAGCGTGCAGGCCCAGCTGCTGGCGTTTCGCTCGCCCACGCTGGCGCGCCTCACGCTCAGCATCCCCCAGATGCACTGCGCTTCCTGCATCTGGCTGCTGGAGAATCTGTTCAAGCTCAATGCCGGCATCACGGCGTCGCGGGTCAATTTCCTGCGCAAAGAGCTTAGCATCAGCTACCAGCCCGAGGCCACGTCCTTGAAGGAAGTGGTGAAGCTGCTGGCCGCCATCAACTACGAGCCGCAGATTACGCTGGCCGAGCTGGGCGCGCAGCCCCACCGCGGCAACCGCCTGCTGCACTACCAGCTGGGCGTGGCGGCCTTCGCCTTCGGCAACGTGATGCTGCTGGCGCTGCCGGAGTATTTTTCCTTCACCCAGCAGCTGCAAAGCACGTTTGGGCGCTTTTTTGGCGGGCTGAGCCTGCTGCTGGCGCTGCCGGTGCTGCTGCTCAGCGCGCGGGGCTTCTACCAATCGGCCTGGCAGGGCTTGCGGCAGCGCTACATCAACCTCGACTTCCCCATCAGCCTGGGCCTGACGGCGCTGTTTGTGACCAGCGTATTTGAGGTCGTGACGCAGCGCGGGCCGGGCTATTTCGACTCGTTTACGGGGCTGGTGTTCTTCATGCTGATTGGCAAATGGGTGCAGCAGCGCAGCTACGACGCCCTGCGCTTCGACCGCGACTTCACCTCTTACTTCCCGGTGGCCGTGACGCTGCTCACCAAAGCCGGCGAGCAGTCGGTGTCGGTGAAGGAGCTGAAGGCCGGACAGCGCATCCGGGTGCGCCACCAGGAAATCGTGCCGGCCGATGCCGTGCTGCTGCGCGGCCAGGGGCAGATTGACTACAGCTTTGTGTCGGGCGAGAGCGTGCCCGTGGCCAAGGCGGCCGGCGAAATCATCTACGCCGGCGGCCGGCAGGTGGGCGAGGCCGTGGAGCTGGAAGTGGTGCGCGAGGTGTCGCAGGGCTACCTTACCCAGCTCTGGAACAACCCCGCTTTTCAGAAGAAAGAACAGGCTTCGCTGGAAACCTACGCCAACACAGTGGGCCGCTACTTCGTGGCGCTCACGCTGCTGCTGGCCCTGGGCGCGGTGGCTTACTGGTACCCGCGCGACGCGCACATGGCCCTGCGCGCCTTCACGTCGGTGCTGGTCATTGCCTGCCCGTGCGCGCTGTCGCTGGCCACGCCGTTTGCGCTGGGCGCGGCGCTGCGGGTGCTGGGCCGCCACAAATTCTACCTCAAGAACTCGGCCGTGGTCGAAACCCTGGGCCGCGCCGATACCCTCGTGTTCGACAAAACCGGCACGCTCACCGACGTGAAACGCTCGGCCGTGGAATACGTGGGTTCGCCTCTTACGCAAAGCCAGCGGGAGGCCGTGGCCGCCGTGGTGCGCCACTCCACCCACCCCCTCAGCCAGCGGCTGGCGGCCGAGCTACCGGCCAGTGCCCTGGCCGTGACCGATTTCGCCGAAGTGCCCGGCCAAGGCCTGCGTGGCACCGTGGGCGGCCGGGAGGTGCGCGTGGGTTCCGCGGCCTTCGTGGGCGCGGCGGCCGCAGAAACTGCTGAAACTTCGGCTGCGCTGCAGTCTAGGGCGTTTGTACGTGTTGAAGATGGTCCCGCGGGCTGCTACGTTTTCCGCAACGTGTACCGCGACGACTTGCGCAGCGTGCTCTCGGCCCTCAGTCAGCATTACCGCCTGGCCGTGCTCTCGGGCGATAACGACGCCGAAGCCGCCCGCCTGCGCGCCTTGTTCGGCCCGCACGCCGAGCTGCACTTCCACCAAACGCCCCAGCAGAAGCTCGACTACATGGCCCGGCTCAAGCAGCAGGGCCGCACCGTGGTGATGGTGGGCGACGGCCTGAACGACGCCGGCGCCCTGCAGCAGGCCGACGCCGGCATTGCCCTCACCGACACGCTCAGCAACTTCTCTCCGGCGTGCGATGGCATCTTGGAAGCCGGCAGCTTCGGGCAGCTGGCCACCATCCTCAACTTCTCGAAAGACTGCCTGCACGTGGTACTGGCCACGTTTGTGCTGTCGTTTTGCTACAACGGCATCGGGCTGGGGCTGGCCGTGCAGGGCAAGTTCACGCCCATCGTGTCGGCCATTCTCATGCCCATCAGCTCCTTAAGCGTGATGGTGTTTGCCACCCTGCTGGTGCGCCTGGCCGCCTGGCGGCGCGGCCTGTGACCCGTTGCATGAGGTAGAGACGCAACATTTTGCGTCTCCTCGTTGAACGACCGGAACCGCTCAAACTAAACAACATCAGCAACGCCGAGACGCAAAATATTGCGTCTCTACCCGTTTAACGCAATCCAACCCATGACCATCATCTTCCTGCTTATCGGCATCAGCCTGTGCGTGGCGCTCACGTTCCTGGGGGCCTTTCTGTGGGCGGTGCGCTCCGGGCAATATGAGGATGACTACACGCCCTCCGTGCGTATGCTGTTTGACGACGAAGCGACGCCGGACGAGACTGCCTGACAACAATCAGACGCCGGCCTGATTTAGCTCAGCTTATCAAAAAAGCCCCGCCAGGACCTTTGGAGCAGTAAATAACTCACTTCTCCGACGATGCAGGCCGAACCGTTAGCTCCCCCCGCCGCGCTCCAACAACCGCTGATTCCGCCCACTTCCCGACCAGCAGTCGACACCTTTTTCTACGACAACAAGATTGTCCGCGACTTCGGCATTGCCACCGTCGTCTGGGGCATCATCGGCATGCTGGTGGGCGTGCTAGCGGCCTTCCAGCTGGCCCGGCCCGAACTGAACATGGGCACGGCCTTCACCACGTTCGGCCGCATTCGCCCGCTGCACACCAACGCCGTGATTTTCGCCTTCGTCGGCAACGGCATTTTCACGGGCGTTTATTACTCCTTGCAGCGCCTGTGCAAAACCCGGATGTACTCCGACCTGCTGGGCAAGCTGCACTTCTGGGGCTGGCAGCTCGTCATTGTGAGCGCCGTGGCCACGCTGCCGCTGGGCTTCACCACCAGCAAGGAATACGCCGAGCTGGAATGGCCCATCGACATCGCCATCACGCTGGTGTGGGTGGTGTTTGGCTGGAACATGTTCGGCACCATTGCCCGGCGGCGCGAGCGGCACCTCTACGTGGGCATCTGGTTCTACATCGCCACCTTCCTCACGGTGGCCGTGCTGCACATCGTCAACTCCATGGAGATGCCGGTGAGCCTCCTCAAAAGCTACTCCCTCTACGCCGGCGTGCAGGATGCCCTGGTGCAGTGGTGGTACGGCCACAACGCGGTGGCCTTCTTCCTCACCACGCCCTACCTGGGCCTGATGTACTACTTCCTGCCCAAGGCCGCCGGCCGGCCGGTGTACTCCTACCGCCTGAGCATCATTCACTTCTGGTCGCTGATTTTCATTTACATCTGGGCCGGGCCGCACCACTTGCTCTACACCGCCCTGCCCGACTGGGCCCAGAGCCTGGGCGTGGCCTTCAGCGTAATGCTGATTGCGCCGAGCTGGGGCGGCATGATAAACGGCCTGCTGACCCTGCGCGGGGCTTGGGACAAAGTGCGCGAAGAGCCCGTGCTCAAGTTCATGGTGGTGGCCATCACGGCCTACGGCATGGCTACGTTCGAAGGCCCCATGCTCTCGCTCAAGAACGTGAACGCCATTGCGCACTTCACCGACTGGATTGTGGCGCACGTGCACGTGGGCGCCCTGGGCTGGAACGGCTTTCTCACCTTCGCCATGCTCTACTGGCTGTGGCCCCGCCTCTACCGCACCGAGCTATACTCGAAGAAGCTGGCCACCACGCACTTCTGGCTGGGCACCCTGGGCATTGTGTTCTACGCCATTCCCATGTACTGGGCTGGCTTCACGCAGGGGCTGATGTGGAAGCAGTTCAACGCCGAGGGCATGCTGCAGTACCCCAACTTCCTGGAGACCGTGCTGCAGCTGGTGCCCATGTACTACCTGCGCGGCATCGGCGGGCTGCTCTACGTGAGCGGCGTGTTCCTGCTGATGTTCAACCTGTACAAAACCGCCCAGGCCGGCGCGTTGGTGGCCAACGAGAAAGCCCAGGCCCCCGCCCTGGTGCCCGAAGCCGAAGACCCGCACGTGCAAACCGGCCACTGGCACCGCTGGCTGGAGCGCCGCCCCTTCCAGCTGGCCGTGGGCGCCACGGTGGCCATCCTCATCGGCGGCGCCGTGGAGATGATTCCCACCTTCCTCGTGAAGTCGAACGTGCCCACCATTGCCTCGGTGAAGCCCTACCGGCCGCTGGAGCTGCAGGGCCGCGACCTCTACATCCGCGAAGGCTGCTCGAACTGCCACACCCAGATGGTGCGCCCCTTCCGCTCCGAAACCGAGCGCTACGGCGAATACTCCAAAGCGGGCGAGTACATCTACGACCGGCCCTTTCTGTGGGGCAGCAAGCGCACCGGGCCCGATTTGCAGCGCGTGGGCCAGAAGTACCCCCACTCCTGGCACTACAACCACATGATGGACCCCACCAGCATGTCGCCCGGCTCCATCATGCCGCCCTACCCCTGGCTGTTCGAGCAAAAAATCGACTACAGCATCCTGCCGTCCAAGATTAAGGTGCTGCGCAACTTAGGCACGCCCTACCCCGCCGGCTTCGACCAGGTGGCCGTGGATGACGCCCGGCAGCAAGCTCAGGGCATCGTGGCCGATTTGAAAAAAGAGGAAATCGAGGTGATGCCCGACAAGGAAATCGTGGCCCTCATCGCCTACCTGCAGCGCTTGGGCACCGACATTAAGGTGAAGCCGGAGCAAACGGCCACCGCCGCCACAGCCGCCGCGCAGTAGCAGCCAAAGGCCCGTCATGCAGAGCGCGGCGAAGCATCTCGCGTGCCACTACTATTTCTATTCCACGATTGGATTACGACCACAAGCGAGATGCTTCGCTGCGCTCTGCATGACGGCTAATAAATCCCGAAGACAAGCATTAACCACCCAACCACCATGGACAAGAACGTCTTGCAATCCATCGCCGGGGTCGAAATCTATCCGATAATCTCCCTGGCCATTTTCGGCCTCTTTTTCCTGGGCCTGCTGGTGTACGTGCTGCTGAGCAGCCGCCAGCACATCGATGCGATGAGCCAGCTGCCGCTGCTCGACGACGAAGCCACCCTCAAAGCCACCCTCAACCACGACATCATATGCTAATCCTCCGCTCCCTTTCGCTGACTTTCCTGGGCTTGCTCGCCGGCTTTGCGGCGGCTGCTCAAACCGCTGCTCCCGCCGCAGGCCCCCAGCCCACCACCGTGCTGAGCTGGGTGGTGTGGTGGCTGGCCGGGGTGGTGCTGCTGATGGCCATCATGACCGGCGCCTCGGTTACCTCGGCCGCCCAGCGCCGCTACGAAGCCCAGCAGGCCGATATTACGTTTTCCACCGCTGATGCATCGGAAGCTCCTGCCGCACCGGCGGCACCCCGCGCCGCCGTGGCCGAAGCCGTTCCTACCCAGGTTGCCACGCAAGAAGAAGTGTACGCATGAACCGCTCCCGCTTAGCCTTCTACTGGGCCGGCGCGGCCCTGCTGGCCGCCCGCCCGGCCCTGGCGCAAGCGGCCGACGCCGGCGCCGCGGCCGCCACCGACGCGCAGCGCACCATGCTCTGGTTTGTGCTCACTACGCTAGTGCTGGTGCTCATGGTGTTTCTGCTGCTGCTGGTGGCCCTCGTTAGCTGGATGCGGCCACAGCTGCGCCAGCTCTACGACCTGCCCACCGTGCACGACACCTGGAGCGGCCGCGTGCTGGGCCTGCTGGTGGGCGATGCCCGCCTGGTGCAGGGGGAGGTGCGCGACGAGCTGCTCGACCACGATTACGACGGCATTCACGAGTTCGACAACGACCTGCCGCCGTGGTGGAAATACGGCTTCTACGCCACCATCGTCTTCGCCATCGGCTACGTGGCCTACTACCACGTGCTCAAAACCGGCCAGCTGCAGGGCGCCGAATACGCGGCGGAAATGCAGCAAGCGGCCCTGCTCATCGCCGCCACCCCCGATGACCCCAACCAGGTGACCACCTACACGGCCCTCACGGCCCCGGCCGAGCTCAGCAGCGGCAAAAGCCTGTTTATGACCAACTGCGCCCCCTGCCACGGCGCCAGTGGCGAAGGCAAAGTGGGCCCCAACCTGACCGACGAGTACTGGCTGCACGGCGGCGAAGTGAACCATGTGTACAAAACCATCAAGTTTGGCGTGAACGGCAAGGGCATGGTGGCCTGGAAAGGCAAGCTCTCGGGCAAGCAGATTTTGCAGGTGGCCTCCTACGTGCTCAGTCTGCAAGGCACCAAGCCGGCCAACGCCAAGCCGCCGCAGGGCGAGAAAGAGGCGCCGGCCGTGGCCAAGCGGTAGTCGTTCGGGCGGGCGCCTCCCCCCCCGGCCCCCTCTCCCAAGGCAGAGGGGGTGCTAGCCGACTGCAACAACCAATTTTCCTTTCTTAATGCCCGCGCCTCTGCGGCTCCCCCTCTCCTTTGGGAGAGGGGCCGGGGGGTGAGGCGCCCGCCCGAACGCCATGCCCACCACCCAGTTCAAGCCCGATGACTCCTACCGCGACTCCATCGCCACGATAGACGCGGCCGGCGAGCGGGTGTGGCTTTATCCCAAGCAGCCCAGCGGGCGCCTCTACCGCTACCGCAAGCTGCTCAGCTACGGCTTTCTGGCGCTGCTGTTTGCCGGGCCGTGGCTGCGCATCCACGACTTGCCGGTGCTGCTGCTCAACCTGCCGGCGCGGAAATTCATCATCTTCGGCCAGATATTCTGGCCGCAGGACTTCTTCATTCTGCTGCTGGCCTCGCTCACGTTTCTGGTGTTCATCATTGTGTTCACCGTCGTGTATGGGCGGGCCTTTTGCGGCTGGGTGTGCCCCCAGACCATCTTCCTGGAAATGGTGTTTCGCCGCATCGAGTACTGGCTCGAAGGCGACGCGCCCCAGCAAAAGGCCCTCGACCGCTCGGCGCTGAACTGGAACAAGCTCTGGCGCAAAACCACCAAGCACGCGCTGTTTCTGGCCGTGTCGTTTCTGATTGCCAACACCTTCCTGGCCTACATCATTGGCACGGAGGAGCTGCTGAAGATTGTGACTGACTCGCCCGCGGAGCACCTGGGCGGCCTGGCTTCGATGGTGATTTTCACGGGGTTGTTTTACGCCGTGTTTGCCCGGTTTCGGGAGCAGGTGTGCACCATTGTGTGCCCCTACGGCCGCCTGCAGGGCGTGTTGCTGGATAAGGACAGCCTGGTGGTGGCCTACGACTACCCGCGCGGCGAGCCCCGCGAGAAGCTGCGCAAAAACCAGCTGCGCACCGCCGGCGACTGCATCGACTGCCACCAGTGCGTGCAGGTGTGCCCCACGGGCATCGACATCCGCAACGGCGCCACCCAGCTGGAGTGCACCAACTGCACGGCCTGCATCGACGCCTGCAACAACATCATGGCGTTGATAAACAAGCCGGAAGGCCTCATCCGGCACGCCTCCGTCAACGGTATTGCCACCGGCACCACGTTCCGGCTCACGGGCCGCGTGAAGGCGCTGTCGGGCGTGCTAGCCTTTCTGCTGCTGGTGCTCACGGGCCTGCTGGTGTCGCGCTCCAACGTGGCGGCCACGGTGCTGCGCACGCCGGGCCAGCTCTTCCAGAAGACCAGCCACGGCACCATCACCAACCTCTACAACATCTCGGTCATCAACAAAACCAACCGGCCCTACCCCATCACGCTGCGCATTCTGGAGCCGGCGCAGGGCCAGGTTTCCCTCGTCGGCACCGCTTCCCTCACGCTGCCCGCCCAGGGCATTGCCGAGGGCGTGTTTTTCGCCGAGCTGCCCCGCGCCGCCCTGCACCGCACCAACCAACCACTCCGCATCGGCCTGTTCAGCAACGGCAAGATGATAGCGGAAACCAGCACCAAGTTTCTCGGGCCGGCGCAGTAGCCCCGGCCCCAATCCCCAACCATGGCTACCTCTCCTCCCAACCCCCGCACCATCTGGCCCTACGCCATCATTGCCGTGTTCGTGCTTTTTGCCGGCTACATCGGCTTTATGGTGCAGCAGGCCATGCGCACCACCGTCGACCTGGTCAGCCCCGACTACTACCAGCAGGAGCTGGCCTTTCAGCAGCGCATGGAAACCGTGGCCCGCACCGCCGCCCTGCCCGCGCCCGTCAGGCTGCGCCACGAGGCCGCCGCGCGCCTGCTCACGCTGCAGCTGCCCGCCGACATGCGCGGCCGGCGCATTCAGGGCCAGATTCGTTTCTTCCGCCCCTCCAACCAGCGCCTCGATTTCACGCTGCCCCTGCAGCCCGGCACCGACCTGCAGCAGCGCCTCAGCACCGCCCGGATGCGGCCGGGCCTGTGGCGGGTGCGCTTAGACTTTACCGCCGATAAGCACAACTATTTCGTGGAGGAAAAAATCATCCTTTACCCCTGATTTTCGTCAGGTTTTATCTTCTCAGGCCCGCGGTATTTGCGTCCCAATTACCACACCCCCGAAACCCTTTTGCCATGCTCTGGGCTGGTTTTTTGTTTGGCTTGCTGGGCAGTTTTCACTGCGTGGGCATGTGCGGGGCCATTGCCCTGGCGCTGCCCGGGCAGCCCGGCGGGGCCGGCTGGCGCTTTGGCGGCGGGCGGCTGCTGTATAACCTGGGCCGGGTGAGCACCTACGCCACGCTGGGCGCCGGGGCCGGCCTGCTGGGCCAGAGCCTGCGCCTGGCCGGGCTGCAGCAAAGCCTCTCCATTGCCTCGGGCGTGCTGATTCTGCTGCTGGTGGCCGTGCCCGAGCGCCACTCTGCCCGCCTGGCCGGCGCGCTGGGCCTGGGCCGGCCGCTGGCGTGGGTGAAGACCGCCCTGGCGCGCCTGTTTCAGCAGGTTTCGCCGGGGGCGCTCTACGCCACCGGCCTGCTCAACGGCCTGCTGCCCTGCGGCCTGGTGTACCTGGCCCTGGCGGGTGCGCTGAGTGCGCCGGGCGTGGCGGGCGCGGCGGCCTACATGGCCTGCTTCGGGCTGGGCACGCTGCCGCTCATGCTGGGCCTGAGCCTGAGCGGGCGGCTGGTGCCGCTGGGCTGGCGCATCCGCATGCGACAGGCCGTGCCCTACGCGGCCGCGGTGCTGGCGGCGCTGTTCATCGTGCGGGGGCTGGGGCTGGGCATCCCCTACCTGAGCCCGCAGCTGAGCGCGGGGCCGGCCGCGGCGGCCGCGGCCCAGCCCCACACCGTGCATTACTGCCATTGAAAAATGAGAGGTGAGACATGAGAAATCAGCTCTCATCACTCATTCCGCTTTCCCTCTCCCCACCTCCCCACCTCCCCTTAACATGAAAACCCTGCTCGTTCCCCTCGACCACACCGCGGCCGCCGAACACACCCTGGCCTATGCCAACAAGCTGGCCGTGCGCTGGCCGGCCGAAGTGGTGGTGCTCTACTGCCACCCCGGCGGCGACACTCCGGTGGCGGCCGAGCAGCTGGCCGAGGAGGAGCAGCGCCTGCGCAGCCTGGTGGAGCGCCTGCGTTACCAGCAGCTCACCCGCCACGACGGCCGCCGCATTCAATACCGCTACCGCGTGCTGGCCGGCTGCCTGCACGACCACGTGCGCCAGGAGGCCGTGCGCTGCGCCGCCGACCTCGTGCTCATGGGCCTGGAGCACATCGACTGCGGTAGGCAGGAAGCCCCCGGCAACCACGCCGCGGCCATTGCCCAGCTGGTAAGCTGCCCCCTGCTGGTGGTGCCGCCCGGCCGCCGCTCCCTGCCCAACCGCCTGGTGTTTGCCGCCGATTTTCGCACCCTGGGGCTGCACATCCTGCCCCGGCTGGCGGCGCTGGAAGGCGCCTTTCCGGCCCCGCTCGACCTGGTGCAGTTCTACGCCCCCGCCGAACGGCCCCTGCGCCGCCAGCTGAAACAGGCCCTGAGTAAGGCCGCCGCCCACCTGGCCTGGAACTTCACCACGCCGCATTTGCTCGAAGACGACGCGCCGCTCGAAGGCATCAGCGAATTCTGCGCCCACGTGCACGCCCAGCTGCTGGTGGTGGCCCCGAGCAGCCCCGCCCAATTGCGGCAGTACTTCGACGCCTGCTACGCCACCACCCGCGCCTACCACACCCAAATTCCGGTGCTGGTGCTGCCCTCCCCGGCCGAGCGCCAGGCCAGCGTGGCCTGCTGCGACCGGTGCGCCGCCCAGCTGGCCAAAGAACAGTCCCTTCAACACCTGCCTGCTAACTACCACGCCGTGCGCTGGGCCTAGGCGGTTGCCTCCCAAGCCCAACCACTGACGGCGGGCTTCTTTCTCCATCAGTATCTCCAGTGTTAAATGCCCGACGTCATGCTCGTTTCTTCTAACCCCGCCGTTTCTTCCAGCCCTGCTTTTATTCCCGTAGCCCCGCAACGCGCCGTGGTGGAGGGCTGGATGCGCCAGTTCCAAGACTGGCTGTGCCACCGCCTGGAAGCCGCCGATGGCAGCGGCCGGCATTTCAGCCGCGACGAGTGGCAGCACGGCGGCGGCGGGGGCGGCTGCACGCGCGTGTTTCAGCAGGGCGACGTGCTGGAGAAAGGCGGCGTGGCCTTTTCGGCCGTGTGGGGCGAAATGAGCGAGGCCGCCGCCCGCCAGCTGCTCATGCCCGACCGCCGCTACTTTGCCACGGGCGTGAGCGTGGTGCAGCACCCGCGCAGCCCGCAGGTGCCCATCTCGCACATGAACGTGCGCTATTTTGAAACGGCCAACGGCGAAGCCTGGTTTGGCGGTGGACTCGACCTGACGCCCATCTACGTCGACGCCCGGCAGGCCCGCTGGTTTCACGAGCAGATTGCCGAGGTGTGCGCCCGCCACGACCCCGGCTATTACCCGCGCTTCAAGCAGTGGGCCGACGAATACTTCTACCTGCCCCACCGCGGCGAGACGCGCGGGGTGGGCGGCATTTTCTTCGACCGCCTCACCGTGGGGCGCGACGGCCTGTTTGAAGAGCTGTTTTCGTTTGTGCAGGACGTGGGTGAGGTGTACGGGCGCGCCTACAGCGCCATCATGCGCCAAAACGCGGCCCTGCCCTACACCGCCCGCCACAGCGAGTGGCAGCGCGTGCGCCGCGGCCGCTACGCCGAGTTCAACCTGGCCATCGACCGCGGCACCCGCTTCGGCCTCGAAACCGGCGGCCGCACCGAAAGCATCCTCATGAGCCTGCCCCCCCAGGCCGACTGGCACTACAACCGGGTGCCGGAGGCTGGCTCGGCCGAGGCGGAGTCGCAGCAGTGGCTGCGCCAGGGCGTCGACTGGCTGAGCGTGTAGCCCCCGGTCTTGGCCCCTTTCGGCCCGCTGTGCCCGCCTCCCGCCCCGGCCTGACAACAATCAGCTAACCCGCTGCTTGGCATCAGGAAACGGCGTTGGGGCGGGCGCTTCCTTTGGCAATGTGAGCAACCCGCGCGGCCTTTCCCTCGGCCGCCTCCCTGCCCACGCCCGCTGCCATGCCCGTCGTCGTGACCCTTACCCTGAGCCCGGCCCTGGACAAGAGCACCTCGGTGCCGACCTTGGTGCCCGACCAGAAGCTGCACTGCGCCGCGCCCACGGTGGCGGCCGGCGGGGGCGGCATCAACGTGGCGCGCGGGCTGCGGCGCTTGGGCACGCTTGCCACGGCGGTATTTCCGGCCGGCGGGCCCACCGGGGCGTGCCTGCAGGAGCTGCTCACGGCCGAGGGCATCGCCCAGTGCGTGGTGCCCACGCAGGCCCCCACCCGCGAAAACCTGGAAATCGAAGAAACCAGCACCGGCCGGCAGTACCGCTTTGGCATGCCCGCCGCCGCCCTGAGCGCGGCTGAGCAGCAGCGATTGCTCGACGCGTTGGCCGACTTTGTGCGCCCGCCCCAGCTGCTGGTGGTGAGCGGCAGCCTGCCGCCGGGCGTGGCGCCGGGATTTCTGGGCCAGGTGGTGCGCCAGGCCCACGCGGCCGGCACCCGCGTGGTGGCCGATACCTCGGGCCCGGCCCTGTGCGAAGCAGTGGCGGCGGGCGCCTTCCTCATCAAACCCAACCGCGAAGAACTCGGCCAGCTGGCCGGCACCGGGCCCCTTGCCGACGACGCGGCGCTGCTGGCGGCGGCCCGGCCGCTGGTGGGGCCGGGCGGCTGCGGCGCCGTGCTGGTGTCGCTGGGCGCGCAGGGCGCCTGCCTGGTGGCCCCGGGGCTGGAAGAGTTCATTGCCGCACCGGCCGCAAAGCGCCGGAGCACCGTGGGCGCCGGCGACAGCCTGGTGGCCGGCCTGGTGCACGCGCTGGCCCACGGCCACTCCCTGCGCGAGGCGGCCCGCCTGGGCGTGGCCTGCGGCACGGCCGCCACCCTCAACCCCGGCACCGAGCTGTTTCATCGGGCCGATGCCGAAGCCCTGTACCGGGAGCTGCTGCGCACCATGCCCGCCGAGTTCGCCCTGGCCTGACGCCGGCCTCCAACCTGTTACCATCTGTTCACCCCTTCTTGCTTATTGCCATGATACCCAACACCATGAAAGCCGCCGTGTGCCATGCCTACGGCCAGCCCCTGCGCATCGAGCACGTGCCGGTACCGGCCGTGCCGGCGGGCCGCATCCTCGTGAAAGTGGCCGCCTGCGGGGTGTGCCACACCGATTTGCACGCCATCAACGGCGACTGGCCGGTGAAGGCCACGCTGCCCCTCATTCCGGGCCACGAGGGCGTGGGCACGGTGGTGGCCGTGGGCCAGGGCGTGGAGCACGTGCGCCCCGGCGACCGGGTGGGCGTGCCCTGGCTGCACACCGCCTGCGGCCACTGCGAGTACTGCCTCACCGGCTGGGAAACCCTGTGCCCGCAGCAGCAAAACACCGGCTACTCGGTGCCCGGCAGCTACGCCGAGTACGTGCTGGCCGACCCCAACTACGTGGGCCTGCTGCCCGACAACCTTTCGTTTCAGGAAGCAGCGCCCATTCTGTGCGCCGGCGTCACGGTGTATAAGGGCCTAAAGGAAACCGAGGTGAAGCCCGGCCAATGGGTGGTGATTTCGGGCGTGGGCGGGCTGGGCCACCTGGCCGTGCAATACGCCAAAGCCATGGGCATGCGCGTGGCGGCCGTGGACGTGCAGGCCGAGAAGCTGCGCCTGGCGCAGTCGGTGGGCGCCGAAATAGCCATCAATGCCGCCGAGGAAGACGCCGTGGCCGCCCTGCAGCAGCGCATTGGCGGGGCGCATGGGGTGCTCATCACGGCGCCGTCGCAGCCGGCGTTCGCGCAGGGCGTGGGCATGCTGCGGCGCGGCGGCACCCTGGCGCTGGTGGGCCTGCCGCCCGGCGAGTTTCCGCTCAACATTTTCGAGATGGTGCTCACCCGCAAAACCGTGCGCGGCTCCATTGTGGGCACCCGCCAAGACCTGACCGAAAGCCTGGCGTTCGCCGCCAACGGCCAGGTGAAGGTGCACTACCGCTGCGAACCGCTCGAAAACATCAACGAAGTGCTCGACGCCATGAAGGCCGGCACCATCCAGGGCCGCGTCGTGCTCGACCTGGCCCTGCCGGCGCCGGCCGCAAAGGCGGCCCAGGCCGCCCGAAACCCGCAGCCTGAGGCTGCACCTGTGTAGCCCGCGACGACCGGCCGGGCCGCCTTCCGCGGTCTGACCAGCATGGCCGGCTTTTCAGTTCAATTTCTTTTCCCTCCTTTTTTCTCCTCATGAAAAACATCCTCGTTCCCACCGACTTTTCTGCGGAGTCGCACCATGCGTTTGAAGTGGCCGTTCGCTTGGCGGCCCGCATCGGGGGCCGCGTGCTGCTGCTGCACGCCATTGAGCTGCCCGAAACGGCCACCTTCAGCACCTACGGCGGGCCGGTGGGCGGCACCGAGCTGCCCAACAGCAGCGGCGACCCCATGGACGACGTCTTCGTTGTGAAGCTGCTGCAGGCCACCAAAACCCGGCTGCACCGCCTCCTGGCCGAAGCCGCCACCCTGGCGCCCGGCGTGCCGGTGCAGGAGTTTGTGCAGGCCACGCGCCTGAGCGAGGCCCTGACCAGCATGTTTACCCACCAGGCCATTGATTTGGTGGTGATTGGGGCGCAGGGCCACACGGCCGCCGAGCATTTCTTCTTCGGCTCGAACACCGAGCGGCTGGTGCGCACGGCCCCCTGCCCCGTGCTGGCCGTGAAGCACCCGGTCGAAGCCTTTGAGGTGCAGCGCCTGGTGTTTCCGTCCGATTTTTCGGCCGAGGCCGACCGCGCCGTGTTCGAGCTGCGCCGCGTGCAGGCCCTCTTCCCCGAAGCCGTGCTGCACTTGCTGTGCGTGGTGGCCTCGGCCGGCCAGGAAGAAGCGGCCCGCGAAAAGATTGCCGCCTTTGCCAGCCGCCACCAGCTGCGCTCCTACGAGGCCGCCGTGACGCTGGCCGACCGCCCCAGCGAGGGCATCCGGCGCTACGCCCACCAAGTGCAGGCCGACCTGGTGCTGCTGCCCACGCACGGCCGCACCGGCCTTAGCCGCTTCCTGCAGGCCAGCATTGCCGAAAACGTGGCCACCCACGCCTTCCCGCCGGTGCTCACCTTTCAATTGAACTAAGGCAGCAGGCCGCCACGCAAAAGGCCCGGCAACGGTGGTTGCCGGGCCTTTTGCGTGGCGGCCTGCGCGCGCGGCGCTGGTTGGCGGTCAGCACGACTCGGGGGCCCTACCCTTTCTTCAGCAGCTTGTATGGTTCCAACGCGCCGGCGCCCAGCAGCGCGGCCAGGGCGCACCAGCCCAGCTCGGCGGCGGGCACGGGCGCGAACCCGAATAGCGTTTGCGCGGCCGGCACCCACAGGCTCACCAGCAGCAGGGCCAGCGCCAGGCCCAGCATCAGCCAGAGCAGGCGGTTGGGCACGGCCAGGGTGCGCCACAGCGACTGCGAAAACGAGCGGTTCACCAGCGTAAGCACCAGGTTGCTCAGCACCAGGGTGGCAAACACCAGCGTGCGCATCTCGGCCACCGGCCGGCCGGCCCGCATGGCCACGTAGTACACGCCCAGCACGCCCGCGCCAATGCCCAGCCCCTGCAGCAGGCTGCGCCCCAGCGCCCAGCCGCCCAAAAACACGGCCCCCGGCGCGCGGGGCGGGGCGTGCATCTGCCCGGCTTCGGCGGGCTCGTTTTCGAAGGCGATGGAGCAGGTGGGGCCCATCACCAGCTCCAGAAAAATGACGTGCACCGGGCCCAGCAGGTTGGCCAGCGGCCAGCCGGCCAGCAGCGGCACGGCCACCGTGGCCACAATGGGCAGGTGAATGGCCACGATGTAGGAAATGGCCTTCTGCAGGTTTTGGTAGATGCGCCGGCCCTGCGCCACGGCCGTCACCATGCCGCCCAGGTTGTCGTCGACGAGCACCAGCGAGGCGGCCTGCCGGGCCACTTCGCTGCCGCGCCGGCCCATGGCCACCCCAATGTGGGCGGCCTTGAGGGCCGGGCCGTCGTTCACGCCGTCGCCGGTCATGGCCACCACTTCGCCGTTGGCTTTCAAGGCGTTCACCACGCGCAGCTTGGCCTCCGGAAACATGCGGGCAAACACGGCCGTGCCCGCCACGCGCTGGCGCAGCGCGGCCTCGTCGAGGGCCAGCACCTCGGGCCCGGTGAGCAGGGTGTCGGCGCCGGGCAGGCCCACCTGCCGGGCAATGGCCTGGGCCGTGGCCGGAAAGTCGCCGGTTATCATCTTCACCCCAATGCCGGCTTGCCCAAAAGCCCGCAGCACGGCGGCCGCGTTGTCCTTGGGCGGGTTTTCGAGCGCCACCAGGCCCAAAAAGGTCCAATCGAAGTCGTCCTGATTGGCCGGAAAGTCTTCCCCCAGGGCTTCGGCCTGCGCCACGCCCAGCACCCGCAGCCCCTGCTCCGACAGCTGCCGGGCCACCGTGCGCACCTGCTCGGCCCGCCCGGCATCAAGCCCCCGGCACACGGCCAGCACGTGCTCCACGGCGCCCTTGGCGGCCACGGCCGGCGGGCCGGCGGGGGTGCGGCGCACGTGCGTCATCATGGGCGGGGTGCCGGCCAGCGGGTACTCGTGCACCAGCGGGAAATCGGGCGCGACCAGCACGGGCGCGTGGGCGGCCAGCGCGGCCACAATGGCTTTTTCCATGGGGTCGAAGGGGGCGGTTTCGGAGGCCCAGCGGGCGTAGGCCAGCACGGCCGCGGCGGTGGGCGGCAGGGCCGCGGGCAGGGGCAGCAGCGCGCCGGTGGCCCCGTCGTAGAGGCTGGCCACGCGCATGCCGGCCTGGGTGATGGTGCCGGTTTTGTCGACGCAAATCACCGAGGCCGAGCCCAGGCTTTCCACGGTTTGGGGCTGCTTGGTGAGCACGCCGGCCCGGCTCAGGCGGGCCGCACCCAGGGCCATGAAGCTGCTGAAAGCCACCGGAATTTCTTCCGGCAGCAACGACATGGCCAGCGTGAGGCCGAAGAGCAGGGCCGTGGCCCAGTCGCCGGTGCGGGCGTAGTTCACGCCCCACACCACGGCAAAGGCGCCCAGCCCCGCCCAGGCCATGCGCCGCACAAACTGGCTCACCTGGCGCTGCAGAGGCGTTTTTTCGGTGGCGATGGCGTGCAGGCTCCCGCCGATGCGGCCCAGCTCAGTGCCGCCGCCCACGGCCGTGAGGGTGAGCCAGGCACTGCCCGACACGGCGCTGGTGCCGGCATACACGGCGTCGGCCGGGGCTTTGGCCACCGGCACGGCTTCCCCGGTCAGGATGGCCTCGTCCACGGCAAAATCGTTGGCGCTGTCCACGCGGCCGTCGGCCGGAATGCGCTCGCCTTCTTCCACCAGCACGGCATCGCCCACCACCAGGTCGGCGGCCGGCACCGCCCGGAGCTCGCCGCTGCGCCACACCTGGGCGCGGGGCTGGGTGAGCTCGCGCAGGGCCTGCAGGGCCCGGTTGCTGCGCACGCTTTGGTAGAGCGAGATGCCCGCCACGGCCAGCAGGGCCACCACCAGCGTCACGCCCTCGGCGGTGTGGCCCAGGCCAAAATACAGCCCACACGCCACCAGCAGCAGCAAAAACATGGGCTCGGTGACCACCTCGCGCGCCGTGGCCCGCCACCCGGAGGAATCTTCGGCGGCCACGACATTGCGGCCGTGCGCCGCCCGCGAGCGGGCCACTGCCGCGTCGGGGAGGCCTCTTTCAACCGCCAGGGTTGGTTCCATCATAAAACAGGAGCTGATTGAGGCTGAATGAAAAGGCCTGCCCGGCCCGCGGGCTTGGCCGGCGAACCAGTTTTTGTGCGAACGACACCAGGCGGCAGCGCCGGGCCACGACGACGGCCCGCCCGACGGGCTTCTGCCCAAGCCCGCGCTAGCGCGGCAGGGCCGCCGCCGTCAGCTCGCTGGCCGTGGGGCGGGGCCGCGACGAAGCCGTGGGCAGCACCAGCACGGGCACGGGGCACTGCTCCAGCAGGCGGGCCGTCACGCTGCGGTGAAACAGGTCGCTCATGAAGCTGCGCTGCCGGGCCATGACCACCACGGCGTCGGCGGCCGTGTCCTGGGCGGCCGCGAGCACGCCGTCGGCGTAGTCGCCGTTGCAGTAGCCGCGCAGCTCGGGGGCGCTGAACTCGACCAGGCCGCTGGCGCGCACGGCCTGCAGGGCGGCGGCGCAGCCGTCGTCGTCCTCCACGCCGTCGGACACATGGCCCACCACCACGCTGGTGGCCAGCAGCGCCAGCGCCGGGCGCAGCGCCTGCGCCGGCCCCGACAGCTCGAAGGGCTCGCGGTCGGCCGCTACCAGGAAGCGGTGGGGCGCCTGCTCGGCCGGGGCCGTGGCCGGCACGGCCAGCACCGGAAACTGACCGGCCCGCAGCAGCTCGGCGCACAGGGCGGCGGTGCCGGCAAAGTCGGGGTGGTCTTCGTCGGGCTGGCCCAGCACAAACAGCGCCGGGTGGTGGCGGGCGGCCAGCTCACGGGCCACGTCGGGCAGCAGGTCGGTGGCCATTTCCACGGTGGCAGGCACGCGCAGGCCCTGGGCCAACTGCTGCAGGGCGGCGGCCGTGTCGGTCCGGCCTTCCAGCTCCTGGCGGTGGTAGTTGCGGCCCACGGCCCCCACCAGTTCGTAGGGGTCGACCAGCGAAACGCGGTTGACGTGGAGCAGCACCACGCGCCCGTGCACAGCCTGGGCCAGGGTTTCGGCGTAGCGGATGGCGTGCCGGGCAGGTTCGTAGAACCCCGAGAAAACGATGAGCGTGAGGGCCATGGCGGTAAATGGGTTACGTTGATTGATTCGGTGGCAAAAGGCCGGCCGGCTCAGGGACGAAGGGGGGCCGGTTCGGGCGTGGGCTGCGTGGCCGTCAGCAGCAGCACAGGCACGGGGGTACGGCGCAGCACCTGGTCGATGACGCTGCCGCTAAAAAGCTTGTGCCACAGGCCGTGGCCCAGGTCGAGCAGGGCCAGCCAGTCGGCCTCCAGGTCGGCCACGGCGTGCAGCAGGCCGGGGGCGGGCTCCTCTCCCACCACTTTGTGCAGGCCGCAGCTGGGCATGGTGGCCATCAGGCCGCAGGTTTGGGCGGCGTGCAGGCCCACCCACCCGCGAATGCTTTCCTCGCGCGTGAGCACGCTCACGGCCACGGCGTCGGGGGCCAGGGCGTCGAGCAGCGGGGCCACGGCCCGCGCCTGCGGAGCCAGCGCAAACGGCCGGTCTTCCACGGCCAGGGCCAGGCGCCGCGGCAGGCGCAGGGCCGCGTCGGGCAGGTGCTCGGGCACGAGCAGCAGCGGGTAGCCGGTTTGGTGGGCCAGGGGCTGGGCGCGGTTGCTGAGCCATTCGCTGAGCCAGTTGGAAGTGGCCGTCAGGCCGGCCACCACCAGCACAGGGCGGTACTTGGCTAGGGCTTCTTCGACGGCGCCGGGCCAGTCGGCTTCCAGCACTTCGGCCGTGGCCGGCACGGGCAGCGTGCGGGCTACCTGCTGCAGGCTACGGGCGGTATCGGGCACGTTGGGGGTCCATCACGGGCAGCACCTGGCCGTATTCAGTGGCGATGGGCAGCGGCAAAAACACGTGCACCAGGTGCAGCTCGGCGTCGATGGCCGCCGCCAGCACGGCGGCGTAGGCACAGGCGCGCTCGGCGGCCCGCGAAAAATCGGTCAGCACAACCAGGTTGGGATTCATAGCACAGCAGCTTTTAAGAAATGAAAACGAGTAGTTCGGCAACCGGCCGCTAGTCCTGGGCCGGCAGCAGCAGCACCGGAATGGGGCTTTCCTGCAGCAGCTGGGCCGTCACGCTGCGATGAAACAAGCTGCCGAGCAGACTATGGCGCCGCGCCACCACCACCAGCAGGTCGGCCTCCTGCCGGGCGGCTTCTTCCAGCACGCCCCCGGCAATGCGCTGGCGGCTGAGCTCGTGCAGGCGGTCGAGGGAGGGGCCGTCGTCCACCAAGTCGTTTTGCCGAATGCTGCGCAGGATGTCGGCCGCGTCGGGGCGGCGGTGGTCGTCGTCGGTGATGTGCACCACGTCGAGGGTACCCCCGTTGGCCTGCAGCAAGCGCTGCACCACCCGCTGGTTGGGGCACAGGCGGAAGGGTTCGCCATCGACGGCCAGCAGCAGGCGCCGGGGCGGAAAAGCGTCCCAGCCCACGGTGGGCACCACCAGCACGGGGCTTTGGGTTTGGCGCAGCAGGTCCATGGCCGTGCTCACAATGATTTCCTGCGGCGCGTCGGCCAGGCCGGGGCGGCCCAGCACCAGCAGCAGCGGCTGGTGGCGGCGCACCACCTCCTGCACGGCCTCGGGCAGGTAGTCGTCCGAAATATCAACTTCGGCGGGCACGGGCTGCGCCGAAGCCAAGGTTTCGAGGGCCCGGCGGGTGCGCTGCTCGCCCTCGGGGGTGTGGCCGGCGTGGTATTCGGCCGGCGCCAGCAGGCCGTCGTGGCGCACGTGCAGCAGCACCAAGTGGGCTTCGAGCGGCAGAGCCAGCCCGGCGGCGTAGGAAAGCGCGCGGTTGGAAACGGCAAAAAAATCGGTGAGGACTACCAACGAAGGACTCATGGCCAGCAGGGCAAAAAGTGAATTAATGCGAAACGCGAATGGCCAGCGCCGGCCCCCCAGCGCTGGGGGCCACTGCGGGCCGCGGGGCGGGCAGCGGCGGGTAGTGGCCGCACCAGTCATCGAGCGCCATGGCGGCATCGACTTCGAGGGCGCGCAGCAGCGTGGCGGGGCTCACGGGCAGGGTCGGGCCGCCGGGCGCATAGGCCAAAGGCACCGCGAAGGGCAGCAAGTGGAAGGACATCGCCTGTAAAATGAGAGGCGCACCGCGCAAGCCCGCTAGCGGGCCGCCGGGCCTTACGAGCGGCCGTGGTAATAGGCGCTGGTGAGGGCCAGCACCGCCAGCAGCAGCACCGAAAACATGAGGGAGGGCGTAATCATGACCGGGAGGAAAGGGCCCTTGGCCGAAGCGCCGGGCAGGTGAAGAGAACACCTCAAAATTCGTTTTCTCCGGCCGCCAACGCCCTGACGCTGATTACCTCGGGGCCTGACTTTCATCAGGCCCGAACAATGCCCGCCGCACGCGCTCATCGCGCCCGTACACGTCGGCGAAGAACCGCAACTGGCCGTTTTCGGCGGTGCAGGTGGCGTAGCGGATATAGATGGGCATGGGCCGCGTCAGGCGCACGTCGCGCGGCGCGGGCTGGCGGGCGCACTCGGCCTCGTTGGGCAGGCGCACCGGGCGGCCCTCGCGGCGCAGCAGGTCGGCGGCCAGCGCCAAGGGCTCGGCCAGCCGCACGCAGCCGTGGCTGAAGGCCCGGGCCGGCGCGGCAAAAAACTGCCGTATGGGCGTGTCGTGCAGGTACACGGCGTAGGGGTTGGCAAAGCGAAACACCACATTGCCGAGGGCATTGTCGCAGCCCGCCGACTGCCGGATGGTGTAGGGAAAGCGCTGGGCCGTCACGGTCCGCCAGTTCACGGCAAAAGGGTCGAGCAGGTGGCCCTGCTGGTCGTAGAGGGCCAGGTTGTTCAGGGCCAGGTAGCCGGGGTCTTCCCGCAGGCGGGGCAGCATTTCCTTCGTGGCAATGGAGCGCGGCACGTGCCAGTCGGGCGCCAGGGTTAAGTAACGCACGGCGCTGCTGAGCGTGGGCGTGGGCGTTTCGGGCTTGCCGATGATGACGCGGTGGCGGCGCCGCACCGAGTCGTGCGCCACCACCAGCAGCTCGTAGGCGGGCAGGTTCACGAGGAGGTAGGCGGGCGTGGGCGCCCACGCCTCCCAGCGCCAGCGTTCCAGGTTGAGGGCGGCCTGCTGGTAGCGGGCACGGTGCGCCGCGGCCGAATCGGGCGGCACGGGCCGGGCCAGCCACCGCGCCAGCGCCGCCTGCAGCTGGCGGTACTCGCGGGTGGCGGGCTGGCCCGCCAGCATGGCGGCCGGCACCGCGCCCCGGCCCAGCGCGGCCCGAAGCGCAGCCGCGGGCCGCCACTGCGCTCCCGTTTTGGCCCGGGCGGGCTCGGCCTGGGGGCGCAGGCGGCCGCGGTGCAGGTCGCGCATCAGCCGCAGCACGGCGTCGCTGAGCTGCAGGTCCAGCCGGGCGCGCTGCTGGCTGAGTAGGGACGGGCCGGCCGGTAGCGCCAGCGAATCGCGCAGGGCGGCCAGCGCAGCCGGCACGTAGTCGGCGGGCAGGCCAAGCTCCGCGGCGCGGCTCAGCTGCTGCCACGCGGCCGTGGCGTCGGCGGAAAGGCCGCTGGCGGTGGTCCAGATGGGCGCGTCGGTCGAGTCGTAGAGCGCCCGCACATCGGGGCCGGCCTGTAGGCCCAGGCGGGCATCGGCGGCGCGGGCGCTGCCGGCCGCTGCGGTATCGAGCAGGGCCTGCAGCAGCGGCGCCACGGGCACGTCTTGGACGGGCAGCAGGGCATTCAGCGCTTGCTGACCGGGGTTTTCAACTGCGCTACGTGTTTCGGTCGGGGCCGGACTGCACCGCGGCACAACCACCAGCAGGCTCAAGGCCAGGCAGCGCCGCATCACAAGCTTGGCAGAAAATGGATTCACAGTAGCAGCCGGAGACTTTTAAAATAAGTGAGGATGGGCAACTCGACTGGTCTTCGCGAGAACGAAATCGTGGGAGCGAAATCGTTCTCGCAAAGGCCGGTCAGCTTGCTTTGCCAACAGTCCGGCGCGCCGCGGCGGTGCGGCGCAGCCAGCGTACTGTTTGAATGAGCAGCACGGGCAACACGCCGCTGCCGAAAACCAGGGCCAGGGCCACGGGCGGCAGCGGCACTATGCCAAACACCGGCCGCAGTGCCGGCAACAAGTAAATTGTGAGCATGGCGCCGCCGCACAATACCAGCGCGCCCCACACGTAGGGATTGCGCGTCACCTCCGAGCGCAGCAGCGCACGCCGGTCGGCCGCGAAGTTGAACACGTGCAGCAACTGGCCCAGCGCCATGCCAAAAAACAGCACGTTGTTGCACTCCGCGGCCGGCAGGCCCATTCCCCAGCGCGCGTAGGCAAACGCGCCCGCCCCACCCGCCGTGAGGGCCGCCGCGTAGAGGCCCGCCCGGCGCCAGTCGGCGAAGCCCAGCAGCGGCTTTTTGGGCGAGCGGGGCGGGCGTTGCATCAGGTCGGGGTGGCCCTGGCCCAGGGCCAGAGCCAGGGCCGGGAACACATCCGTGAGCAGGTTCAGAAACAAAATTTGCAACGGCCAGAGCGGCACCAGCGGGTGCAGCAGCGCCACCAGCGTCACGATGAGCACCTCGCTCAGGTTGCAGGAAATGAGGTAGCTCAGAAAAGTGCGAATGTTGGCCAGCATCACGCGGCCCTGCGCAATGGCCACCACAATGGAACCAAAGGCGTCGTCCTGCAGCACGAGGTCGGCGGCTTCGGCGGCCACCTGGGTGCCGCGCAGGCCCATGGCGATGCCGATGTCGGCCCGGCGCAGGGCGGGGGCGTCGTTCACGCCGTCGCCGGTCATGCCCACCACCTGGCCGCACTGCTGGTAATAGGCAATGAGCTCGAGCTTCTGGGCCGGGCTCATGCGGGCAAACACCTGGGCGTGGTGCAAGCGGCGCCGGCCGGCGCCGTTGGGGTGGCGCAGCAGGTCGGCCAGCTCGGCGCCGAGTATCACGTCGTCGGGCTCTTCGTCTTCCAGCAGCCCCACCTGCTGGGCCACGGTGCGGGCCGTGGCGGGGTGGTCGCCGGTGGCCACAATCACGCGAATGCCGGCAGCCCGGCAGGCGGCCAGCGCCGGCGCCACTTCCAGCCGGGGCGGGTCGAGAAAAGCCACCAGGCCCACCCATTCCAGCTCGCGCACAAAATCGGGGCCCGGGTGCTCGGGCCACTCGGCGCTGGCAAAGGCCAGGGTGCGCAGGCCGCGCGCGGCCAGTCCCTCGGCGCGGGCCACCCAGGCGGCGCGGTCTTCGTCGCGGAGCGGCTGGGGAGCCCCGGCGGCCGTCCACTGGTAGCGGCAATGGGGCAGCACGGCCTCGGCGGCGCCTTTCACGGCCACCAGGCAGCGGCCGCCGGCCAGCTGGTGCACGGTGCCCATGAGGCGGGTATCGGAGCGGAAGGCCTGCTCGGCCAGGCGGCGCGGCGCGGCCTCGGCGCTGTTCTGGGTGGCGCCGGCCAGCTGCCAAAGGGCAATTTCGAGGGGGTCGCCGGTGGTGCGGCTGGGGTCGGCGGGGTGGTAGGTGGCGTTGTTGCACAAGGCGGCCAGCAGCTGCAGGTGCGCAAAGCCCGGGCTGGCCAGCGGGCCGGGCGCGCCGCCCGCCACGGCGTTCAAGGCGTCGTTTTGCAGCCGCACTTCGATGCAGCCCTCGGCTAGCCACACAGTGTGGGCCTCGATGCGGTTTTGGGTGAGGGTGCCGGTTTTATCGGTCACGATGACGCCGGTGCTGCCCAGGGCTTCCACGGCGGGCAGGCGCTTCACCAGCACCTTATGCCGGGCCATGCGCAGGGTGCCCGCCGCCAGGGCCAGCGTGGCCACGATGGACAGCCCCTCGGGAATGGCCGCCACGGCCAGCACAATGGCGGTTTTCAGCACCTGCCTCAGCGGCTGGCCCTGCGCCCACACCAGCAGCCCGTAGCCCAGCGTGAGCCCACCCGTGAGCAGCAACAGCTGCCGGGCCAGCACATCAAGCTTGCCCTCCAGAGGCGTGGGCGGGCGCCCGGTGGCCTGCACCAGCTGCGTGATGCGGCCCAGCTCGGTGCCCATGCCGGTGGCCACCACCAGGGCCCGGCCGTTGCCGTCCACCACGGCCGTGCCCTTGAACACGCGCTGGCGCTGCTCGGCCAGCGGGGCCCCGGGCGCGGCCGGGCCGGGCGCCTTGCTCACGGGCAGCGACTCGCCCGTGAGGGCCGACTCGTTCACCTGCAGCTGGTGGGCTTCCAGCAGGTCGGCGTCGGCGGCCACCACGTCGCCGCCTTCCAGCAGCAGCACGTCGCCGGGCACCAGGTCGGCGGCCGGCAGCTGGTGGGGCTGCCCGTCGCGCAGGGCGCGGGCCTGGGGCACGTCGAGGGCGTGCAGGGCGTCCATGGAGGCGCGGGCCTGCCACTCCAGCCCACACCCGATGGCCGCGTTCAGCAGCACCACCGCCCCAATGGCCACCGCCTCGGCCACATCGCCGCTGAAGGCCGACACGGCCGCCGCACCCGCCAGCACCAACACCGTGAGGCTTCGGAATTGCCGCAAGGCCATGCGCAGCGCCGACTCGCGCGGCGCCGTGGCCAGCACGTTGGGGCCGGCCTCCAGTAGGCGCCGCCGGGCCTCGGCAGCAGGAAGGCCAGCGGCCGCAACGAAGGGAGCGACAGGCGCCGCGGCCGGCCGCGCGGGTTCGGAAAGCGGGGGCGCAGGGAGCAAAGGCATGGCGGCAGGTGGTTTAAGAAAAGGGGCAACGGGCTTCGACACCGCTCAGCGGCGGGCGGGAGCTCCCGTCCCGGCTGCGCACAGCTCGTGCTCGGGCGAGTGGCCCAGGGCCCAGGCGTTGAGGCTGGCCAGGGTGGCGTCGGCAATGTTGGCGAGGGCCTCGCGGGTGAGGTAAGCTTGGTGGCCGGTCAGCAGCACATTGGGGAAGGTGAGCAGGCGCGCAAACGTGTCGTCGAGCAGCAGGTCCTGGCTGTGGTCGGCGAAAAAAAGGGCCTTCTCGTTTTCGTACACGTCCAGCCCCAGGTAGCCCAGCTGGCCACTTTTGAGGGCGCGCAGGGCGGCGGCTGTGTCCAGCACGCCGCCCCGGCCGGTGTTCACCAGCATCACGCCGCGCTTCATCCGGCGCAGCAGCTGGTCGTCGATGAGGTGATGGGTGGCGGCCGTGAGCGGGGTGTGCACCGAGATGATGTCGGCCTGGGCGCACAGCTCGGGCAGCGGCACGTAGCGCAGGCCGTACTTCTCGGTGAGCTCGGGGTTAGGCTGCACGTCGTGGCCCAGCAGCTGGCAGCCGAAGCCGTGCAGAATGCGCGCCACCACGCCCCCGATGCGCCCCACGCCCATGATGCCCACGGTCTTGCCGTGCAGGTCGAAGCCGATGAGGTGGTCGAGGCGGAAGTCATTGGCCCGCAGTTGTTGGTCGGCCTGGCGCAGGTGGCGGCACAGGGCCAGCATCAGCGTCACGGCGTGCTCGGCCACGGCGTAAGGCGAGTAGTCGGGCACGTGGGCCACGCGCAGGCCCAGGCGGCGGGCGGCGGCCAGGTCCACGTGGTCGGTGCCGCTGGCGCGCACGGCCAGGTAGCTTACGCCCAGTTCGGCCAACTGCTCCAGCACCGCCGCCGACACGTCGTCGCGGGTGAACACGCTCACCGCCAGAGCGCCGTGCGCCAGATGCGCCGTGTCGGCCGTGAGGGGCGTATCGAGCAGCGCGAGCTGGTGGCGGCCTTGGTTGGCCCGCTGCAGAAAGCTGCGCTCAAAATGCTGAACACTGAAAGCCGTAACGTTCATAATCAAATGGTCTGGCAGGGACAGCCCCAACTGGCAAGCGGCTGCAGTAAGGCTGAAAAGCGGCCGGTTAGTAAAGCTTCAGGTCTTTGTAGTCCAGGTCTTGCGCCACAAACCGGGCGTAGGGCTAGCGGTGGCCGCCCCCCAACTGGCTTTCAGCACCGTGGGCATGGGCACGCCGAGCCAGTCGCGTTAGTCCGAAAACCGGCCCAGCCAGGACTGCAGCGGGCCGTCGCCCTAGTGGCGCTGGAATTTCCGGGTATTCATGCCATAACGAACCGCTTAAATTGATGGCAATAACCTGTTGATTATCAATGCTTAATTACCTAAAACACCACCTTTAAGGTCAGCTACCCTGCCTTCCAAAAACGGCGAGCTCCGGCTAGCGCACCACGGCCGTGGCGTGCGCCGCGGCATCTTCCGTGGCAGCGGCCTTTTCGCCATCGCGGGCCAGCTTGGCCAGTGCCGCCAAGTCGAAGAGGCGGCCGCGCAGCACCACGGCCTCAATCAGGCGCAGGTTGTGGATGTCGGTGAGCGGGTTGGCGTTCAGCAGCACGGCATCGGCGAGGTAGCCCGCGCGAATGCGGCCGAGGTCGAAGCCGCGGCCCATGGCCATGGCCGGGTTCACGGTGCCGGCGCGCAAGGCCTCGGCGGGGGTGAGGCCGATGGCCACGAGGCGCTCCAGCTCGTCGTGCAGGCCGCCTCCGTGGAAGAGATTGGGCGTGCCCGAGCCCGCGTCGGACCCCGCCACCAGGCGCACGCCCTGCCGGCCAAACGCGGCAATCATGCCCCGCTGCAGCGAGTCGAGGGCCTGCAGCCGGGCCCGGCGGCCCGCCGAAAGGCGCGGCCGGGCATGCGACGCCCGCGCCCACTGCTGGCGCACAGCAGCCGGCACGGCGCGAAAGCGCAGGTCGGCCGGGTCGGGCTCTCGTCCTAAGGCAAAGTCCTGCGCCCCCAGTGCGGGCACCACAAAGGTGCGGTACTGCTCCAGGGCCTGGGCCAGGTCCGCGCAGCGTTCGGCGCTGAAGCTGGCCAGAATGAGCGGTTGCTGGGCTTTCACACGGGCCTGCAGGGTGGTGAGGGGCCGCGGGCCGGCCAAGGCCCGGGCGCGCGCCTCCACCAGCTCGGCCTCGCGGGCGGAGCAGGCCAGCAGCAGCTTGTCGGGGTGGTCGATGCCGCGCTGGCCGGCCCCGATGGCGTCGAGCACGGGCACGGCCTCGGGCACGGGGCCGGTGAGGTGCACGCGGGCTTCCTCGGCGGCCGCGGCCGCGCCCCAAAAGGCGTCGTGCGAGAGCAGCGGACCGGTTTGCATACTGCACCAGCCGGCTTTGATGTGGCTTTCAGCCTCGGTGCGGCCTTCGGCGCGGGTGGCCGTCAGGCCGAGGCCGGTGCGCTCCGTGGCCGAGCCATTGAGCACGGGGCCGGCTAGCTCGAGGCGCGGGCCCACGCGGCGGCCGGTTTCGAGGGCCTGGTAGGTGCGCAGCAGGTCGTTGAGGGGCCGGGCCGTGGTCACGTCGCGGATGCTGGTGATGCCGTGGGCCACGTACAACGGCAGGGCCATGCGCTCCTCGGCGGCCGAGCCCAGGGCGTGGGTGTGACCGTCCCAGAGCCCGGGCACCAGGTACTTGCCCGTGCCGTCGACGGTGGGCACGCCCCGGCCGGCCGGCACCCATTTGCCCACCGAGATGATGGCGCCGTCGCGCATCACCACGTTCTGGTGCGGCTCGATTTCGCCCAGGTCCACGTTCACCACGCTCACGTTGGTAATCACCAGCTCATCGACCATCGGGGGCACTACCACCGGCGGAATGACGCCCCCCGGCTGTTGGCCCAAGGCGGCGCGGCCGGCCAGGCACAAGCCCAGCAACAGCCCGGATACACGGTTCGATTTCATGGCCCTAAATTCTTGATTGGCAAAGATTTTACTACTATTCAAAGGCCTGCGAAAAGCTGCATGCTTTCGAGGTACTCAGGCACTTCCACCTGCGGCCAGTGGCGCTGGCGCAGGGTGGCGGCCAGGTTTTCGGCGGCCGGCGGCTCGCCGTGCACCACGAAGGTGCGCTGCGGCGGCTGCAGTTGGTCGAGCCAGCGCAACAGCTCCTGACGGTCGGCGTGGGCCGAAAAGCCGTCGAGGTGCTCGACGTGGCAGCGCACGGGCACCAATTCGCCAAACATTTTTATTTCCCGTTCCCCGGCCAGCAGGCGGCGCCCCCGCGTGCCCTCCGCCTGGTAGCCGATGAGCAGCACCGTGTCGGTGGGCCGGGGCAGGCGGTGGTGCAGGTGGTGCACGATGCGCCCGCCCGTGCACATGCCGCTGGCCGAGAGGATGATGGCCAGTCCCGTTTTCTGGTTCAGGGCCTTCGATTGGGCCGCTTCCGTCACCAAGTGCAGGCCGGGAAAATCGAACACGTTGCCGCTGCCCAGCCGGTGGGCCGCCGGGTGGCGCGGAAACAGGTCGGCTACGCGCAGGGCCATGGGGCTGTCCACGTACACCGGCACCGGCGGGATGCGGCCAGCCGCCAACAGCTTCTTGAGGTAGTAGAGCAGGGCCTGCGTGCGGCCCACGGCAAAGGCCGCAATGAGCAGCACGCCGCCCCGGTCCAGGGCCTCGTTCACGACGCGGGCCAGGGCACTTTCGGGGTCGGCCAGGCGGGTGTTGCGGTCGCCGTAGGTCGACTCCACCAGCAGCACGTCGGCGTGGGCCACGCGGGCGGGGTCGTGCAGCACGGGGTTGTCGTAGCGGCCCAGGTCGCCCGAAAACACCAGGTGCCGGCGCTGGTGCTCGCCCTGCACGTCGAGCTCGGCGATGGCCGAGCCCAGGATGTGGCCCGCGTCGCGGAAGGTGAGCGTGAGCCGGCCGCCGAGCAAGGCCAGGGGCGCCTCGTAGGCCACGCTTTCCACCAGCGCCAGCACCTGCGCCACGTCGGCCTGGGTGTAGAGCGGCAGGGCCGGGCGGTGCTTGGAATAGCCTTTGTGGTTGGCGTAGGCGGCTTCTTCCTCCTGCAATTTGGCCGAGTCGAGCAGCATGATGCTGAGCAGGTCGGCCGTGGCCTCGGTGCACAGGATGCGGCCCCGGAAGCCGTCCTTCACCAGCTTGGGCAGGTAGCCGCTGTGGTCGAGGTGGGCGTGGGTCAGGATAACGGCCTCCACGTCGGCCGGCGCCAGGGGCAGCTTCTCGCGGTTGCGCAGACGCAGCTCTTTAAAGCCCTGAAACAAACCGCAGTCGACCATAACGCGGTGCTGGGCACCGGCGCTTTCCAGCGTGAGCAGGTACTTCGAGCCCGTGACGCAGTGGGCCGCCCCCAGAAATGGCAGATGAACGTTCATGGACCTGAGGCTGAAGAAGATGATAGTGCAAAGGTTCCCACCGTTTCGGCCGCCGGCACATGAGCAATGTCAGGCGTTTGGCTAATTTTGCGCAGGTCCGCCGCCCGGACTATGCCGGAGCTTTGCCGCAGGAACCCCCCCATTTTTTGCCCTGCCTCATGGACGCCTCCCTGCTCATTCTCACCGATTTCTTTCAGGCCGCCAACAAGGCCCTGGACTACGCCACCAACCTGGCCGGCCCGCTGGGCGCCCGCCTGGTGCTACTGCACGTGCGCCGCGACTCTCTCCTCGACCCCGAGGCATTCACGGGCGGCATTTCCAACCTGAGCCAGGACGCCATTCAGCTGGCCCTCAACAGCGTGGCCGGCGGCCTGCCCGTGCCCGTGGTGGCCGAGGTCGGCCACGGCCGCGTGGCCTTTGCCGTGGCCGACGCCGTGAGCCGCCACCACCCGCTGCTGGTGGTGCTGGGCCGCCCCGACTACTCCGACACGCCCGACGAGCTGGTGCAAACCACCTCCCTCGACCTGCTGCGCACCGCCCCCTACCCCATGCTGGTGGTGCCCCACGGCGTCGGCTCCACGGCCCCGCCCCGCCGCGTGCTGCTGGCCATCGACGGCGGCCCCTTCACGCTGGGCGAGCACGCCGGCACCGCCCGCCACCTGCTGGCTGCCCTCGGGGCCGGCATCACCGTGTTTCACGTGGTGCCCGAAACCGGGCCCGACGAGCTGCCGCCCCTGGTGCTCGACTCGGTGATGCGCACCGGACTCGTGCTGGACCTGCCCCCGGCCCAGTGCCGCACCGTGGTCAGCGAGCAGCCCGCCGCCGGCATTCTCCGCGCCGCCCAGCCCGCCGACTACGACCTAGTGGTGCTCATTGCCCGGCGCCGCAGCTTCATGGGCAACCTGTTCCACCGCAGCGTGACGGCCCAGGTGATGCTCGAAAGCAAGCTGCCCGTGCTGGTGCTGCCCGCGCAGTAGCCGGCTCGCCGAAATCACAAAAAAGCCCTCCGGCACGGCACCGGAGGGCTTTTGTGTATTCTGAGCGCCGAACGGCCTAGCGCAGCAGCGGGGCCACGCGGGTGCCCAGCAGCTCCGTGGCACGCAGGATTTTCTCGTGCGGCAGCACGGCCACGTCCATCTGAAACGTGACCCGCGAAATACCGCCCAGTGCCTCGGCGTGGCGCAAAATTTTGGCCGCCACTTCTTCGGGGCTGCCCACCAGCAGGGCCCCCAGCGGCCCGGCCTGCGCGTCGAAATGGTAGCGCGTGAGCGGGCTGCCGCCCCGCTCGCGGGCCCGCTTGCTAAAGGTTTCCAGGTAGCCGGGCACGAAGTCGGCCACGGCTTCTTCGGTGGTCGGGGCCACGTAGCCCAAGGAGTGCAGGCCCACTTTCAGCCGTTCGGGGGTGTGGCCGGCGCGGCGGCCCGCCTCGCGGTAGAGGTCGATGAGGGGCCGAAAGCGGTGGGTGTCGCCCCCAATGATGGCCACCATCAGCGGCAGGCCCAGGGCGCCGGCCCGCACAAACGACTCGGGCGTGCCGCCCACGCCCAGCCAGATGGGCAGCTGCGCCTGCGCCGGGCGCGGGTACACGCCCTGCCCGGTGAGCGCGGGCCGGTACTGGCCCTGCCAGCGAATGTGCTCGGTGTCGCGGATGGCCAGCAGCAGGTCGAGCTTTTCGGCAAACAGCTCGTCGTAGTCATTGAGGCTGAAGCCAAACAGCGGAAACGCCTCGGTAGACGAGCCCCTTCCGACCACCATTTCGGCGCGGCCCTGCGAAATCAGGTCCAGCGTGGCGTATTCCTGAAACACGCGCACGGGGTCGGCGGCCGAGAGCACCGTCACGGCGCTCGTCAGCCGGATGCGCTGCGTGCGCGCCGCGGCAGCCGCCAGAATTACGGCCGGGGCCGAGTCGAGGTATTCGGCCCGGTGGTGCTCGCCAATGCCGAACACGTCGAGGCCCACCTGGTCGGCGCGCTCAATGCGCTCGAGCAGCAGCCGCATGGCCTCCTGCCCGCTCAGGGGCGTGCCGCCGTTTTGCAGCAGGTGCGAGGCGAAACTATCAATGCCAATTTCCATGAGAGATGAGGAACGTCGAGGATGAATGGTCTAAGCCGTGCTAAAACTACGTTTCAAATGTACATACATCAAATGTACATACATTGTTCAAGCTCTCCAAAAATTAAGCTTCCTGATGACGTGAGAAAAAGTGACGACGCACCTCAGTCTCCTCTGATTTCAGGGCTATTTCCCTATAACTTCCACGCGGCCCTCACGCCATTCAAGCAATAGCCATCAATGGCTGCGATTAAGCAGATGGCTCGGCGCGCAGCAGCAGGCGAATGCCCCAGGGGTCGGCGACGAGGGGCCCGGTCGCGGTAGGCTCCACGGGGTAGCCGGCTGCTTGCAGGCGGCCGGCGGCGGCATCGCGAGTGGCGGCATCGGGCCACCACAGTTCCCAGCGGAGTAGGCGGGCGTCGGCCGCGGTGGCGGCGGGCGAACCCGCCGCCCACACGTTGAGCCCCAGGTGGTGGTGGTAGCCGCCGGCCGCCACAAACAAGGCGCCCGGCAGGCTCCAGGTCATCACGTCGAAGCCCAGCGCCTCGTGGTAAAAGGCGGCTGCCTGCGCCAAATCGCCCGTGTAAAAGTGCAGATGGCCCATGGTGGTGCCGGCCGGCAGGCCCTGCCAGGCCGTGGTGCCGGCCGCCTGCAGCACGCCCACCGCATCAAGTGGGTCGAGGGCCGCCTGAATTTCGCCCTTCGCCGACACCCACCACTCCGCGCGGGGCCGGTCGCGGTACACTTCAACGGTGAAGCCGTCGGGGTCGGTGAGGTAGGTGGCCTCGCTGTAGCGGTGGTCAGACGAGCCCACGTGCACCCCCAGCGCCTGGGCGTGCCGCAAGAAACGGCCTAGGTCGGCGCGGGTGGGCAGCAGCAGGGCAAAATGGTAGATGCCCAGGCGGCCGCGCCGCGGCACGGGGCGGGCGTCGGGCTGCTCGTAGAGGGCCACCAGCACGTCGTCGGGGCGGCCGGCCACGCCCAGCTCGGCCGTGGCGAGCTGGCCATCGGCGGCCGGGGTGCGGCGCAGCCGCTGAAAGCCCAGCACGCCCTCGTAAAAGGACAGCGAGCGGTCGAGGCTGGCCACCGTCAGGTGCACGGTGCCCAGGCGAATGGCGGCCGGCAGCTCGACGGGCGGGTGAATGCCGATGCGCTCGGCGGGCAAGGAAGGATACGGGAGCAGGTTCGGGTTCATGGCAAGTAGGGGGTGCGAAAGCGCCGAGAGTCGTTTTCTCCGCGAAGCACGCGGCAAAGGTTGCCTCCTTCCCTACCCCGACGCCTTATCCTAGGATAAGAAAATATTCACCGCTTGGTCAGTCCTCCCGCCCGGCCTCCTGTGCGTGGACTTCCCGGCGCTACAGCTGCCGCCGCACCCGGCTCAGCGACTCGGGCGTGATGCCCAGGTAAGAGGCGATGACGTGCTGCGGTACCCGCTGCACAATGGTGGGATATTGGTGCACGAAGTGCTGGTATTTTTCGGCCGCCGTCTGGCTCAGGGAGGCATTCACCCGCTCCTGCAGGGCCACGTAGCGGCTTTGCAGGAGCAGGCGCATGTAGCGCTCAAACACGGAGCATTCGGCGTAAACGGTTTCCAAATCGGCCTGCGCCAGCAGCAACACCTGCGCGTCCTCCAGCGCATCAATGTTCAGGGTGCTGGGTTGCCGGGTCAGGAAGCTATACAAATCCGACACCCACCAGTCTTCAGGGGCGAACTGCAGCGTATGCTCCTGCCCCTGGGCAGCGAGCGAATAGCTGCGCAGGCAACCCTTCGTCACAAAAGCCAGGTCTGTGCACACGGCGCCGGCCAGCAGCAGGTGTTGCCGCTTGCGCAGGGCCAGGGGGCGCACATGACGCGCAAAAACGGCAAAGTCGGCGGCGGTGATGGACACGCGGGCCTGCAGGTGGGCCCGCAGCAAGTCGAGAGCAGGAGAAAGCGCCATGCCGTGAAGGTAGCTCCGCCGCTGGCCCGCCCGAGGCGGTGATGCCAGCAGGTGCGGCCCGGCCAACCGGCTACCGCCGCAAAATAAAAAACCCCGTTTCCAAGCTGGAAACGGGGTTTCTGGTGGCCACGTTAGGAATCGAACCTAAATCAAGAGCTTCGGAAACTCTCATACTATCCGTTGTACGACGTGGCCGGTACGTGATAGGACTGCAAAAGTAGCCTTAAAAGCGCATGGCTACCAAATAGCTTGGGCAAATTCCTCGGTCCGGCTGGCCGGGCGGCACAACCCCAGCGCCCCAAAACCAGTTAAGCCAGTACCCTACCCATTGAAAATTCCATCACCTTCCACTCTGTTTTTATGAAGAAGAACCTGTACACGGCCGATGCTTCGGCCGTTGGTGGCCGCAGCGGCCACGTTCGCTCGGCCACCGGCGTCATCGACCTGGAAATGTCGGTTCCCGAGGGCCTGGGCGGCAAAAAAGGCGCCACCAACCCCGAAGAGTTGTTTGCCGCCGGCTACGCCTCGTGCTTTCAGCAGGCCCTGCTGGTCACGGCCCAGCGCAACGGCGACACCCTCGACAAGGAGAGCACCGTGACCTGCTCCGTCACACTGTTTCAGGAAGGCGAAGGCTACGGCCTGAGCGCCATCCTCGACGTGGACCTGAAGAAATTCGACGAAGCCAAAACCATTGAGATGGTGCGTTACGCCCACAAAATCTGCCCCTACTCGGTGGGCACCCGTGGCAACATGGAAGTGGAGCTGCGCGTGCAAGGCAAAGCCCTGCCGGTGCAGGCCGAAGAAAACGCCGGCGTGGCCGGGAAATAGTTGTTCGTTGCTCGTTGTCCGTTGTTAACTCAACGAACAGCTTCAATGAAAAGGCCCGCCTGAGTCGTCAGGCGGGCCTTTTTGCTGCTAGCAACGAACAACTGACAACTACGCGTTAGCCAGCACTTCTTTCACGCGGGCGGCGGCATCTTTCAGCAGCACGGCCGACGATACTTTCAGGCCGCTCTCGTCGATGATGCGAGCGCCTTCTTCGGCGTTGGTTCCTTGCAGGCGCACGATGATGGGCACGCGGATGTCGCCGATGGCCTTGTAGGCTTCTACCACGCCGTTGGCCACCCGGTCGCAGCGCACGATGCCACCGAAGATGTTAATCAGGATGGCTTTCACGTTCGGGTCCTTCAGGATGATGCGGAAGCCAGCCTCAACGGTTTGGGCGTTGGCTCCACCGCCTACGTCGAGGAAGTTGGCGGGCTCGCCGCCGCTCAGCTTGATGATGTCCATGGTGGCCATGGCCAGGCCGGCGCCGTTCACCATGCAGCCCACGTTGCCGTCGAGCTTCACGTAGTTCAGGTTGTTGTTCGACGCTTCTACTTCCAGCGGGTCTTCCTCGTTGAGGTCGCGCAGGGCCACGAAGTCCTTGTGGCGGTAGAGGGCGTTTTCGTCCAGCGTCACCTTGGCGTCAACGGCCAGGATTTTGTTGTCCGACGTTTTCAGCACGGGGTTGATTTCGAACATGCTGGAATCGGTTTCGTCGTAGGCCTTGTAAAGGGCCGTCACGAACTTCACCATTTCCTTCTGCGCGTCGCCTTCCAGGCCGAGGTTGAACGCAATTTTGCGGGCCTGGAAGCCCTGCAGGCCCACGGCGGGGTCCACGTGCTCGCGGTGAATTTTCTCGGGATGGGCTTCGGCCACTTCCTCGATGTCCATGCCACCCTCGGTGGTGTAGATGATGACGTTTTTACCCAGCGTGCGGTCGAGCAGCACGCTCATGTAGTATTCTTTGGTTTCGCTCGGGCCGGGGTAGTACACGTCCTGAGCCACCAGAATTTTGTGGACTTTGCGGCCTTCGGGGCCGGTTTGCTTGGTCACGAGCTGCATGCCAATGATTTCGCTGGCAATGTCCTTCACCTTGTCGATGCCTTTGGCGAGCTTCACGCCGCCCCCTTTGCCGCGGCCCCCGGCGTGGATTTGCGCCTTGATGACGTACCAGCTGGTGCCGGTGTCGGCGGTCAGCTTCTCGGCGGCGGCTACGGCCTCTTCGGGGGTGTCGGCGGTGATGCCTTCTTGCACGCGAACGCCGTATTTTTTCAGGATTTCCTTACCCTGGTATTCGTGAATGTTCATAAAAACGGTAAAGGGGTGGGTTGTGCCTTGCAGCCCTGCGGTTGCAGACGCGAAAGTACGGCGTCCGGGCCATCATTGCGCCAATTAATTAGCAGGCGGGCATCGGTAGCGCGGACTTTTAGCCCGCGCCCGAACTGTTCATTCGCGGACTAAAAGCCCGCGCTACTGCCCGTACCAGCGCGCCAGCACGGTTTCGGCGGGCTTGTGCTGGGGCGTGAAATCGGCGTGGCGGCGGGCCGGGCCGTCGGGCGCCAGGCCCGGGTACCACTTCCAGATAAACAGGCCTTTCAGCCACGGCTGGCCCCAGGTGGCCCGGAACAGCGCTTCGTAGCAGCGGGCCTGGGTGGCCTCGTCGGGGGCTTCGGGCAGGGCCGTGCGCTCGGGCCACTCCCAGGGCTTGGCGGCGGCGTCGGGGGTGGCTTTGTAGCCCACTTCGGTGAACACAATGGGCTTCCTCACCTTTTTCTGCCAAGCGGCCAGCTCGCGCAAATGGGGCTGCCAGCCGCGCACAAGCGTGTCGAGCGACGGACTGGCGGCGGTGCTCAGCGGGAAATAGGCCTGAATGCCTACATAATCCAGCGCGTCCCAGAACCGGATTTGCTGGTACTCCACAGCCCAGTTGGCGGCGTAGGTGAGCGGGCCGTGGTACACTTTCCGAATGCGCTTGATGAGCCCGCGCCAGGCTTTGTCGTGGGCCGGCTCGGTGGCGTGCAGGAGCTCGGTGCCAATGCACAGGCCGTCGAACTGCGCGCTTTCGGCCAGGGCGGCATAGTGCAGGATGAAGGCCGAGTAATTGGCAAACCACGCGTCCCAGTCGGCCGGGCTGCTCATGTTGATGTCGCCGGGCCAGGCGTTGCGGCCCCGTACCCACAGGTGCGGCTTGAGCAGCGTGCGGATGCCGTGCTGCCGCGCCAGCCGGGCCGTGTACACGAGGCCCGCGTCGCTTTCGCCCCAGAGGCCGCGGCGGCCGGTGGGCCGGGCCGTGTTGGTGCGAATGCCGGGCTCGGCGGCGCCGGCCTGCCAGCCGAAGGGCATCTGGGCTATCCAGGTCACGTGGTCGCGCAGCAGCGGGGCCAGCTCGGCGGCGGTCACCGAGTCGCTGCCCACCCAGCTCACGCCGCGCAAGCGGGTGCTGTCGTAGGGCGCGCCGGGGGCAGCGGGCAGCAGCAGCGCGCGGTCCAGGTCGGCGCCGAGCGCCTGGGCCGCCCCCGCATTTCGCCGCTGGAAAACCGTGCGCTGCCATTGCCAGCCGGCCACGCCCATTGCCAGCGCCAACACGGCAACCCATGGCCAGCGGCGGACCGAAAAAAAAGCGGACATCGGCAACAAAATCTGAGTCATCAACTGAAAGATAGCCACCCCAAAACGGTGGCGGCGCAGCAGGCCCGGCGCGGCTGCCACCGGATTGTGCGTAGCTTTGTCACTACTGCATTCCGTTCACGTCTATCGCCGGCTCCGTTGCTGCAAGCTATCAACATTCACAAGAGCTACAACGCTCTGAACGTCCTCAAGGGCATCGATTTGACGATTGAGAAGTCGGAAATCGTGAGCATCGTCGGCTCCTCGGGCGCGGGCAAGAGCACGCTGCTGCACATTCTGGGCACGCTCGACAACCCCGATTCGGGCGAGGTGCTGTTCGACGGTGAATCGGTGAGCTCCCTGGGGCGCAATGATTTGGCCCGGTTCCGGAACCGGCACATCGGGTTCATTTTTCAGTTTCACAACCTGCTGCCCGAGTTCACGGCCCTCGAAAACGTGTGCCTGCCCGCCTACCTGGCCGGCCGCTCCGAAAAAGAAGTGCGCGTGCGGGCCCGCGAACTCCTCGGCATGCTCAACCTGGAAGGCCGCGCCGAGCACAAGCCCAGCGAAATGAGCGGCGGCGAGCAGCAGCGTGTGTCGGTGGCCCGCGCCCTCATCAACTCCCCCGAAATCATTTTCGCCGACGAGCCCAGCGGCAACCTCGATACCAAAAATGCCCAGGAGCTGCACCAGATTTTCTTCCTGCTGCGCAAGGAACTGGGCCAGACCTTCGTCATCGTGACGCACAACGAACAGCTGGCCGACATGGCCGACCGCAAGATTGTGATGCGCGACGGCCACATCCTGGAAGGCGGCTAAATGGCCTAAGCAAGAACAAAAAACGGTCCTGCTTCGACAAGCGCAGCAGGACCGTTTTGTTTTACAGGGTTTTTAGCTAAAGCAGTGGGCGCTGCTCCCTCACGGCGCGGCGGCAAACCACTTGTCGCCGGAGTCGTCGAGGTTGTGGCCTTCCACTTTGCCGCGGGTGGCGCCGTCGCCGACGTAGTAGTAGAGCGGGCGGCCCTTGTAGGTGAGCTGCTCGCGTGTGCTGGTGGTGGTGCCGTAGGGGCCGGTGGTGGTGCTGGGCTCGCGGGTGATGGTGCCGAAGTCACTGGCGCGCAGCGTGGAAGGCACAAGGGGCGCACTCTTGTACACGGCGGGCCAGATAGCGGCGCAGTTGCCGGTGCAGTTGGTGGCCTGCGTGGCGGGCGTGGCGCCGTTGTCTTTGGCAAAGAAGTAAAGTGTGCGGCCCAGGCCGTCGACGAGGTAGGTGCGGCTGGCCACCACGCGGGTGGTTTTGTCTTCCACGTTTTTGCTGGCCAGGGTCACGCCGTAGTTGGGGCTCACCACGTGCCAGATGCCGCCAATGCCGTTGCCGCCGGTGGTGCCGGGCGCCTCGCGGGTGTTGACGCCGCCCACGGCCGGGGCGTAATAGTAGAGCGGCCAGCCTTTGTAGGTGGTCTGCGGGCGGCCGTCGGCGGTGGTTTTGGTGCTGAAATCGCCGGCGTTCAGGGCCTTGGGCACTTTGATGTCGGCCTGGTAGTATACGGGCCACAGGGGCATGCAAGTGGCGCTGGTGCAGGCGTTGGTGCCGTCCACGTCGCGGGCGAAGAGGTAGAGCGTGTTGCCGTCGGCGTCGGTGAGGTAAGTGCCCAGGGTGGCCGAGTTGGCCAGCTTCACGTTGGCCACGGCGTCCTGGTCGATTTCGGGCGTGGAATCTTTTTTGCAGCCGGCCACGCCGGCGCCCAGCGAAGCCAACAGCGCGAGCGCAAGGGCCACGCGCCGGAAACGCCCCAGAAATGAGTGTGCTGAATGTGCCATGAATAGTGGTTGGTTTGGTGGTGAGTGAAAAAGGAGGCCCGGCTGGCATGGGCACTGCGGGCCCTGACCCGGCCGGAAGGCGACGGGCAAAAGCGGGCACGGCCAGTGGGCGGGCCAGCCGAAAAAGAGGCATCGAGCAGCCGGCAGGTGAGCGGGCAGCCGCCGTCGGCGCCGACGGAATAGCCGCCCGTTCACGGGCCAGCCAACGCCCTACTGCGCAGACCTGGGTGAGTCAGTCGCGCCGGGGCCGGGGGCTTTACCTGCTACTCGGAGGCAGCCGGGAAAAGGTTGGCTCGGCGCAAAAAACAATGCCTTCCGGCCCGTCGGGATTGGGCCAGAAGGCATCAGGAGAATGTGGAGACAGCCGGAATTTTAGCAAAGCCACCGGTGTTGCAGTCCCGAGCAGCGTATTCCCAACCTGATTAGCCATACGTATTTTTCTTATTGCTGATAAAACACTGATTTACAGCAATAAAATTTACCAATATTTTTGGCTTTTTTGGCACGTTTCTTTCTATCTTTGGGTTATACTCACGAACATCAGTTGGACACATTAACACACCACACCGCCATGAACGAGGCCACCAAAACCACCAAGGACATTACCAAAAAAGTAAAAGTCGAGAGCTTTGACATCAGCCGCTCCGACGAAACGCTGGACTTGGCGAAGGACCTTGCCAAGTTCATCAAAGACAACAAGCTCACCACGAACGTGCAGGGCAAGGAGTTCGTGAACGTGGAGGGCTGGCAGTACGCGGGCTCGCGCCTGGGCATCGTGCCCATCGTGGAGCACGTCATCAACGTGAGCTCGCCCGAGGAAATGAAGTACCAGGCCAAGGTCACGCTGTTTGACCTGCGCCACAACGCCACCGTGGGCGCCGGCTTTGCCGTGTGCTCCAACAAGGAGAGCGGCAAGAAATTCTACCAGGAGTTTGCCATCATGAGCATGGCCCAGACCCGCGCCATCGGCAAAGCTTACCGCAACTGCCTGGCCTGGATAATCCGCGCCGCCGGCTACGAGCCCACGCCTGCTGAGGAAATGGACTACAACACCAACACGCAAGCCGCCGCTCCGGCCCCGGCTGCTGCCGTGGCCCAGGCCGTGCCCGCCATGCAGGTAGTGCCCGCCGAGGCACCCGCCGTAGCGGCCGAGCAAGCTGCGCCGGTGCAGTACGCCACGGCTTCGCAGAAAGAAGAAATCATCCGCCTGCTGAACCACCCGGTCATCACCCGTCCGGAGAAGACCAAGATGTTGCTCAACATCAACCGCCTCGACGAGGAGCGCGCCGTGCAGGCCATTGCCAAGCTGCGCAAAGCCATCGACGACCGCGAGAACGGCGAGAAGGCCGCGGCTTAATCAACTTCGCTTCTATCTCTACCAGCCCGGTGCCGCAAGGTGCCGGGCTTTTTTTGTCGGTTTAGTTTGGATTTACCACCGTTTACCTGAACTTCGCTTCTCGGTATCTACTCCTGCTTTGCACACATTCAACTTAATCGGCGGCATACTGCTCATCCTGCTGTGTTGTGCTGTTTTCTCCGGGAAAAAAGCGGAGCATGACGTGGCTCAAACCGGGCCGTTGGTCCCGGTGCAGGTCGTACGCGCGGACTGCAATGCCTCGGCTGCGTTCCGATTCCTGCACTTTACTTACCAAGGGCAGGAGCACTCGGTGAAGGTGGGCCGCGAACATTGCGAACAGCTTCGCCCCGGGCAGACCGTGCAACTGCAACACTTAGATACGCATCCCGATGTCTTCCTTTTTCCGGGTTCGTACCGTCCGGGCGAGGATATTGCGTGGGGCGCCCTTTTCCTCTTGGGGGGCTACGCAGTCATCAGTAGTGCAGGGCGATTGCGAAGAGAACAATCTTAACGCTCGTTTAAGTGAACCTCTGCAAATGGGAGCTTACAAATTTGCTGATGCTCCCTGCGTTGCTCACAAGGTTTAAGAAACTCGTCCACAATTCAACGTTCACGAAACGCAAAGTCAGCATGAGTTTCGTGAACTCGCTCCTAATGCGCTTTTGCGCTCTTTTGGCGCTTTAATAGCTTGCAGGGATGCTGTAAAGGAAGCAACTGCCGCGTACAAACGGTCCTATCTTCGCCCCATGTCCGCCCCTCCTACCGAAGCTATGCCCCTGACCCTGCTGCGTGAGCACTGGGGGCACACGGCTTTCCGGCCGGGGCAGGAAGACATCATCAACTCGGTGCTGGCCGGACAGGACACGCTGGCGCTGCTGCCCACCGGCGGCGGCAAGAGCATCTGCTTTCAGGTGCCGGCGCTGGCGCGGCCGGGCATTTGCCTCGTGGTGTCGCCGCTCATTGCCCTGATGAAGGACCAGGTGGACAACCTGCGCAAGCGCGGGCTGAAGGCCGAGGCCATTTACGCGGGCATGAGCCACCAGGAAATCGACCACGCGCTGGACAATTGCGTGTACGGCCGCAACGTGAAGTTTCTGTACGTGAGCCCCGAGCGGCTGCTCACGGAACTGTTCCAGGTGCGGGTGGCGAAGATGAACGTGGGGCTGCTGGCCGTGGACGAGGCGCACTGTCTCTCGCAGTGGGGCTACGATTTCCGGCCGCCCTACCTGCGCATTGCCGAGCTGCGCGAGAAGCTGCCCAACGGCGTGCCGGTCATCGCCCTCACGGCTACGGCCACGGCGCAGGTGCAGGCCGACATCGTGGAGAAGCTGAAGTTTGGGGAGGGCTCGCGGGTGTTTCGGCAGAGCTTTGCGCGGCCCAAGCTGTCGTATTCGGTGCTCCCCACCGAGGACAAGCTGCGCCGGCTGCTGGAAGTGGTGCGTGGCGTGGGGCCCGGCAAAACCGGCATCGTGTACGCCCGCACGCGGCGGCAGACGGAGGACACGGCCGCGTTTCTGCAGCAGCACCGGTTTCCGGCGGCGGCCTACCACGCGGGCTTGCCGGCCGAGAAGCGTACCCAAGTGCAGCAGGACTGGATAGCCGACAAAATCCGGCTCATCGTGGCCACCAACGCTTTTGGCATGGGCATCGACAAGCCCGACGTGCGCCTGGTGGCCCACCTCGACGCGCCCGACACGCTGGAGGCCTATTACCAGGAAGCCGGCCGCGCCGGGCGCGACAACCTGTTTGCCTTCGCCGTGCTGCTGGCCGGGCCCAACGACGCCGACGAGCTGCGCCGCCGCACCAACCAGTCGTTCCCGCCCCTCGACACGGTGAAGCGCGTGTACCAAGCGCTGGCCAACTACTCGCGCACGGCGGTGGGCGGCGGCGAGCTGGCGGCGTTCGAGTTCGACATGCAGCAGTTTGCCGAGACCTACCGCATCAAGGCCGTGGACGCGCACAACTCGCTGAAGATTTTGCAGCGCGAAGGCTTTGTGCAGCTGAACGAGGCCGTGAACCAGCCGGCGCGGGTGCACCTGGTGATTAACCACCAGGATTTGTACGCCTTCCAGGTGGCTAACGCGCAGCACGACCAATTGATAAAGGCCCTGCTGCGCATACACGGCGGCGAGCTGTTTTCGGATTTCCAGACCATTTCGGAGAATGCTCTGGCCACGCACCTGCGCCGCAGCGTGACAGAGGTGCGCCAGCAGCTGCGCTACCTGCACACGGCGGGCATTCTGCACTACCAGCCCAAGCAGGAGTCGCCGCAGGCGATGTTCACCACGCCGCGCTTCGACGCCGCCAAGCTGCCCCTCGACCAGGTGAAGATGACGGCTGCCCGCGACTTGGCCCGCCACAAAACCAACGCCGTGGCCCAGTACCTGAGCGGCACGCGCTGCCGCCAGATTCTGCTGCTCACCTACTTCGACGTAACCGACCCGGCCCGCTGCGGGGTGTGCGACATCTGTCTGGCCGAAAAAAAAGCAGCCCAAACAGCCGAGCAGGCGCCTTCGCTGCGCGAGCCGATTTTGGCGCAGGTGCGGCAGGCGGCCCGTTCGCCACGGGAGCTGCTGGCCGGGTTTCCGCCCAAGGACGCGGCGGCCGTGACGGACGCCGTGCGCGAAATGGTGGACCGCGGCGAGCTGGCGTATGCGCCCGACGGGCGGCTGGTGCTGCCGTGACCCGCCCCACGGCAACCTCACCCCCTGACCCCCTCTCCAAAAGAGAGGGGGCACCGGCTCGTGAAGTCGATTCCCTTTTCCTGACTTGTCAGGAGCAAGTCCGGTGCCCCCTCTTTTTTGGAGAGGGGGTCAGGGGGTGAGGTTATGCTTCGGCCGTGTAGGCCTGGTAGCCGCCCAGCAGGTTGCGCACGTTGCTGAAGCCCTGCTGGGTGAGGAAGGCCTTGGCCGAGGCCGAGCGGCCGCCGCCCTTGCAGTGCACGATGATTTCCTGGTTTTTCCACTCGTCGAGGTCGTCGAGCTTCTCGGGCAGGGAGTTCAGGGGGATGTTTTGGGCGCCGGGAATGCGGCCTTCTTCGTGCTCCCAGGTTTCGCGCACGTCGATGAGGAGGGGAGTTTCGCCGGCTTGCTGGCGTTGGCGGAGTTCGGCGGGGGTGATGTCGGCCATGGCTGATGAAAGGGAATGGTGAGGTGATGAGACGGCGAAAGTACGGCCGAAGTCTTCTCGGTTTCGTAACGGACGAGGCCTTAACGGGGCTTCGCCAAACGCTTATCTTTGCTGCTTCCCTCTGCCACCGACGTCATTTTCTTTCCCACCACTACTTCTCTTTTTATTCGATGAAAAACTACTTTACGCTGTGCCTGGTAGCACTCGGCCTGGCGCCGGCGGCCCTGCAGGCCCAGACGGTGCCCCCCATGCCGGCCGCGCCGCCGGCCAACCTTTCCGGCCTGCAGCTGCGCGACTGGTACCGCCAAAACTGGTACGACGGCAAGCGCGTGGAGCTGAGCTACGCCACGGCCCGCGGCAAGATGTACAACTACGCCGACAACTACAACAACTTGGTAACCTGCGTGTACTCGGGCTACCAGGAAACCGTGCCCTACAGCGCCACCAACACCAGCACCGGCGTGGTGACGCGCATCAACTGCGAGCACACCGTGCCGCAGTCGTGGTTTAGCGAAGTGGTGCGCATGCGCTCCGACATGCACCACCTCTACCCCACCTACGACACCTGGAACAACCTGCGCGGCTCCGACCCGTTTGCCGAAATCCCCGACGCCACCACCCAAACCTGGATGCGCGGCCTCGTGAGCCAGGCCACCATCCCCACGGCCAACATTGCCGAGTGGAGCGAAGACACCAACACCCAGTTTGAGCCCCGCGAAGACCACAAGGGCAACTTGGCCCGCGCCGTGTTCTACTTCTACACCATGCACGCCGGCCAACAGGCGCTGATTAACACCGGCCACGGCGACATCAACTCGGTGGCCGACATCAACACCCTCTACGCCTGGCACCTGGCCGACCCGGTCGACGCCCGCGAGATTGAGCGCAACAACCGCGTGGCCGCCAGCCAGGGCAACTTCAACCCCTACATTGCCTACCCCGGCACCGTGGCCACGGCCTGGAACCTGGCGCCTCCCGGCCCGGTGTTCAGCTTTGCCAGCACCAGCGGCGCCATCAACGAGGGCAACGCCGGCACCAGCACCTACACCTTCACCGTGAGCCTGACGCCCGCCGCCACCGCCGCCACCACCGTGCAGGTGAACGTGGACGGCGCCAACTCGACGGCCACCGCTGGCTCCGACTTCACCTTTGCCTCGCCCGCCACGGTGACCTTCCCGGCCGGCAGCACCAGCCAGACCGTGACCGTGACCGTGACCGGCGACACCCAGCCCGAAGCCGACGAAACCGTGGTGCTCACCCTCACCAACCCCAGCACCGGCAACAGCGTGGGCTCGCCCGGCACCCACACGCTCACCATCACCAACGACGATGGGCCGGCGCCCACGGTGGCCTTTGCCACGGCCGGCGGCACCATTCAGGAAGGCAACAGCGGCACCAGCACCTACACCGTGAACGTGACGGCCAGCGGCACCCTGCCCACCGGCAGCTTCACGGTGCCCGTGACGGTGGACGCGGCCAACAGCAACGCCACCAGCCCCGCCGACTACACCCTGAACACCACCAGCCTCACCTTCAGCAGCACGGCGCTCACGCAGGCCATCACCGTCACGGTGAACGGCGACGCTACCTTCGAGCCCAACGAAACGGTGCGCCTGCGCCTGGGCACGCCCTCCAACGCCACGGTGATTGTGGGCCAGCCCAACGCCCACACCCTCACCATTCTGAACGACGACGCGGCCCCGGCCGGCGCGCCCTGCACCAAGGCCTACTTCTCGCAATACGTGGAGTCGAACGTGGGCAACACCAAGGTGCTGGAGATTTACAACCCCACCCTGACGCCCATGCCGCTGGCCGGCAAGCGCGTGGTGCTATACGCCAACGGCGCCACCGCGCCCACCGCCACCCTGAACCTCACGGGCACCATTGCCCCGGGTGATGTGTACGTCATCGCCAACACCGGCGTGACCGACACCGGCGTGGCCGCCCAAACCGACGTGCAAAGCAACGTGGCCTTCTTTAATGGCAACGACGCGGTGGCCCTCTTCGACGGCACCGACACGCTCGACGTCATCGGCGTGATTGGCCAGGACCCCACCGGCGGCGCCTGGACCGTGCCCAACGGCTCGACCCTCAACAACACCCTGGTGCGCCAGCCCACCACCAGCCAGGGCGGCCGCTGGAACGGCCCCAACGGCAGCAGCACCTGGAGCGCGGGCGGCGTGGACAACTACGCCGGCGTGGGCTCCTACGTGAGCTCAGCCTGCTTCATCCCGACGGCCAGCCGCAACGTGACCACGCTGCGCAATGCCCTTGAAATCTACCCCAATCCGGCTTCGGAAACCGTGCAGCTCCGCCTGCCCGGCGTGCCGGCCGCCCGCCCCGCCACCGTGGAAGTGCTCGACATGCTGGGCCGCGCCGTGCGCCAGCGCACCGCCCAGCTCAGCGCCACCGATGCCGTATCGGTGGACCTGCGCGGCTTGCCCGCCGGCCTCTACGCCATTCGCGTGAGCTGCGAGGCGGTGGAATACACCGGGCGAGTGGTGGTGCAATAGCGCCACTTGTCATCATGTAAAAAAGCCCCGGCACTGCACAGTGCCGGGGCTTTTTTATTGGGCGATTATCAACCCGAGGTAGAGACGCCTACTTGCATCTCTACTCCGAGCTTTACGCCAGGATATCCTCGTACTCGGCGCGGTGCCGCTTCACGAAGCCGGCCATGAATTTGCAGGTGGTTTTTACTTTGAGGTGCTCTTGGCGGGCATAGTCGAGGGCGGCGCGGGCCAGCTCTTCGGCCACGCCCTGGCCGCGCAGCCCTTCGTCGACGAAGGTGTGGGTGAAGTCGATGACGTCGTCGGCCGGGCGGGCATAGGCCAGCTCGGCCTGGTAGCCGTCGCGGGCGGTGGTGAATTCCTGGTCGGTGGGGTTGTGGGTAATGGCCATGAGGACTGAAAAATATGGATGAGAATGGACGGCCTTGCGGGCCCGGATGAACGGCGACGGCTGGTTTGCGTACAGGAAGGCAAAGATGGGCTTTGCTCGTCTCATACCCTTTTTACTTCTTCTTTCCCATGGATACGCAAAACCACCCCCTGCCGCCGGAAAACGACTATCGCCCGCAAGACCAGCAAGACCGTGCCGCGGCCGCCCGCCCCAATCCCAACGACCCCATCATCGACGCCAGCAGCCCCAACTACGGCGAGTTTGGCGGCGTAGCTCCTTCGGCCCCCATGGCCGCCAGCTACGCGGCCCAGCCCACCAACGCCACGCCGGCCGGCCGCGACGGCTCGAACGACAACCCCGACGAGTTCAGCGAGTTCCGTGACCGTGAGAAGGACGCCCACAAAGCCCCGCGCAACCCCGAAGACCAGCCCGGCCACGTGGAGCAGAACCAGGACCCCGCCGCCGTACGCGCCACCCAAGACGCCGACAGCGACGTGCAGCGAGCCGCCTGGGCCCAGGACGACCCGCGCTACGCCGGCGGCGGCTCGCACAACACCCGCGACGAGTCGACCGATACTTCTAACGGTCAATAATGGACCGGGCGCAGCGGCCGGTGCGTAGCGCCGGCCGCTGCGCCGCTCTTTTTGCTTTTCACCGCTAACCGCATTTTTTATGTCGCCCGACAACCCCAACACGTTCGACGAAACCCCCGACGCCGAGGACGGCGCTTCCACCCCCATGCTCGACGCCGCCACTTACGGCCAGGTGCTCGACGACAACAACGCCTCGGGCCAGGAGAAAGCCGACGAGATGGACGACTCGCTGCGCTCCGACATCCAGGCGATGACCAAGCCCGGCCCCGCCCCAGCCTCCGACGAGAACCTGCCCCGCGAGCTCACCGACCCCAGCGACCGCGCCTACACCCTGCCCGAAGAGCAAGGCCCGAACTAGCCGCTCGCAGCTTAACCGCGGGGCCTAACAATGAGGGATGAAGAACGAAGAATCGGCCTTAACGGTCATTCCTCGTTCTTCATCCCTCATTCTTTTATGAAGCCGCGGGCGTCAAAACCGCCAGCCCACCGTGGCGCCCGCGTACCAGGCGCGGCCCGGCGCCGGCTGGAAGTAGCGCCCGCCAAAGGCATTCAGGTCGCTGCCGAGGCTGTAGCGCCGGTCGGTGGCGTTGTCGAGGCCGGCGTAAAGGTTGGTTTCGAGGTGGCCGCTGAAGGTGCGGCGCCAACCGCCACGGGCCCCGAAAACCCAGTAGCCGGGCGCTTCGGCGGTATTGGCATCGTTGAGCACCACGCGGGCCTGGTGGCTCAGGTTGGGGCTGACGTAGAAGCCGTGGGGCTCGCTGAAATCGAGGCCGGCGCTGAGGGTGTGCGGCGCGGTGCCCGTGAGGCGGTTGCCGGCCAGGTCCGGCCCGCCGCTGGGGTAGCTACCGAAGCGGAAGTCGTTGTAGGCGTAGCTGGCCCAGGCGCGCAGGCCGGTGGGCTCGGCAGCCGTGGTGGGGCCGGCAGTGGCGGCCGGCACCGCCGCGGCTTGCCACAGCCAGCCGCTCAGGGCGGCTTCGAGGCCGCGCTGGTGGGTGCGGCCGGTGTTGCGAAACACCACAATGCCCTGGTCGGTGGTGCTGCTGACGATGGTTTCGCGCAGCTCAAAATCAAACACGTTCAGTTCGTAGCGCAGCCGCTGGCCCAGGAGCTGGCCGCGCGTGCCCACTTCGTAGCTGGTGCCGCGCTCGGCCTGCAGGTCGCCGTTGAGGCTGGCGTCGGAGGGCCGGATTTCGTCGATGGTGGGCGGCGAAAAACCCGTGCTCACGCTGGCATAAACGGACAGATTCAAGCCAAACTCCTTTAGCAGCGCCACGCGGGGCGACACCTCGGGCCGGAAGCTTCGGCCGAACTGGTAGCTGCCCACGGGGGTGGCCACCCCGCTCACCCGCCCGATGCCGTAGCGCAGGCGGTTGTAGCTGGCGGCCACGGTCAGCAGCAAATCGGCGGGCAGGCTGTAGTCGGCTTGGGCAAAGACGAAGCCCGTGGTGGTCGTGATTTCGTCGTCGTAGCGCAACGGGCCGGGCGTGCCGCCGTTGTTCTGGTAGCTGCGGCCGTTGGTGAAGCCGGCCTGGTACTCGGCCCCGCCCTGCAGCCGCAGCACGCGCCCGGCCAGCGCCGTGCGGTAGCTCAGGGCCGTGCGGCCGCCCAGCCCCAGCCCGGTGTTGCGCTCGTAGTCGACCAGATACGGCGTGCGAATGGCCGTGCCGCTGCCATACAGCGTGGTTTGCACGTCCAGCCGGTCGGTAAAAGCATACCCGTGCGTGAGGCCCAGCAGGCCCGTGCGCGAGGCGTAAAACGCCTGCTGGGCCACGGTGCCGGGCGCGGTGGCCGTGCCCGGCCGGGCCTGCCGCGGGTCGGCTTCGAACTGCGCCCGCGTGAGGCCGCCGGGCAGCTGGTAGCTGATGTCGGCGTAGAGCAGGTGCGCGGCCAGCGTGGTTTTGGGCGACGCCACGGTGCGCAGGTCCAGCGCGAACACGTCGCGCTGCAGGGCGCTCTGCTGGCGGTAGCCGTCCAGTTCCTGGTGGGCGTACTGGGCGCGCACGCTGCTGGTGGCGCTGCTGGTTTCGGCCGTGAGGGTGCTGCGGCGCAGGCCGTAGCTGCCCACCGTGGCGCCGGCGGCCACGCGGCTGCCCGCCGCCACTTCGGGTGTGCCGAAGAGGGCCACGCCGCCGGTGCCGGCCCCGTACACGCTGCCGGCCGGGCCTTTTAGCATTTCGAGCCGACCGATGAAGGCGGGGTCGAGCAGGTTGAGCGGGGTGCTGCCGCCGGCCTCGGTGAAGGGAATGCCGTTGTAGTACACCTTCACGTTGCGCACCCCGAAGGGCGAGCGCAGCGTGCTGCCCCGGATGCTAAGCCGGTAGCTGGCCGTGGCGCGCTCCTCCAGCCGCACGCCGGGCAGCGTATTCACGGCTTGGGTGAGGGCGGCGGGGTTGAACTGCTGGATAGCGCGGGCATCGAGCACGCCGATGGCGGCGGCGGTGCGTCGCAGCGGCAGCCGCTGGCCGTAGCCCGTGACGGTGGCCTCGGGCAGGGCCACGTCGCGGGCGGTATCGGCGGGTGCGGTTTGGGCGCGGACAGCGAGCAGCGGCTGGCCGAGTAGCAATAGAAGCAGGAAACGGTAGGGCATAAGAATGACAACGGCACAGACCAGCGGAATACGGTAAATGTTGGACGGGCGCGTACATTTCTCGCCATTTTCGGCGTTGCAAACTGTACCAGGTCTTCAGGCTGACTCGCTCTCATTCCATTTATGCACTTCATTCTGCCCCGTCGCCACCGCCGCCAGTTGCTGTTTCCGCCGGGCCTGTTGGCGCTGGCGGGGTTGCTGTGGCTGGGGTGCGTGATGCTGGGTGCGCACCGGGCGCAACTAACCTTGCATACTGTGCTGCAGCTCACGATGCCGCCCGTGTCGAACTCTGATTTTTTGTGGGGCACAATGCCGGGCATGGGCCCGCGGATGCGCTATTCTGAGCTGCCGCGCTTCCGCACATGGCACACGGTGGAATTTGGGCGGGGTGGCGCGCTCGATTCGTTGGCGGCACGCGAAGCGGAATCCGCCATTCGGGAGCTTGCCCGGGTCTGGGAAGCCGTTCCTGCGCACGATGGCCTACGAGTCAGATTCGGACCCAATGCCCGCTATGCATCGATGATTTGGGTGCTGGACCTGATGAACCGCTACAATGTCAAGAAGTATTTCTTCGACCTGTACCATCCGCGCACCGAAACCACTTTCTACGCCTTCAATGGACCGCTCCGGCGCCAACAGTGGAGCGACCCTTTGCTAGGGCCCACGCCGGCCCCCGAAATGCCGCGGGAAGCACCGACAGCACAGCCCGCAGACCTGCCACTCGCGCCGGCCTTCTGGGTCCGCATCTTGAACACTGAAAATTGGGCCTTGCACGCATCGCAGTTCAACGAACCGTGGGAGTTGCTGGGCACTCCGGAATGGGAAGCGCCCCTGCTCCTGCTGGCGCTGATGGCAACACTGGCGCTCTGGCGGGCCGCGTGGCAGTGGCGACCGTAACCCACCGCTGCTTCTCGCGGTATTTTTGCTCCATGCCCGCCCTCCCACCCGACCTGCGCCGCGCCCTTTTCAACCTGCCAGAGCGAGAAAAAGACCAGCTCCTGGCCCGCCTCGTGGCCCTCGACCCCGTGCTCACCGAGCAGTTGGCCTTCCGCTTGCTGGAAGGGCCCGATGCGCTGGAAACCCGCCGCGCTGTGCTACGCGCCCAGGTCGACGACCCCGTGCGGGGCTACCACCAAACGCCCAACGACCTGCTCGTGATACTACGGCAGCTGCAGGCCCGGCTGGCTTACCACGCCAAAATCACCGACGACGCCTTTGGCGAAGTGGAGCTGAGCTGGCGCCTGCTGGCCAACGTGTTTCGGCACCAGGCCGAGGTGACGGCCCGCCTGCACGGTCCCACCCAGCCCCTACTGCAGCACCTCACCAAGCGCACCCACGAAGCGCTGAAACAAACCGCCCGCCTGCACGAAGACTACCACGTGGAGCTGGCCGACGCCGCCAACGCCGTGCTGGCCGCGCTCTGGCAATCGGGCGCCGCCCCGCTGGCCCGCGAGGCCGGGCTGCCGCGGCAGTGGCCAGTCTAGGTGCTTGCGCTAACGCAGCCGAAAGCTGATGGGCAGCGTGCGCTGCACCCGCACGGGCTGGCCGTGCTGGCGGCCGGGCGTCCACCAGGGCATGAGGCGCACCAGGCGCAGAGCCTCCTCGTCGAGGCCAGCCCCGACTCCTTTTACTACTTCCGCGTCGCGAATGCGGCCTGCTTCGTCGACCACAAAGCGCACGTAGACTGTGCCCGACAGGTTGAGCCGCTCGGCCTCGGGCGGGTAGCGGGTTTTGGCGCTGAGGTAGCGCCGGAAGGCTTCTTCGCCGCCCGGAAAGGCCGGCATCTGCTCGGCGTAGGCCAGCACGGTGGGGGGCGCGGCGGTTTCAGGGGCCGACGGGCCTGTGGGCGGGGCCGCCAACACGGCCTGGGCGCGGGCCGGGCCGGCGCCCGCCGCCAGCAGGCCGCCGGCTACAATCAGGGTGCGACGCATGAGCGCAAACGGGAAATTGCTTGACGGGGCAAAACTACCGGAGTGGCTCAGGCCCAGGTTGAGCGGGCGGTTATGCTTGCGTTGTGCTTGTGTTGGCCCAGAGGGCGGGGGCGGGGGCACGGGGCATCTTTTCGGCGGCAAACGCAGTACACTACTCCGATTTACTTGCTTGATTCTCCTTCCGCCATGTCCACTCCCCTCCACCCCCGCGCGCCGCAGCTGTCCGACGCCGAGTTGCGCCAGGCCCTCGACGAGCTCGACGCCAAAATCCAAACCCTGCGCAACCGCGCCCACGCCACGGCGGCCGGCTCGCCCAATACCTACCAGCAGCACGCCGACGCCCTCGAAACCAAGCGCGCCCTGCTGGCCCAGCAACTGGGCGAATCGCCGGCCGACAGCGCCGACGCGGGTCTGCTTTCGCAAATTCGGCACGGTATTGAATCCTTGCGCGACGACGTGCGTAACCTGCTCTAATTCACCGTTCACGGACCAGACCTCCGGGCCAGCCACGATTTTTCCTTCTCTCACTTACGCATTGTCCGCCTCGTTATGAAACAGTTAGTTATCCTCCTGCTCCTGCTTGGTTGGGCGGCGGGCACTGCCCAGGCCCAACACAAGCCCAAAATGAAGGCCAAGCGCGCGTTTTCCCACAGTTCGGAAAGCAGCCGCGGCAAAACGGCCAAAACCCATTTCCGGCCCGAAAACAACGTCCGCCCGGTCATCGACCTGAACCCGCGCAGCCTGGAGCGCTCCAAAACCGTGAAAGCGCCCAAGCCCTTCAAATACAGCAAGGGCAACCGCCTCAAGCCGGCCCATTAATTCAAAGCCCCGCTTCGGCCGAAGCGGGGCTTTTTTTGCGTCCGGGCCGGCCACGGGCCAGGGCTTGCGCCGCGAGAAATAATTGGCCCAGCGGCGCAAGCCAAGCGGGCTCGGGCTGCGTAAAAGGTATCTTTACTTCTGCTATATCCTTTACGCTTCTGCCTGATGAAAAACGCGTTACACCTGTTCTTATTCTTGGTTGCAATTGGACTGGCAGTGCCGGGCTGGGCCCAGACCGCGCCGCCCACCATCCCCGGCCGCTTGGTCTTGAAGTTGCGCCCCGGCCACGCCCCGGCCCAGCTGGAGGCGGCGTTGCGCCGGCTGGGCGCGGCCGGGCTGCACCAGAAATTCCCGCATGCCCAGGCGCCCAGCGCCGAGCGCCCGGGCAGCGTGGACTTGCGCGGCATCTACCAGTTTGAGGTGCCGGCCGGCCTAGCGCTGGGCAAGGCGCGGGCCGCGCTGCTGGCTACCGGCGCCGTGGAGTACGTGGAGCCGCTCTACGTGCGGGCGCCGCTGTACCAGCCCAACGACCCGCTGGCCGATTCCACGCTGACCGACATCACCAACAGCCAGTTTTACCTCAAGCAGATTCAGGCCTACCGCGCCTGGGACGTGACCCGCGGCGACACCAGCCTGGTCATCGCCATCACCGACGGCGGCATGCGCCTCACCCACGAAGACCTGCGCCAGCAGGTGAAGCACAACTACGCCGACCCCATCAACGGCCTCGACGACGACAACGACGGCTTCGTGGACAACTTCACGGGCTGGGATTTTGCCAACAACGACAACGACTCGGGCTTCGACCCCGCCATCTACCACGGCACGCAGGTGGCGGGCGTGGCGGCGGCCCGCGTGGGCAACGGCATAGGCCTGGCCGGCCTGGGCAACCTGTGCAAGTTCATGCCCCTGAACATTTACCCCAACACGCCCACGGGCACGTTTGGCGGCTACGAAGCCATTGTGTACGCCGCCGACCACGGCTGCCAGGTCATCAACCTGAGTTGGGGCGCCATTGGCGGCTACTCGCGCTTCGAGCAGGACGCCATCACCTACGCCGCCGTGAACCGCGACGCCGTGGTGGTGGCCGCCGCCGGCAACTCCAATACCGACGTGCTGTTTTACCCCGCTTCCTACGACCACGTGCTGTCGGTGAGCGGCGTGCAGAACACCGACCAGAAAAGCCCCGGCGCCACCTTCAATCGCCGCGTCGACATGGTGGCGCCGGGGCTGAGCATCGTGACCACCTACGGCGCCCAGGACCGCGACTACGGCGCCGTGGGCGGCACCTCGTTTGCCGCGCCCCTCACGGCGGCCGCGGCCCTGCTGGTGCGCAAGGTGTTTCCGCAGTACACCGCGGCCCAGGTGATGGCCCGCCTGCGCCAAACCACCGACAACATCGACGCCCTGCCCGTGAACGCGGCCTGGGCCGGCCGCCTCGGCACGGGCCGCCTGAACGTGCTGAAGGCCCTCACGCGTGCCAACCTGCAGGAAGCGCGGGTGGTGAGCAGCACGTTTGCGCCGGCCCGCGCCGCCTACGCCCCCGGCGACACCCTGCGTCTGACGGCCGACGTGCAAAACCTGCTGCAGCCGGTGGCGGGCCTCACGGTCACGCTCACGTCGCTCTCCCCCTACGTGGTGGTGCGGCAGGGCAGCTTTGCGGTGGGCAGCCTGGCCACGCTGGGCCGCGCCAGCAACGCCGCCGCGCCCTTCCGGCTGGCCGTGGCCGCCAGCGGCATTCCGCTCAACACCACCGCCACGCTGCGCTACCGCCTCACGGCCACCGGCGGCTTCCAGTACGACCAGTACGTGGACCTGCAACTCAACCCCGACTACGTGGTGCTGAACGCCAACGACCTGGCCCTGACCCTCACCAGCCGCGGCAACCTGGGCTACGACAACCTGGCCGGCACCATCGGCACGGGCCTGAGCTACCGCGGCAGCAGCAACGTGCTGAGCGAGGGCGGCCTGCTGCTGGCCACCAGCCCCACCCGCGTGTCGGACCGCCTGCGCACCAGCGGCGGGCAGTCGCGACAATCCTTTTTCAGCCTGGCGCAGGCCACCCGCCAGCAGCCCGGCCCGCGCGCCGACCAGGAAGCCCGGGCAGCCTTCCGCGACACCATTCCCGGCGCCGGGCCGCGGGTGCGCAGCGTGGGCGTGGCCGTGCGCCAGCGGGCCTACGCCTGGGCCACGGCCGGCCGCCGCGACTTTGTGCTGCTGGAATACTCCCTCAAAAACATCACGCCTGACACGCTTAAGCCGCTGCATGCGGGCCTCTTCGCCGATTGGGACCTGCCCAACTCCGACGGCGCGGCCCACAACGCCGCCGCCTGGGACAGCACCCGCGCCCTGGGCTACTGCTACGTGCTGGGCACCACCACGCCCCAAGCGGGGCCGGCCCTCTACGCCGGCCTACGCCTGCTGAAAGGCGGTACGCCGGCGGTGTACTCCATCAACAACGGTGCCCCAGTCGGCGCGGCCGTGCGGCTGGCCGACGGGTTTTCGCCCGCCGAGAAGTTCCTGACCCTGAGCAGCGGCACGGCCCGGGCCCAGCGCACCGCCGGCCTGCCCGGCGGCGCCGACGTGTCGCAGGTGGTGGGCACGCGCCTGGCCCGGCTGGCGCCCGGCGACTCCACCACCGTAACCTTTGCCCTGCTGGTGGCCCCCACCCTGGCCCAGTTGCAAACCAGCGCCGACGCCGCGGCGCAGGCCTACGCCACCCTGCTGCCCGCGCGCGCCGCGGCGACCACGGCCGGGTTTGAGGTGTACCCCAACCCCACTGCCGGGCCGCTGCAGGTAGAACTGCCCGCCCAGTTTGGGGCCTCGAGCGTGCAGTTGACCAACGCCGTGGGCCAAGTGGTGCTACGCCAGGCCGCCAGTGGCCGCAGCCTGAGCCTGAACGTGATGGGGCTGGCGCCGGGCTTCTACGTGCTACAGGCGCGGGGAGCGGGTGGCCTGCTCACCCGGGTCGTGCTGGTGCGGTAAGGGGCCGTTGCACCGGGGCGGCAGCCGGTCCGGGCGGGGGTTTATACGGAGGACACCCTGCTAAATACGGACGAGCAAGCGCCATCGTGGCTATAAAAAACCCGTATTTATTGCTTGCCTGCAACCTGGACCGGGCACGTTAGAGAACGTGAGCTATTCATTCCACTTTCTCTCTAACGCTATGAATTCCCCTTCCTTCCCGGCTGGGCCGACGGCACCGGCCAGCGCCGGGCCCAGCTTCCGGGTGCGCCAGGCGCCGGAAGCCCCCGCCTACCACCAGCTGCTGCTCGAAGACGCCCACGGCAACGTGGCCCAGTGGATGATTCCGGTGGCCCTCAAGGAGCTGGCCCGCCAGCCCGTGCTGCTGTGGCTGCTGCCCACCGCCCCCGAGCCCGACACCCATGCCTGCGTAGAAACGGGGGCCGTGCAACTCGTGCCGGCCCACCTCGACCACGCCCCCGACCTGCGCACCCTGCTCATGCAGGGCCGCTTGCAGCTCAATTTCGATGGCCGGCTGCTGCGCGGCTACCACCGCCTGCGTTGCCTGAGCGGCGGCAACGGCCAACTCTGGCAGCTCACCCCCATCGGCCACGCATGAAGCCGTACGCCCTGGTCATCCACGGCGGCGCCGTCACGATGAAACCCGGCGAGCTCAGCCCGGAAGAAGAAGCCGCGCAGCGCGAGGGACTGCGCGAGGCCCTGCGGGCCGGCTGGCAAATTCTGCACGACGGCGGCACCGCCCTCGACGCCGTGGAAGCCGCCGTGCGCACCCTCGAAGACAACGAGCATTTCAACGCCGGACGCGGCAGCGGCCTCACCCAGCAGGGCGAGGTGAAAATGGACGCCGCCATCATGGACGGCCGCACCCTGAACGCGGGCGCCGTGAGCGCCGTGCGCTACGCGCAAAACCCCATCAGCGCGGCCCGCGCCGTGATGGATGGCAGCCCCCACGTGTGCCTCTCCGACGAGGGCGCCGTGGAATTCGCCCTCGAAAAAGGCCTCGCGATGAAGCCGCCCAGCTACTTCCTCACCGAGAAGACCCGCCGGCAGTGGCTGGAAATCGTGCAGGGAGAAGGCGCGGAAGCCATGCACGACACCGTGGGCGCTGTGGCCCTTGACCGGGCCGGCAACTTGGCCGTGGCCACCAGCACCGGCGGCATTGAGGGCCAGCTGAAGGGCCGCGTGGGCGACAGCCCCGTGATTGGGGGCGGCACTTATGCCGGCAACGAAGCCTGCGCCGTGTCGTGCACCGGCGATGGCGAAGTCATCATGCGCGGGGCGCTGGCGCACGAAGTCTTTGCCCTGGTGAAGCACAAAGAAATGCCCCTGGTCGATGCCTGCCAGCAGGCCATTGAGCTGCGCGACGAGGACCTGCAGGGCGACAAAGGCATGATTGCCCTCGACAAAGACGGCGCCATTGCCCTCGAATTCAACTGCAACCTGATGCGGCGGGCCTACCGCGTGGGCGAGGCCGAGCCGGTGGTGGCGATGTGGCGCGAAGAGGCCCCACCCCAAACCCCGCAAACGCGCTAGGCCATTACTTCCTGGCCCGACGGCTAAACGAAGCTGGGCTTGTCCAGCTTCTTGGAAATGCGGTAGGCGGCGTTCATCAGGCCCACGTGGCTGTAGGCCTGCGGGAAGTTGCCCCACTGCGAGCCGGTTTTGGCGTCCACGTCCTCGCTGAGTAGGCCGAGGTGGTTGGTGTAGCGCGTGAGCTTCTCAAACTCCCGAATGGCGTCGTCGACGCGGCCCACGCAGGCCAGCGCCTCCACGTACCAGAAGGAGCAAATGAGGAACGTGGTTTCGGGCGTGCCAAAATCGTCGGGGTGGCGGTAGCGGTAAAACAAGCCCTCGGGCGTCTTCAGCTCCTTTTCCAATGCCGCCAGGTGGGTGCGGGCCAGCTCGGAAGCCGGGTCTAGGTAGCCCATCAGAATGAGCTGCAGGGTGCTGGCATCGAGGTGCGGCGAGCCGATGGCGTTGGTGTACACGCCGCGCTTCTCGTCGAGGCAGGCTTCGATGCGGCGCGTGGATTCGGCCAGCAGGCGCTCGGCGCGGGCTTCCATTTCGGTGTTGCCCAGCTTGCGGGCCACGTGGCCGGCGGCGTGGCAGCCCGCCCAGTGGAAGAGGTAGGTGTAGCAGTGAAACTGCGCAATGTGCCGGAACTCCCACAGGCCGGCATCGGGCAGGTCCATGGTGCTTTCGATAAAGTTCAGGGCCTCGTACACCAGTTTTTCGGGGGCGCCGCGCTCGGGGTTCACAAAGCGCTGGTCGACGTAGAGCGGCAGCAGGGCCACCAGCACCTGCCCGTACACGTCGTTCTGGATGTGCGTGTAGGCGTCGTTGCCGATGCGCACCGGCTGGTTGCCCAGGTAGCCCTCCAAATCCAGCTCCTGCTCCACCAGCTCCGACGTGCCGCTGATGCCGTACAGGGGCTGGTACTTGCCCATGATTTTGGTCGAAATGTTGGCGATGTAGTGGAAATACCGCTCCATTTCCTCAAAATGGCCGATGTTGTTGAAGGCCGTGAGGATGTAGTAGGTGTCGCGCATCCAGCAGTAGCGGTAGTCCCAGTTGCGGGTGCTGCCCGGCGCTTCGGGCAGGCTGGTGGTGCTGGCCGCGATGATGGCGCCCGTGTCTTCGTACTGGTGCACCTTCAGGGCCAGGGCCGAGCGGATGACCTGCGCCTGGAAAAAGTCGCCGATGCTGGTGCTTTTCACCCACTTGCGCCAGTAGTCCACGGTGCTGCGCAGAAACTGCTCCACGGTGCTTTCCAGCGGGGCTTCCAGCGGCGCGCCGTAGGTGAGCACGAGGTACTTGGTTTCGTTCAGGGCAAAGTCTTCGCCCTCCAGAATGTAGGTGAGCGGGATGTTGGTGGTGAGGCGAATTTCCTCTTCCAGCCCCAGGTAGGCAATGTGGTTGGAGCTGCGGCGGCGGTCGAGCTGCTTCTGGCCGTACTCGCCCACGGGGTCGCACACCACCCGCACGCGGGGCGAGCCGGCCAGCGGCTCCAGCTTCCGGATGAACATCAGCGGCTTGTAGTACCGGTCGTACTGAGCAAAGCGCGGCGCAAAGTCCGTGACGCGGTAGCCGCCGTCGGCGGCCTCAATCTCGGTGCACAGCACGTTGGTGTTTTCGAGGTAGTACTGCGTGGCCTGAAATTCGCCATGGGCCGGCTTCACGCTGTATTCGCCGCCTTTTTTGGTGTCGAGCAGGCTGCCAAATACGAAGCTGCTGTCGAAGCGCGGCCAGCACAGCCAGGCCACCGAGGTGTCCATTTTAATCAGGCCCAGGAAGGCGCAGTTGCCAATCAGGCCCATATCGTAGGTGTGCTTGGCGGCGGAAGGCGGAAGGGAAGCAGACATGGCAATCGAACGAAAGATGCTGGGCGGCACGCCACTGCGGCAGCCACAAAAAAGCCCGGCAGTTGCCTGCCGGGCCCCGAAAACGTACGCGCCCCCCGCCCCAGGGTTGCGCCCCGGGGCCACGGGGCCCGCTCAGCGCACTTCCCACAGCTCGTTCCAGCCCGTGGTGTACAGCGGCGAGCGGTGGGCCGACCGGCCCGCCCACGCCGGCGGCTGCACCTGGCCGGCCGCATTCCTGGCCGTGCCCTGCGCCGCCAGCCGCACCAGTTGCCGGCCAAAGCGGGCGTTCAGGCCGTCCAGCGTCTGCATCAGCTGTTGGCTGCGCTGCTGGTTGGCGGCCGGGGCCGAAAACAGCCCCAGCTGCCCCTGCCCCTCCGGCTCGAGGCCGCTGAAGAGCACGCCGACGCGGCTGTAGGCGGTGCCGGGGCGGCGCAGCCGTTGCAGGCCCAGCAGGGCGGCCTGGGCCAGCCGCGCGGTGTCGCTGGAGCTGGCCGACAGGCTCACCACGGCCGTGTGGGTCTTGGGCTCGGTGCCGGGCGCAAAACGGTCGGTGCCCAGTATCACGGTCACCAGATGGGCGGCCACGCCGTGCCGCCGCAGCTTCTCGGCGGCCTTGGCCGTGAAGGTGGCCACGGCTTCGCTCAGCGCGGTGGCGTCGTGCTGGGGCCGGCCGAAGGAGCGGGTGCACGTCACGCTGTGGCGGCTGGCGTGGGCCGGGTGCAGTTGGTCTTCGTCGTCCCACTCGGCCGGGTTCCACTCCAGGCAGGGCTGGCCGTGCAGCTCCCGCCACAGGCGCTGGCCCACCACGCCGCCCATGTGCCTGCGCAGCCAGTGCTCGGGCATGTTGGCCAGCTTCAGCCCGGTGTCGATGCCCATCTCCAGCAGCTTGCGGGCGTAGCGCCGGCCCACTCCCCAAATGGTATTCACCGACACGTCGGCCAGGGCCGCCTCCCATTGGGTGGGGGTTTCCAGCAGCAGCACGCCGTTGGTGCCGTGCAGGCGGGCGCGGCGGTTGGCCAGCTTGGCCAGGGTTTTGGTGGGCGCGATGCCCACGCAGGTGGGGATGCCCGTGTGGCACCGCACGGTTTCGAGCACGCGTTGGCCGTACTCCACCAGGTCGGTGCCCTTGGTCAACCACTTTAGGCCGCTGAAATTCAAGAAGGCTTCGTCGATGGAATACACTTCTACCTCCGAGGTGAAGCTGCTCAGCACCTGCACCACGCGGCGGCTCATGTCGCCATACAGGCCGTAGTTCGACGAAAACACCTTCACCCGGTGCTGCTCCAGCAGCGGCTTCACCAGATGATAGGGCTCGCCCATCTTCAGCCCCAGGTCCTTGGCTTCCTGGGAGCGCGCAATCAGGCAGCCGTCGTTGTTGGAGAGCACCACCACCGGCCGGCCTTCCAGGTGTGGGGCAAAAACCCGCTCGCAGCTCACGTAAAAATTGTTGCAGTCGACCAGCGCGTACATGGCTACTTGATTTTGGCCAGCTGGTGCTCGCCCAACGAATGGATGACGTAGGTGACCACCCCCCACACCAGCAGGCCCGTTTCGGGGTTGACCGGCACGGGCGGGTAGCGCGCGTTTTCGGCCACCAGCCACGGCTGGCCGCCCCGTTCCTGCAGGCGCTTGATGGTGTGCTCGCCCTCCACCACGGCCACCACAATGCTGCCGTGCCGGGGCTGCAGGGCGCGGTCCACGGCCACGAGGTCGCCGGGATGAATGCCGGCCCCAATCATGGAATCGCCGCTGACGCGGGCCAGAAACGTGGACGCCGGGTGCCGGAACAGGTGCTTGGTCAGGTCGAACGGCCCGTCGAGGTGGTCGTCGGCCGGCGAGGGAAAGCCCGCCGGCACGGGGCAACCGAATAAAGGCATTTCCCGAGTGGTGAGCAGGGAAGCCGCAATAAAATCGTGCAGAGATGTAAGCATAAGGGACCGGTCATCGTCAATAGCGGTGGCCACGGGCTGCTATTTACTAACAATTTTAGTAAATTGTTTCTTCAACTCCTGCCAATCCACAGCTAAGCCGCTGCCGTACATCTACCCTCTTCACTCAATAATCATGTTGAGCTTATTAATTCAGGTCGATTCTCATTAAAAAAGCCTAAAAATTACTCTCCAAATTTTTTAGTTTATCTTAAAATTTGTATCTTTGGACATGTCAAACGTCAAGCTCCCCACGCCGCTGCCTGTGCAGCAGTTTGCCCGTTGCGTGAACGACGCGCAGCGCCCTGCCGACTTCGTTGGCGACTGGCCCGAGGCCGGCCGAGTGTACCCGGTTCGGGTGCTGCCGCATGTCCGCACCGGCCAGCCGCAGGTGCACGTGCTCGGTTTCTACGCCGAGCGGCCCTACGGCGCCTTCGCCGCCCACCGCTTCGAGCAAGTGGCCGAGGTGTGGCTTAACTAAGCCGCCCGGCCCCTGGCCCATGGTTCCACCCATTTTGGCCCCGCTGGCTTCACCGCCGGCGGGGCCGGTTTGTTGTTGGGGGTACGGGCTAGCGGCCGTATTGATAAAAAATCCCCTTGTCGGAAGGCGTCCAGAGGCAGGCGCGCTGGCCGCTGGCTTTGAGGGCGTTGTTGGTCCAGGTGTTGCAGGTGTAGGCGAAGCTGTAGACGCGGCGGGCTTCGTAAAAAGCGTCGTCCGGCCCGTAGCTGTGGCCCTTGATGTGCTGCACGCGGCCGGCGGCATCGTAGGCGAAACTGGTTTGGATGTAGCGGATGAGGCGGGCGTACTCGGCGTGGCTGAGGTGGAGCGGCACCGTGTCGGGGCCGGGCGTGAGGCTGGGCAGGTAGGTGGCGTGCACCGCCGAGGAACCCAGCCAGAACGCCGCCACGAAAGCGGTGCTGAACTTGAGGTCGGCCCAGGTGGGCGTGTCGAGGTAAAAGCCCTTGTCGCCCCAGCCAAAGGCGAGGTAGCGCAGGGTGGTGTCGCCGGACGGGATGTTGCGGTACGGCAGCAGCTGGCTCCAATCCATCTGGTCCGTTTTTACGGGCACCACGATGTCGGTGTGCACGCCGTTGGTGTGCAGAAACACGGGCACGTCGGGCGCGGCGTTGGGGTCGGCTTTGGGCACGGCGATGTGCGAGAGCACAAACGCCGCCGACAGGTAGGCGGCCACCGTGCCGCTGAGGCCCACGGCGGCGTAGGCGGCCACTTTCAGCGCTTTTTGAAGAGTAAATGACATGCGGGGAACAAACTGAGCGACGAGCCGAAAAGCGGCCGCCGCTGCCAAGTACGGCAGAACCGGAAAAGAAGCCGGACCGTGGGCGCCCGGCCGGCCCCTGTACTTTTGCCGGGCCGCCGGTTCGCCGTTGGGCCGGCCGCCGTTTCTCTCCATGTGGACTTCTACCGCCGACCGGCTGGCCTTGCTCGAAGCCGAGTGGCACGCCCCCACCCCGCGCTTTCGCAACCTGCCGCTCATTGCCCGCTACCACGCCGCCGTGGCCGCCGAACCCGCCTACCACCGCCTCGACGACCAGACCTGGAACGACCTTAACGGCGACGACCTGTTTGCGCTGCTCGACGGCACCGTGAGCCGCGTGGGTCAGCAATGCCTCTACCACCGCCTGCGCAGCCCCCTGAACGACGAAGACGCCCTGCAGGACTTCGACCAGGCGGCGGGCCTGTTTGCCGACGCGGCCCCGCGCGGCAAGGCGTTGCTGGCGTTGCGCCGCCTCACCTCTCCCCAGGCCTACTACCTGCCCGACATTCTGACCGGAGGCGCCCTGCCGGCCCTCCCCTGGACGGCTGCCGCGCCCGCGCTGGTGCTGCTGTTGCTGGCCTCGGTGGCGGGCGGCTTTTGGCAGCCGGCGCTGTGGCTGCTTTCGGGGGGCTTGCTGGTGCTGCATTCGGTGCTGCACTTCTGGTACCGGGCGCGCATTGCGGGGAGCGTGCGGCCCATGCTGCAGCTTGGCACGCTCTACCGCGCCGGGCGCGGCCTGGCCGGGCTCAATATGCCGGTGGCGGCGCTGCGCGGGCTGGCCGAGCCGTTGGGCCGGCTGGGCTCCATCGTGAACAGGGTGGCGTTTTTACAGGCCGACGAACAGCTGCCGTCGGACCTGGCCATGCTGCCGTGGCTGTTTTTGCAATACCTCAAAATGACGCTGCTGCTCGATTTTATCGTGTACCACAACTGCCGGCGCCAGGTAGAGCAGCACTTCGGGGCCATTCGGGCGGTGTATGAAGCCGTGGGCTACGTCGACAGCGCCGTGGCGGTAGCCGGGTTTCGGGCGCGGCACAAGTACTGCGCGCCGCAGTTCACGGCCGAAACCGGCCTGCGACTGACGGGCGCCTACAACCCGCTGGTGCCCGGCTGCGTGCCCAACGACCTGGCCGTGGCCGAGGCCAGCGTGTTGCTCACGGGCTCCAACATGTCGGGCAAAACCACGTTTATGCGCGCTGTGGGGCTGAGCACGCTGCTGGCCCAAACCGTGGCCACCTGCCCGGCCACGGCCTACGCGGCCCCTTTCCGCCGGGTGGTGTCCAGCATCAACCTCGCCGACAGCCTCACCGAGGGCAAGAGCTACTACTTCGCCGAAGCCGAAACCATCCTGGGCTTCATTCGGTCCGCCGAGGCGGGCACGGGCGGCTACCTGTTCATTCTCGACGAGCTGTTCAAAGGCACCAATACCGTGGAGCGCATCGCGGCCACGCAGGCCGTGCTGGCGTATCTGCAGCCGCGCAGCCTGGTGGTGGCCTCCACCCACGACGGCGAACTGGGCGCCCTGCTTACCCCGGCTTTCACCGAATATCATTTCTCCGAAACCGTGACCGACACGGAATGGTACTTCGACTACCTGCTCAAGCCCGGCCCGCTGCGCACCCGCAACGCCATCCAGTTGCTGGCCCGCGCCGGCTATCCGGCCAGCATCGTGCAGGCCGCGCAAGCCCTGACGCATAGGCTGGAAGCCGCCGATTGAGGTAGAGACGCATACTTGCGTTTCGTCGTTGGACGATGACGCAAAAACGAGGCCCGACTGGCGCGGCTCCAGTCTCGTCCAACGACGAGACGCAAGTATGCGTCTCTACAGCAAGTCACAGTACCAGAACCCCGTGTCGAACGGGCTGGGGTCGGCCGTATCGCCGCATTCGTAGTCTGAATTGTCGGCTTTGGGGGCGGGCGTGTAGGTGCGGTGCACGATTTCGCCCTTTTCAAAGGCAATCGGCTCGCGAAACAACGGCCCGTCGAACACGAAGGTGTGGAACTCGCCGTTTTCGCCGCAGGGGTCCACGTGGGGCGGCAGGTCCCGTAAAAACTGTTCGTCAATCACGCGGCCCACAAAGCTTTGGTCGAGGTATTTTTCGTTGACGCAGGTGGTGATGGTTTTGAAGCCCAGCGCCAGAAACTCGCGGATGAGCTCGCCCGTGGGCACGCCCCACAGCGGAAACGCGGCCCGCCAGCCGGCTTCGGCCAGCTTGGCTTCGCGGTAGTGCCGCAGGTCTTCGAGGAAGATGTCGCCGAAAATGGCCACCTCGACGCCCTGGGCCCGCAGCTCCTGCAAGGTGCTGCTCATCAGGCGTTCGTAGGCCTCCATGGTGGGCGTTTCGGGCAGAAACAGCTTGCGGCACGGCAGCCCGAGGCTGGCGGCCTGCCGGTCGAGCAGCTCCACGCGCACGCCGTGCATGGAAATGCGCTGGTAGGGCTCGCTCACGGTGGTGAGCAGCGTCTGGACGGCGTACTGGCCGCTTTGCCGCACCTTGTAGAGGGCCAGGGCCGAATCCTTGCCCCCGCTCCAGTTGAAAATGGCCGGCTGTGTCATGGGGCAAAGAAACTTTGTCGCGCGGACTCTGCGAGTCCGCGCCGCTGCGAACGTGCGGCAGGGCACGGAATCGCAGAGCCCGCGCTACGGGCAACCTTTTCGGCCCGCGCCCGAACACAGGAGCCATGCATTTTACCGTCATCACCCCCACCCACCAGCGCCGCGAGCTGCTGCCCGAAGCCGTGGCCAGCGTGCGCGCCACCGTGAGCGCCCCCCTCGACTTTTCGTTTGAACACCTGGTTTATGACAACGGCTCGCGCGATGGCACCGCTGCCTACCTGCGCGAAGCCGCCGCCCAGCCCGGCCCGCCCTTGCGGCACTGGCACTCGGCGGGCCGCCAGCTGGCCGGGCGGGCCCGCAACCTCCTCATCCGGGAAGCCCCCGCCGATGCCTGGCTGGTGCCGCTCGACGACGACGACATCCTGCTGCAGCGCACCCTGTTCCATTACGCCAGCCACATCAACGCCAACCCCGGCCGGCCCTGGTTCGTGGCCGATTTTCTGCGCGTGGACGGGCACGGCCGCTACCTGCCCAACGAGGACTACTACGCCTGGCAGTTTGATACGCCCACGGCCATGCTGCAGGCCATTTTTCGGGCCGAGCACTTCATTCAGGGCAACGTGTGCTACCACCGGGCTTTCGTGGACGAGGTGGGCGGCTACGACGGCGAACTGGCCATGGCCGAAGACCTGGACCTGTACGTGCGCTTCCTGCTGGCCGGGCAGCTGCCGGTGCTGTGCCCGCACATCAGCCACCTGCACCGCTTCCACGCCCGCAACGTGAGCATCGGGGTGGATGCGGCCACGCACAACGCCGACCTGCGCGTGATTTTCGACAAATACGCGCCGCAGCTGCGGTCCCTGGGCATCGGCGCGCCGGGGAATTAGCCGGGGGCTTATTTTTGGGCTTTTGCCCGCCATGTCCGCCCCCACGCCGCCGGTTTCCGAAGAAGTATACAGCATTCCGGCTGCCTACCGGAAGATGGAAAACACGCACATCCTGTTCTGGCTGCTGAAAGACATTGCCTGGTGCATGGTGTGGAAGCCGCTGGGCCTGCTCATGGTGGTGCCCACGCTCAGCATCGCCGTGGTCATTGCCTGGCGCACCCGCGCCTACGCCTCGGAGCTGGCCCACAACCTGGCCATCGTGTTCTGGATTACGGCCAACTCCTACTGGATGACCAGCGAGTTTTTCGGGTTCGACACGGTGCACGTGACGCCCGCCGTCACGGGCAAGCACCTGGCCCTGGTGCCGTTTTTGATTGGGCTGGGCATTTTGCTGTACTACTACCTCGTGACCAAACCCCGCGAAAACCGGGTGGAAACGGTTACAATGTAACGGGCCGGAGTAGAGACGCATATTTGCGTCTGGTCGTTGAAGAGAATAGGCGGAATGACTCCTCACAGCGAGACGCAAATATGCGTCTCTACACCGTTAGCGCTACATTTCGCCCATGAACCCCGACGAACAGCAAGCCCGCATCGAGCTCCGCGCCTGGCAGCTGCGCATGCAGCGGAAGCCTTCCTTCCTCAACAACTTTGCCCGGCGCGTGCAGGTGCGGCTCAATGCCCTGCTGCCCGAAAAGGTGCACCAGGCCATCACCGGCGCCATCAAGCAGATGGTGCGCGGGGTGCTGTTCGGCTCGCAGCACACCACCAGCCGGCCGCTGGCCAAGGCCACCTTCGCCACGCGCGAGGCCGAGGTGCGGGCCCGCATCCGCGACTACCGCACCATGGCCACCGCCGAAGGCGCCGTGACCGGCGCGGGCGGTTTCCTATTGGGCCTGGCCGATTTCCCGCTGCTCATCGGCCTCAAAATCAAGCTACTGTTCGACATCGCCGCCCTCTACGGCTACGACGTGAAGGAATTTCCCGAGCGCCTCTACCTGCTGCACATCTTCCAGCTGGCCTTCAGCAGCCAGCACACCCGCAACGAAACCTACCGCCGCCTCGCCACCTGGGACGAGTACCGCCACACCCTGCCCGCCGACGTGCACGAGTTCGACTGGCGCACCTTTCAGCAGGAATACCGCGACTACATCGACTTGGCCAAAATGGCCCAGCTGGTGCCCGTCATCGGCGCGGCCGTGGGCGCGGTGGCCAACTACAAGCTCATCGAGCAGCTCGGCGACACGGCCATGAACTGCTACCGCCTGCGGCACTTCGCCGCCGAAGAGGCCCGGCAACTGCCGCGCTAACGGCCTTCAGCCGCCTGCATCAGCGCCCGCACGTCGGCTTCGACAAAAGTGGGCGTGGCCCCCTGCCGCGCGGCTACCAGCGCGCCGGTGGCGCAGGCAAAATTGAGCGCCTCCTGCGGCGGCCGGCCGGTGAGCCAGTCCTTGAGCAGGGCGGCCAGAAACGAGTCGCCGCTGCCGATGGTGTCCTGCACGTGCACCGCAATGCCGGGCGCACGGCAGAGCTGATTATCCATCCAGAGCAGGGCGCCATCGGCTCCGCAGGTGACACACACGGCTTGCAGGCCAAAGCGTTGGACCAGCCAGGGCATGGCCGCGGCCAGCTCGGCGTCGGCGCCAAACCAGCCCATGATTTCGGCCAACTCGTGGTGGTTCATTTTCACCATATCTGCCTGCCCAAGGAGGTGTTCCACCACCGTGCGGGTGTAGTGCGGCGGGCGCATGTTCACGTCGAACACCTTGAGTTTTGCGCATTCGAGCAGGCGGTAGAGCGTTTCGCGGGTGCCCGCCTGCCGGGCCCCCAGGCTGCCAAACACGAAAGCGTCGGCGGTGGCCACGGCGGCTTCCACAGCGGCGCTGGGCTCGATATAGTCCCAGGCCATGGGCTGCACAATGTCGTAGGTCACCTCGCTGGCGTCGTCCACATTCGCATTCACTACGCCGGTACGGTGGGCTTGGTCGTGCTGAATGAGGTCCGTCGCCACGCCCTTCGATGTCACGAAGCCGACCAGTTCGGTGCCCAGCTCGTCCTCACCCACGCGGCTGATGAAGCGCACAGGCAAGCCCAACTGGTGCAAGTGCACGGCTACATTAAAAGGCGCGCCGCCCGGCTGCTTGCCGGTGGGCAGCACGTCCCAGAGGATTTCACCGAAGCAGGCGATGGTGGGAAAGCTAGGCTTTTGGGTGTTGGGAGACATGTGTGGTTGTGCTTGCTGCATTGTTGTGCCCGGCTCGGGAGCGGTGCTTCTCGTAGCTTCCTCCGCTTTGCTAACGGGTCGGGGGCCGCACCGTTTGCGCCCGGAAAAATGCATCCGCTTTTTGGTTGAACTCTTCCGCGTGCTCCTGCAAAGTAGCGTGGCCACTGTCGGGCACTAGCCAGAGCCAGGCGCGAGGCAGGCTCTGGTAAATGGCGACAGTATGCTCGGGCCGAATCACGTCCCGGTCGCCAGCAATGATGAAGGCCGGCACGCGCACCCGCTGCAAGGCCGAGAGCGGAATATTGGGCTGAAACACGTCGAGGCAAAACACCTTCCAGTCGTTCCGGCGTTTGGGGTCGGTAAATTTCACGTTCCGGTTTTCCTGGTAGCCGCGCTGCTGCTGGCGCCACAGGCTGGGCATGAGCGCCGTGGAATCGGGCCAGAGGTTGGCGCCAGTGGCCACCAGCCGCTTCACTTTCTGCGGGTGGCGCATGGCCAGCAGCAGCGCGTTGATGCCGCCGTCGCTCCACCCCAGCACGTAGGCCGAGTCGATGCGCAGACTCGTGAGCAGGCCGGCAAAATCATCGGCCATCATCTCAAAACTCAGCGAGTCGCCAGCGTCCACGGACTTGCCGTGCGCCCGGCTGTCCACGGCAATGACGCGGTAGCGCTGGGCCAGGTAGGGAATGTTCTTGGCAAAGGCCGAGATGTTGTCGCCGTTGCCGTGAATCAGGAGCAGCGGCGGGCCCTGGCCGTAGGTTTCGTAGTACAGCCTCACGCCGCGCACCAGCTGGTAGTGCCCGGCCGCGGGGTTGTTGCCGTAGGGAGCGGCGGGTTGGGCGGCCAGCCGGTGGCACAGCAGCAGAAGTAGCAATACTATTGCTTTATTCATCCCAATTGGGCATTGCATGTTCTTGAAGCTTCTATGGCTTAGCTCTCCGCCTGTAGTAAGTAAATACCAATACCCCACCTTTACCTTCTTGACCTATTTCATAGAACAGGCTATTATTTACCCATGCAATTGGTCGTGTAAATGGGGGGCTAATGCTATTGCGAGTATCATTATAATCAAGCGTCAACTCTGCTTCCGTCAATTTCCAAACTCCTGCACTTTTCACTCCATCTTGGCTCTGGTAAAACTTACCATCAGCAGTGAACACAAAATAATCACTGTGCTTAGTGTAGTAATCATTGTCCAAGCACTTCCCCGTTGTGTCTATTTTCTCTACCCCTTGGCAATGGCTCCACGCACCGACAATTAGTTGACGTCGCTTGGCAAGTAACCCTTGACTAAAAGCACAAGTACTTTGAAAAGTCAAGAGGGCAATGATTACTGCGCTTTTATATCGTTGCGATTCAGCCATAACCATTCATCATTCGATTAAATCCAATTCAAAAATAGACGAGCAACAACATAAAACGGCCGCCCCAGAAACTGAGGCGGCCGTTGCTGCTTAGGCTGCTACTGCAACCCGCTTATTTCTGCGACATCTGCGCGCTGCCGCTTTCCATCAGGCGAATCAGGTTCAGGGCCGAGCCGGCTTTGAACCACTCAATCTGGCCCTCGTTGTAGGTGTGGTTGAGGGTGATGAGGTCGGTGTCGCCGTCGGGGTGGTGCAGGCGGGCCTGCAGGGGCTGGCCGGGCGTGAAGGTGGTCAGGCCCAGGATGTCAATCAGGTCGCCTTCCTCAATGAGGTCGTAGTCGGCCTTGTTGGCGAAGGTCAGGGCCAGCATGCCCTGCTTCTTCAGGTTGGTTTCGTGGATGCGGGCAAAGCTCTTCACAATCACGGCGCGCACGCCGAGGTGGCGGGGCTCCATGGCGGCGTGTTCGCGCGAGCTGCCTTCGCCGTAGTTCTCGTCGCCAACCACCACCGAGCCGATGCCCATGGCCTTGTAGTTGCGGGCCGCCTGGGGCACGGTGGTGTAGCCGCTGCCCTGGGTGGTGTAGTCGCACACCTCGTTGGCCTTGCCGTTGAAGGCGTTGGTGGCCCCGATGAGCATGTTGTTGGAGATGTTGTCCAAGTGGCCGCGGTATTTCAGCCACGGGCCGGCCATCGAGATGTGGTCCGTCGTGCACTTGCCCTGGGCCTTAATGAGCAGGCGCAGGCCTTTCAGGTCCACGCCCTCCCAGGGCTTGAAGGGTTCAAGCAGCTCGAGGCGGTCGGAGCTGGGGCTCACCAGCACCTGCACGCCGCTACCGTCGGCGGCGGGCGCCTGGAAGCCGGCGTCCTCCACGGCGAAGCCTTGCGGGGGCATCTCCACGCCGCGGGGCTCGTCGAGCTTTACGGGCCCGTTGGCGCCCTGCAGGGTGTCGGTGAGGGGGTTGAAAGTCAAATCACCGGCGATGGCGAAGGCCGTCACGATTTCGGGCGAAGCCACGAAAGCGTGGGTGTTGGGGTTGCCGTCGTTGCGCTTGGCGAAGTTGCGGTTGAAGCTCGTGATGATGGAGTTCTTGCGCTTGGGGTCGTCGGTGTGGCGGGCCCACTGGCCGATGCACGGGCCGCAGGCATTAGCCAGCACCACGCCGCCCATCTGCGAGAACGTGTCGAGGAGGCCGTCGCGGGCCACGGTGTAGCGCACCAGCTCCGAGCCGGGCGTGATGGTGAACTCGGCATTCACGGTCAGGCCTTTCTCCACGGCCTGCGCGGCAATGGAGGCGGCGCGGGTGATGTCCTCGTACGAGGAGTTGGTGCACGAGCCGATGAGGCCCACTTCCAGCTTCTCGGGCCAGCCGTGCTCGCGCACGGCGGCGGCGAACTGCGAGATGGGCCAGGCGGCGTCCGGCGTGAACGGGCCGTTCACGTAGGGCTCCAGCGTGTTCAGGTCGATTTCAATGAGTTGGTCGAAGTACTTCTCGGGCTGGGTGTACACCTCGTCGTCGGCGCGCAGGTGCTGGCGCACGGCGGCGGCGGCTTCGGCAATCTCGGCGCGGCCGGTGCCGCGCAGGTAGTCGCCCATTTTCTCGTCGTAGGCAAACACCGAAGTAGTGGCCCCGATTTCCGCGCCCATGTTGCAGATGGTGCCCTTGCCGGTGGCGCTCAGGCTTTCGGCGCCCTCGCCGAAGTACTCCACGATGGCGCCGGTACCGCCCTTCACGGTCAGGATGCCGGCCACGCGCAGAATCACGTCCTTGGCCGAGGTCCAACCGTTCATTTTGCCGGTCAGCTTCACGCCAATGACCTTCGGGAATTTCAACTCCCACGCCATGCCGGCCATCACGTCCACGGCATCGGCGCCGCCCACGCCGATGGCAATCATGCCCAGGCCGCCCGCGTTGGGGGTGTGCGAGTCGGTGCCAATCATCATGCCGCCGGGGAAGGCGTAGTTTTCGAGCACCACCTGGTGGATGATGCCGGCGCCGGGCTTCCAGAAGCCGATGCCGTATTTATTGGAAACCGAGGCCAGGAAGTCGTACACTTCCTTGTTTTCGGCGTTGGCTTCGGCCAGGTCGGCGGTGGCGCCGTCTTTGGCTTGAATGAGATGGTCGCAGTGCACGGTAGAGGGCACGGCGGCCGTGGCTTTGCCGGCCTGCATGAACTGGAGCAGGGCCATTTGGGCGGTGGCGTCCTGCATGGCCACGCGGTCGGGGGCGAAATCGACGTAGGAAACGCCGCGCTCGTAGGCTTGCTTTACTTCGCCGCCGTAGAGGTGGGCGTAGAGGATTTTCTCGGTGAGGGTGAGGGGGCGCGCCACGGCGGCGCGGGCTGCCTCAATGCGAGAACCCATGCCGGCGTACACCGCGCGAATCATTTCCAGGTCGAAAGCCATAGGATACTTTGGTAATAAAGAGTGGTGGTGCAAATGTAGTACTCCCAGCAAGTAGGACCTAGCCGAATTGCGGGGGGCGCTGTTTGGAAGCTAAACGTCGGTTTGGTGAGTGACGTTCGGGTGAGTTCTCGTCATGTCGCGCGCCGCAGGCGCTGCCGGCGCTTTTTGCGGGCGCTTGTGGGAGCAGCCGGCAACCTATTGGCCCAGGCCGCGGTTGTGGAGCTTCTGTTTGCATTTTTGCGGCTACTTATGAACAACGTATTTCTTCGCCTCGCGGCCACGGCCGCTGTGGGCCTGGCCATGGGCGCCTGCCAATCCAACACTTCCACTTCTGAAACGGCCGCTGGGGGCACGGGCACGGCCCCGGTGCTCACGCCCGGTCCTTGGCGCGGCGTGCTGGCCACCCAGGGCCAGGAAATCCCCTTCTTGTTCGAGGTAAAAACCGAAGCCGGCAAGCCGGTGGTCTACCTCATCAACCAGGGCCTGAACGGCGAGGAGCGCCTGCGCTGCGAGGAAATTACCTCCGCCGGCGACTCCACCACCATCCGCATGCACGCCTTCGATGCCGCGCTGGTGGTGCGGGCCGATGGCGCGGACAAGCTGAAAGGCACTTGGGTGAAGTATGACACCAAAGACCCCTACCGCGTGCCCTTCACGGCCACGGCAGGCGCGCAGGACCTGTTTCCGGCCGCTCAATCCGCGGAGAAATCTGGCAATTTTGGCGGTACCTGGCGGGCTACTTTCGGAGAGGGCGAAGAGAGCTACCCGGCCACGGGCGTGTTCACCCAGCAAGGCAATAAGCTGCTGGGCACCTTCCTCACCACCACCGGCGACTACCGCTACCTCAGCGGCCAGGTGAGCGGGCAGGAATTGAAGCTGAGCACCTTCGACGGCAGCCACGCCTTCCTGTTCGCGGCCCACAACGGGCCGAAGGAACCCGTTGACATCACCAAAGAATACGCGCCCAACACGCTGATTGGCGACTTTTACTCCGGCAAAGCCGGCCACGAAGCCTGGAGCGCCGTGCCCGACCCCAAGGCCAAGCTGCCCGACGCCGACACGCTCACCTACCTCAAAAAGGGCGAAAGCCGGCTGAACTTCAAGTTCCCCAGCGTGTACGAGGGCGGCAGCATCTCCCCCACCGACCCCAAGTACCGCGGCAAGGTGGTGGTGCTGCAAATCCTGGGCTCGTGGTGCCCCAACTGCATGGACGAGACCAACTTCCTGGCCCCGTGGTACGAGAAGAATAAGGCGCGTGGCGTCGAAATCATCGGCCTGGGCTACGAGCGCAGCCCCGACTACAAGGTCTCGGCAGCGAAACTGCGCAACATGCGCGAGCGGTTCCACATGGGCTACGACGTGGCGTTTGCGGGCGTTTCCAATAAGGATTCGGTGGCGCGGTCCTTGCCGCAGTTGGCCAAGTTCCTGGCCTTCCCCACCACCATTTTCCTCGACAAGAAGGGCAACGTGCGCAAGATTCACACGGGCTTTGCCGGGCCCGGCACGGGCAAGTACTACCAGGAAGAAATTGCCGGCTTCGAGCAAACGGTGAACAAGCTGCTGAAGGAGTAGACGCGCGGGAGAATCCGGCCAATACAGCCGAGCTACGGGCTTGACTTTTAGGGCTTAAATCACTATATTAGGTCACATTCATCGGGAACAAGCGCCGGCCACGCGGCCGCGCTTTCACGGCGGATGAGACCTAATTTTTTTTCAGCCATGAAAAACCTGCTGGTGCCCACCGATTTCTCGCCCGAAGCCCACCACGCCTACGAGGTGGCTTTGCAGCTGGCCCGCCACACCGGCGGCTCCGTGACCCTGCTCCACGTGCTCGAAGACCTCGACGAAGCCGGCAGTGGCATCAGCACGCTGGGCGGCAGCCTGGGCGGCCCGGGCATCGACGAAATCTACCCCATCAAGCTCCTGGAGGCCACCAAGCGCCGCCTGCGGGCCCTCGTGGCCGAGAGCGCCCCGCTGGCCGGCGCCGTGCCGGTGCGCGAGGTCCTCAAAACCGGCCCCATCGGCGCAGGCATTCTCAAAGCCATCGAGCGCCACCACATCGACCTAGTGGTGATGGGCGCGCGGGGCCACGGCGCCATGGAGCACTTTTTTGTGAGTTCGAACACCGAGCGCATGATTCGGCTGGCGCCCTGCCCGGTGCTGGCCGTGAAGCACCAGCACGTGCCGTTTGCCGTGAAGACGGTGGTGTTCCCGTCCGATTTTTCGGAGGAGGCCGGCCAGGCCGTCGAGCAGCTGCGCGAAACGCTGGCCGCTTTTCCGGAAGCCAAGCTGCACCTGCTGCACGTGCTGGGCGACCGCGACCCTTTTGCGGCCCGGCAGCGCATGGAGGCCTTCGCCCAGCTCGCGCAGCTGCCCCCGTGCGAGATGAGCGAGGTCAACGCCAGCCGCACCGCTACCGGCATCGAGCAATACGCCGAGCAGGTGAAGGCCGATTTGGTGGTCATTCCCACCCACGCCCGCTCCGGGCTCAGCAGCTTCTTCCACACCAGCATTGCCGAGGCCGTGGCCACGCACGCCTTCCCGCCGGTGCTCACCTACCACTTCAGCCGCGTGCAGCCCGCCGCCGAGCCCATCCCCGCCTCCGAATACGCTTACCCCATGTTTGTGTAAGCGACTAAACCTTCTGTCATCCTGAGCGCCGCGAAGGACCTTCTCACCGAAGAACAGTTTGCAGCCACTCAATCGGTGCTGACGTGAGAAGGTCCTTCGCGGCGCTCAGGATGACAGATAACGCAGCCGCACCCGGAAATCGCCTTTCGGCCGCAGCGTGACGAGCGGCTGCATGGTCGCGGGTGGCTGCCCTGCTACCCATTCTATCTCAAAAAGCCGCAGCAGCTCCAGCGTGACGAGCTGCATTTCGGTGAGGGCGAACTGCATGCCGATGCACAGGCGCGGCCCGCCGCCGAAGGGCACGTAGGCAAACGGCTGCACCGGCCGCGCCTGTCCCGGCGCAAAGCGGCGGGCCCGAAACTCCTCGGGCGCGTCCCAATACTTGGCGTCGTGGTGCAGGCCGTGGAAGTAGAGCGAAAACAGCGTGCCTT
>NZ_JAELXR010000021.1:0-62138 GCF_016427455.1 Hymenobacter miniatus
TATCTCCAATGAGCAGGTAAATTCCATTGTCACGGTTCCGGCGCGGCTCTATGCCCTGAACACGCGCCCCTGGCTGGGCGCGGCCGTGCCCACGGCCGCGGCCACCGCGCAAGCCAGCTTGTTTGCGGTGGCGCCCAACCCCGCCAGCCACACGCTGCGCATCGAGCGGGCCGGTGGTTTCGCCGGCGACTTCACCCTGGAGTTGCGCGACCTGCAGGGCCGCGCCGTGGCCCACGGGCGCTTACCGGCCGGCAGCTCCACGCAGGAACTGGCGGTGGCGGGCTTGGCAGCGGGCTTGTACGTGTTGCAGGTGAATTCCGCGGCCGGCAGCTTCTCGCGCAAAATCGAGCTTCGCTAGCTCCGCGCGGCCCGGATGTCCGGCGCCGGAAAAATGAGCCCGGCACCGGCATGCCGTTTCCGGCAAAACACTTTCCTTTACGGCCCGTTTCCGGCTTACCAATCCCTATTCTTTCTCCCCATGCCCCTCACCCCCGAAGTTCAGCACACCATCGACACCTGGCTCACGCCCGATTACGACGCCGACACTCAGGCCGCCATCCGCCAGCTGCAGGCCAGCGGGCAGGACGAGCAGCTCACCGACGCCTTCTACCGCACCCTGGAGTTTGGCACGGGCGGCCTGCGCGGCATCATGGGCCCGGGCTCGAACCGCATGAACCGCTACACGCTGGGCATGGCCACGCAGGGCCTGTGCAACTACTTGCTGCAAAGCTTCCCCGGCCAGCAAATCAAGGTCGCCATCGCGCACGACAGCCGCAACAACAGCCGCGCCTTCGCCGAAATTGCCGCGGGCATTTTCTCGGCCAACGGCATCATCGTGTACCTCTTCGAAGCCCTGCGGCCCACGCCGGAGCTGTCGTTCGCCATCCGCGAGCTGGAGTGCCAAAGCGGCTGCGTCATCACGGCCTCGCACAATCCCAAGGAGTACAACGGCTACAAAGTGTACTGGAACGACGGCTCGCAGGTAGTGGCGCCGCACGACCAGAACATCATCGCCGAAGTCAACAAAATCACGAGCCCAAGCGAGGTAAAATTCCAGGCCGACCCGTCGAAAATCGTCAGCATCGGCGCCGATTTGGACGCCCGGTATTTTGCCCAAGCTAAGCAGCTCAGCATCGACCCCGCGGCCATTCAGCGGCAGCACGATTTGAACATCGTGTACACGCCCATCCACGGCTCGGGCATCACGCTGGTGCCGGGCCTGCTGCGCGAGTTTGGCTTCACCAACGTGAACGTGGTGCAGGCCCAGGCCACGCCCGACGGCAATTTCCCCACCGTGCAGTCGCCGAACCCGGAGGAGAAAAGCGCCATGCAGCTGGCCCTCGACCAGGCCAAAGCCACCAACGCCGACATCGTGCTGGCCACCGACCCCGACGCCGACCGCGTGGGCGTGGGCGTGAAAAACGACCAGGGCGAGTGGGTGCTGCTCAACGGCAACCAGACGGCCGCCGTGCTCACCAACTACCTGCTGAGCGCCCGCCACCGCGCCGGCCAGGCCACGCCGAAGGACTTCATTGTTTACACCATCGTGACGAGCGAAGTGCTGGGCGACATTGCCCGCCACTACAATGTGAAGAGCTACCGCACGCTCACGGGCTTCAAGTACATTGCCGGCCTCATCCGCGACCTCGAAGGGCGCGAAACCTACATCGGTGGCGGCGAGGAAAGCTACGGCTTCCTCATCGGCGATTTTGTGCGCGACAAAGACGCCATCTCGGCCTGCGCGCTGGTGGCCGAAATGGCCGCCGCGGCCAAAGACAAAGGCCGCACGCTTTACCAGGAAATGGTGGAGATGTACGCCCAGTACGGCCTCTACGTGGAAGACCTGATTTCCCTCACCAAAAAAGGCCAGCGCGGCGCCGAGGAAATCCAGGAAATGATGGCCAGCCTGCGCGCCAACCCGCCCGCCACCATCGCCGGGATGAAAGTGGTGGAAATCCGGGACTACAAAACCGGCCGCATCCACGACCTGCGCACCGGCCTGGCCACCGACACCGGCGTGGAAAGCTCCAACGTGCTCCAGTTCCTCACCGAAGACGGCAGCAAAATCTCGGCCCGCCCCAGCGGCACCGAGCCCAAAATCAAGTTCTATTTCAGCGTGAAGCAACCGCTGAAATCAGCCGTGGATTTTGACCTAGCGCAACGGCTGGCGCACGAGAAAATTCAGGCGATTATTGCGGATATGAAATTACAATAAGGTCCGTACCAAGTTTTAAATAAAAAATAGCCCAGCTTTGCAACTGGGCTATTTTTTATTTAAAACTGCTTATTAATTCTGTTATGATAAATCAATACGACGGCATACTTCGCAAGCCCTTTTTATCCGAACATTGGCACAAAGGTTTTGGCGCAGGCATGGCCATTTGGCTACCTGCCTTTATCCCATCGTTTTCGCTGCTTACAGATAGGGTCGATAACGCCTTGCCAGTAGCTGTTGGAATAGCGTCAGCGGTTAGCGTTATATTTTTCTCAGCTGTTGTTTTTCACCATGAAGGGTTTACACTTGAGCCTGATAAACAACGCTATCGACTATATACCTGGATACTGGGTTTACATATTGGGAAATGGCAACCGCTACCACTTGTTACACACCTCACTATCAGGCCGTATCAGGAAGGGCATAACCTACTGGTGGCAACAAAGCCAACCGACCCAGTTAACCTTGGATGGAAAGCAACTGAAAGAAGCTGGCAGGTACTTCTCAGTGTTAAAGATTCGCCTATTGGCATTGTAGCCGCATACGCAACCCACACAGAAGCACAGCGAATCGCAGTTGCTATAAGCCGGTTGCTTCACATCGAAAACGTGGAACAACCTTCAACTTCGTCGTTGGATTAACGAGGTTTTTACAACCTCACCCCAATGCCTGGCCCCAGCATGAAAAACCACTGGGTGGTGCCCAGCAAATAGCCGCCGCCGAGATAGAGCGGAAAGGTGAATTTGGCCTCACGCCGCGTGGGGTACACCGAGCCGAGGATGACGACGCCCAAGTCGCGGTTGGCGGTGCTGCTGCCTAGGTTGAAGGCATTGAGGGCCACGAAGCCGGCGCCGATTTTGTAGGGACGCAAGCGGTTGATTTTGTTGGGGCTGTAGAAGCTGAATTGCGCCAGCGTGGCCAGCGAGATACCGCCCAGGTCGCCAAATTTATCTTCTTTCTCTTTGCGGGTGAGCAGGCCGGCCGGGAAGCTCACGTCGATGTCGAATTTGTAGCGGCGCTTGAGCACCAGCTCCACGGTTTGGGTGTAGCCGGGTTCGCCGTACTGGCTGGCCTGGTGCTTCACCGTGACCAGGATGCGGCTCCACTCGTCGAGGTCGTAGGTTTTGCGGCTCAGGATGGCGTTGAGGCTCAGCGGGTCGGTGCGGCACTGCTTGTCGGCGTAGAAGGCGGCGCGGGGCGAATTGTCGCCAGGGCAAATGACGATGTTGTCAATATTCCGCAGCTCCACCAGGTCGCCTTTGGCATTCACGGTGCGGATTTCGAAGCTCAGAAACTGCTTGCCAAACAGCTGCTCGCCCTTGTCGATGCCCGCCGGGTTGAACTGAAACACCACGTCGCGAATGGTGCCGTCGTACAGCACCGGGCCGTTGAGCTTCGTGATTTGCCGGGCCGCGTCGCCGTAGGTGACGGACACAAAATCCAGGGGGTGCGGCCGCTGAAACTCACGCACGCTGAGCGCATAGCCCGTGGGCTGGCCAAGGTTGTAAATTGTGCTCTTGCGCTTGTCGAAATTCACCGGCACGCGCACCCGGTACACCAGCCGCGCGTCGGTCCGCACCGAAGAATCGGAAGGAATGACCGGCAGGTCTTCGAACGACACGCGCGCTTTTTGCAGGCCCTCACCTTCGAGGCGCACGTCCACGGTTTCGCCGGGGCTCACGCTCAGGCCGGGGGTCCACTCGCCGCCGCGGTGCAGCACCTGCACGTTCCGAATCACGGTTTGGGGCGTGATGTCGAGGTTGGTGAGGTAGCGCGGGGCGTCGTTTTCCTTGATGTAGAGGTAGCCGGCGGTTTGGCGGTGGGTGTTGTAGGGGCGGAAATAACACAGCACCCGGTCGTTGCTCAGGTACTGACGGGTGTAGATTTCGGCAATGAGCGCCCCGCCCGGTTCTTCCTGGTCTTCAATGCGGTAGGTGCGGTGCAGCTCGAAGCTGCGGCCGTTGTCGAGTATCAGCTCCACGCCGCGCCGGCGGCTCACGTCGTCCATGGTCACGCTGCGCTGGTCGGGCGAGAGGAAGCGCAGGCGGCTGGCTTTCACGTTGAACTCCTGCTTCAGCACCGGCAGCTGGTAGCTGAGCTTGTTGCCGGGCAGCAGCGTGGGCCGCTCGGTTTGCAGCTTGAGCTGCAGGGTGCGCTGGCCCAGCTGGTTGGGCAGCACGTGCAGGCGCAGCATGCCGTTGCTTTCGGCCACGAGGCGGTAGTCGAATTCGGGGCCGCGCACCCATTCGCCCGTCACGTGCACGTTGCGCGGGTTGGAGCTGGTGAGCTCAAACACCTTCTCTTCGCCCACAAACAGCTCATTATCCGTCACGCGCAGGGCCAGCGTGGTGCGGGCCAGCGGCAACAGCGGCACCACCTGCCGGCGCGGCGCCTGCCCGGCCGAGTCGGCGGCCTGCTCCACCACCAGCCGCAGAAACTGGCTGCTGGTCAGGTTCTGAAACTTGAGCCGGGTGCGGAAGGCGCCGTCGGTTTCTTTCGTCAGCGAATCGAGCTGCTGGTAGTCGGGCGTGCGGCGCAGGCGCAGCGGCTTGGCGTTGGCGGTGTTGGCCGGGTACAGGCGCAGTTCCAGCGTCTCATCGTCGCGCCGAAACCAGAAGTAAAGCGTTGGCGTGCCTTGCACCAGCACCGTGTTGCGGCTGAGCGAATAGGTGGCAGTGTCGGCGCGCAGGCTGGCTTCGCGCAGCACCATTTGTTCCGTTGGTGCCGTTTGGGCCACGGCAATGCGTGGCATCAGTCCCAGTAAAATACCAAAAAAGGCAAGAATTACGCGGCCGAATAACGAAGCAGACATGTAGGCACGCGGGCAGAAATGGCGCCCACGCCGCAAAGGTCGGGCCCGCCCGGCGCGGCTACAATGCTTCAAGGCCAAATAATTGCGGAAGCGAGTACAAAAACGGGCGGTAGCAGGTCAAGACGCCGGTCGTTCGACGCCAAGACGCGAATACGCGTCTCTACCCACCTGCCCCTACTCCCTATCAGAAAACGAAGTTGAACGCCGCCTGCCCCAGCACGCCGCGCAGGTCCCGGCTGTGGTCGTGCAGCGGCACAAAGTAGCTGGCTTTGGTGTCGAGCAGCACGTGCTTGCTTTTAAAAATTTCGACGCCTATGCCCAGGTTCAGGTTGGGGATGAATTCGGTGCCCCGGTCATTGTTGCGGTTCAGGATGAAGCCGCCCAGTTGGTAGCAGGTGTAGAGGTTGAAATAGCGCCGCCGGCCGCGCCCAAAATTGCGCGGGTAAAAGTCTTGGCCGAAGTTGATGACAAACAGCTCGTTCACGAAGTCTTCTTCGCCGGTGTTGCCGCTCACCGGGCGGTACATGCCCAGGTTCAGGTAGCTTTTGCCGCGCGTGACGAGGTACTTGAGCGCCACGCCAGAATAGGCCGGGCTGGTGAGGCCCGCCTTGGGGTTGTCGAGGTGCAGGTAGGCGTATTCCACGCCCGGCATGTTCACGAAACTCACGCGGCGGTTGCCGGTGGGAAAGCTTACTTCGTCGTACAGCCGCAGCGTGACGTAGGCCTGGCGGGCGTGGCCGGCAATGTTGGCTTGCTGCTCGCGCACGTTCAGGAGGCGTTCGGTGGCCCGGTCTAGGTCGCGGCGCAGGCTGGTGCGTTCTTCGGGGGCACTTTTGGCCAGCTGTTGCTGCATGCCGTCTATTTGGTCGGCAGTGCGCTTTTCTTCGGCCCGCAGCTCGCTGATGCGGCCGCTGAGGTCGTGGGCATTCACGTTGTTTTCGACCACAAAGCCCAGCGACGCGGCCAGCGAATCGAGGGGCAGCAGGTACGGGGTGGGCAGCGCAAACTCGGCAATGAGCTGCTCCGGGGTTTCCTCCTGCTTCTGCACCCGCACCGCGCGCTGCCGAATGAAGCCCGCCAGCGCGGTGCGCGCCTCTCCAAACTTTGTCACGGCCACCGTGAGGGTCTTTTGGGTGTCGTAGGTCTCGTCTGCGAGCTGCTCGGGCGCTTTGACGCGCCCTTGGGCGATGGACAAGCCGGGACTAAGCAGGGCGCAGGCAAAGAGAGTAACGCAATAGCGCTGGGCTGCTCCGAGGGTAACGGTATTCATGGGGGTTTCCGCTGGGATTAAATTCTGTCATGAGCGACAGACGGCGGAAAGGTAGAAGTCCAGCAAACCGGCAGGCAACGTTAAATTCCATTTTTCAGGACTTTAGCGAATACCGCTTCGTCAATAGTAATTCACTAATTATCAGCAATAAACTCCACACATTTTGATAAAAACAAAGGACTTTCCATGTTGAGGCAAAGAGCCCGCCTCTGGCGTGATTAACGACAGCTTTCCCACGAAATCATCACTGCCAGCGGCCCTATTTCTCCCGCCGGCCGGTGCCGAGCAGCAGCAGAATCAGCAGCATAAACCCCGTGGCGCCCAGGCTCCACCAGGTTATTTCGGGCACACCGCGGTGGTACGGCATGTCGGGCGAATAGCGGCCCAGGAGCGAGAGGCCCGAAAACAGCAGCCCGCCCACGCTCAGCAAGGCCAGAATGGTGCGGCTCACGAGTTGGTCGGCTTTGCGCAGCAGGGTTTGGTAGCCCACCAGCTCAAACTTCAGCCGCAGCTCACCCTTGCTGATTTTGCGCACAATCTGGCGCACGTCTGACGGCAGCGTCTGCAGCAGGGCCAGCAGCTGCGTGCCCGTGTATTCGGCCTCGCTGAGCAGGTTTTGCCGCGAGTACTGCTCCCGAATAATCTTGGCCCCGTAAGGCCGCACAAACTCAAAGGTGTTGAAGCTGGGGTGCAACACTTTGCCGATGCCCTCGAGAATCACCAGCGCCCGCAGAATGAGGAACACTGCGCCCGGCACCTGCAGCTTGTAGTTGTAAATGACCGTTTGGAGCGCGTCGGCCAGGTCGCTCATGCTCATTTCCTTCACGTCGAGCGTGGCGAAATCTTCAATGAGCTGGCTCAAATCGGACTCGAACGCGCGCATGTCGGGTATCTCGGCCGTGAGGGCCAGGCGGCGGAAGTTGAGCGCCATGCTGCGCGCGTCCTGCCGCGCCATGCCGATGAACACGCCCGCAAACGCGTACTTCTGCTGCTTGGTGAGGCGGCCCACCATGCCAAAGTCGATGAGCACCACCGTGCCGTCGGGCCGCACCAGCACGTTGCCGGGGTGCGGGTCGGCGTGGAACACCCCAAACTCAAAAATCTGCGTCAGGTAGATGTCCATGCCGTTTTCGGCCACGGCTTCGGGGCTCAGGCCCCAGTCCTGCAGCTGGGCCTTGTCGGTGATTTTGCAGCCGCTCACGAACTCAATCACCAGGATGCGGGCCGTGCTCAGCTCCCGAAACGGCTTCGGGATGTAGAACGTGGTGTAGTCGGCGTAGAGCTTCCGAAACTGCTCCATCGAGCGGGCTTCGGCGGTATAGTCCAGCTCCTTGCTCATGCTGCGCTCAAAGGCATCCACAATGTCCTGCGGGTTGGCCAGGCCCTGCTTTTGCAGGAAGCCGCTGGTCAGGCGCACCAGCTCGTGCAGCAAGGCCAGGTCGGAGCGCACTTTTTCGCGCACGCCGGGGCGCTGCACCTTCACCACCACTTCCTCGCCCGTGAGCAGCCGCGCCCGATGCACCTGCCCAATGCTGGCCGAGCCCAGCGTGGTGTCGTCGAACTCGCTGAATACCTCCGTAATCGGCCGGCCCAGCTCTTCCTCAATAATCTGGCGGGCCACGGCCGTTTCAAAGGGCGGCACGTTGCTTTGCAGCTTCTCAAACTCGTCAATCAGCGCTTCGGGCAGCAGGTCGGCGCGGTTGCTCATGGCCTGGGCCAGCTTGATGAACGTGGGCCCCAGTTCCTCAATGATGAGGCGCACCCGCTCCCAGCGCGTGGTTTCGAACACCTGCCGGTCGGCGCGCTGCCAGTTGAGGCGGCGGCTCTGGCTCACGAGGCGGCGCAGCGGCGTGGTGGTCACCACATCTTCGAAGCCGTAGCGCAGCAGCACCTCGGCCACTTGCCGAATCCGGGACAGGTTAGAAATCGTGTTTTTGAACATCGACAGCGAATGTAGCGCTTTGGGCCGGCCGCTCCTCGGGCCAGCGCCGGATTAGCAACGAAAAACCCCGTTCACGAAACGCAAACGGGGCTTTTGTCAAAATTTAACCGACGAGCTTACGCCTGGCCTTCGCCGTTGGTCGAAGCCGCGGCGGGCTTTTTGGCGGCCGGCTTCTTCGCGGCCGGCTTGGCGGCCGCACCGGCTTTGGCCGCGGCCGATTTCTGCGCCGAGCCAGCGGCGGCGCTCACCTTGTCGGCCGCCTTTTTGGTGGCGCCAGCGGCTTTGGCCGTGGCGCTGCTGGCCGGCTTGGCGGCCGAAGCCGATTTAGCGGCCGGCTTTTTGGCGGCGGGCTTGGCTTTCGACTTGGAGTCGCCGAGGCCCACGGTGCTTTTCACGCGCTCGGCCAGGCCCTGAAACTGCTTTTCGAGTTCGGCGCGCTTGGTTTCGCCGCTCTTCATCAGGTCGTCGATGATTTTTTTGCCTTCCTCCTGGGTCATCTTGTTGTCCTTCACCAGCTTCTCAATGGTGGATTGCAACGTCTTGCTGCCCTGAGCAATGTAGCCGACGCCGGCATTGACGAACTTTTTAAACAAATCTTCCATGGGGTTGAAGGGGATTGAAGTGAAAGGGTTAAACGCGAAGCAACTGAGGGAAAACGAGTTGACGGCCACAAGTAGTATGCAAGCCGAGTATTTCTGGTGCAAACCTACGAACACTCTGCAATATAGTTGAGTCTTGTACGCCGTATTTCTGCAAAAGTGCTCAAAATCATTTAGCTGAGTGCTATTTTTTCTCATTCAGCCCTGTTCCGGCTGCTGATAATGCGCCGCGGGCTCCTCGCTGCCTAGGCCGCCAGCCGGCGGCGCGGCTGCGGGCGCAAGGTGCGGCTGCGCCCGCCGGTGGCGCTGTTTTCGGCTTCGGGCGCGGCCCATGTTTTCTCCAGAAAGCTGGCTACCTGGTCGAGCGCCTGGCGGGCTTCCGGCACGATGCGCCAGAACAAGTGCCACCAATGCACCAGCCCATCAAAGGGCTGCAGCGTGACGGGCACGCCCGCGGCCCGGGCTTTGTCGGCAAACCGCAGGGCGTCGTCGTACAGCACTTCGGCCGTGGACACCTGGATGAGCAGCGGCGGCAACCCGTGCAAGTCGGCTTGCAGCGGCGAGAGCAGCGGGTGCGTGAGCGGCGTTTTGCGGGCGTAGAGTGGGCCCCAGGTGCGCATTTGCAAGGCTTCGAGCAGCAGGCCTTCCTCGCGGGCTACCCGGCGCAGGGCCGTGATGGGCAGGTTGAGGTCGGTCCAGGGCGAGAGGCCGACGCCGGCGGCGGGCAGGGCCTCGCCGGCGTTGCGCAGCGCCAGCAGCAGCGCCAAAGCTAGCCCTCCCCCGGCCGAGTCGCCGGCCACCGCAATGTCGTGCGGCTGGTGGCCGTGGCGCAGCAGCCAGCGGTAGGCGCGCTTGGCATCGTCGAGCGCCGCCGGAAACGGGTGGTCGGGCGCCTTCCGGTAGTTGATGGTGAGCACGTTGAGCCCGCTGCGCTGGGCCAGGCTCCCCACCAGGCTGCGGTGGGTGTTGAGCGAGCCCAGCACGTAGCCGCCGCCGTGCAGGTAGAGCAGCACGCGCGTGGGGTGCGCGCCGCGCGGCCGCAGCCACTCGGCTTCCAGGCGGTTGTCCAGCTTCAAGCTATCCATATGCACGTGCCAGGGCATAAACTGGAAGAGCGAACCGGCTTCCATGGCCAGGCGCATGGCGCCCACGCTGGGCTTGCGGCGGGCTAATGGGGCGGCCGCCGCAGTAAGGAACTGCTTGAGCAGCAAGTGCTGAAACGAGGGCATTGGGTGGGATTTGGGAGGGGATAATAGGTAGCGTAGAAACGCATATTGGCGTCTCGGCGGCAGCGCAGGTCGGGAGTCGCAAGTCGGTTATCGTTCAACGATGAGACGCAAGTATGCGTCTCTACATGGGGCAAATAACTCACGGTTTTTGTCCGAGCTTATTGCCGCGGTAGCCTTTGATGGCCAGCGGAATCCAGCCGAGCAAAGGCACGAAGTAGGCCAGCGTGATGGGGTTACGCCACAGCATACGCAACCAGGCGCCGGGCTGGTCGAGTTTCATCCGAAAATTGCGCTTGCCCTCTTTCACGTACAGCCGTTCAAATTCGGTGAACATGGCGGGCCAGGCGAAAGGCAGGAAAAACGGGAAGAACCGGCGGTTTTCCTTGATGCGCTGCCACAATTCGCCCCAGCGGTAGGGCTTTTGGCCGTGGGCCAGCACGGCGGCGTTCATTTCGGCCTGCATCTGCTGACGGATTTGCTCGCTCAGGGCCAGGTACTCCTCGCGGGTGAGCTCGTCGGTGGTTTTGGCGGTGAGGTCAGAAGGACGGATGCGGGTGCCCATCACGAAGATGAGCTTGGCCGGAAACGCCAGGTAAAATGCCCAGGGCTGCACCAGCACCAGCAGCAGCAGCAGCGTGAGCGGCAAAAACGGGATGCCGATTTTCTTGGTCAGGTTGTTGACCCAATCCCAGCTGTAGGCGTAGGGATTCAGGTATTCGGCGTTGATGGTGTAGAAGGGCACGATGTCGGTGCCGTGCTGCAGGCTCAGGCGCACCATGCTGGTGGCCAGGCGCTGCAGCTGGTACTTGCGGTTGAACCCTTTGCCGATGCCGGGCACGCCCTCGGGGTACAGCATCAGGTTGTGGTCCTGGTAGTACATCATGGTTTCGAAATTCAGCGTCGTGGCGTCCACGCAGCCGCATTTCTTCCAGAAGTCTTTCACCAGGTAGGGGTTCATCAGGGCCGTTTGCGAAAGCAGCGGGGCCGAGAGCGGGCGCGGCAAGTCGCTGAGCGAGCTGGTTTTGGGCAGCTGCCGAAACAGGTGCGACAGCGCCACCATGGCGTCCCAGGGGAAAGCCATGCCCGAGTGGTTGGAGGCAAAAATCAGGGGCCGGTCGGGGCGGTTGCGCTGCGGAAAGTTCTCGAACCCCACCAGCTCGGAGCGAAACCACACGCGGTCGAGCAGCTGCAGAATGTTGTCGTCCACCGTCCGGGTGAAGTCTTCCTCAAAGTAGTCGTCGTAGATGTGCTGGTTGGCCGCAATGGCCGGCGGGGGCAGCGAAGACGAGGTAGCGGTGGACATTGGGGGGAATTAAGGCAGCAGTCGGAGGACGGAAGATAGGAGAATTTCTACCGCTGCGCTTGCGCCGGCGTGGTTTCCGGCAGCCGGCGGAGAGGGTTGCGGCTTGGGGACACGGCTAGCCCCGGCTGCCAAAAATGGCGCTGCCCACGCGCACCAGGGTGCTCCCCTCCTCCACCGCCAGCCGGTAGTCGCCGCTCATGCCCATGGATATTTCGCGAAATGCGGGCTCAGAGGCAAAATACGCGGCTTTCAGGCGCTCGAAGTAGCCGCGCAGCTCCCGAAACTCCTGCCGCAGCCGGGCCTCGTCGGAGGTGAAGGTGGCCACGCCCATCACGCCGGTCAGGCGCACGTGCCGCAGCTGCTTGTACTCTTCTGATTTGAGTAGTTCCTCGGCTTCCGGCAGCGTCAGGCCCGATTTGGTTTCTTCCTGCGCGATGTGAAATTGCAGCAGGCCGCTGATGGTGCGGCTGTTGGCGGCCGCGTGCTTGTCGATTTCCCGCAGCAGCTTCAAGCTGTCGATGCTTTGGATGGTGTGCACGAAGGGCGCCAGCAGCTTCACCTTGTTGGTTTGCAGCTGGCCGATGAGGTGCCACTCCACGTCGGCGGGCAGCTGGGGCTGCTTGGCGGCCATTTCCTGGGGCCGATTTTCGCCAAAGCAGCGGGCGCCGGCGTCGTATGCCTCCTGCAGCTTTTCGACGGGGTGCGTTTTGGTGACGACGCAGAGGCGAGCGGCGGTGCCGGCTAATTCGGCGTCGATGCGGTGAATGTTATCGGCGATGGACATATTTTTCAGTTAACAGTGAGCAGTTAACAGTGAACAATTCAACAGCAGACGGGGCGACACTGCTCACTGTTAACTGTTAACTGCTCACTAATTTTTAGTCTTCCAGCGGATTGCTCAGAAACGTGCTTTTCAGGGCCAGCCAGGCCAGCCACAGCGCGATGCTTAGCCACAGGTAGGGCCGGTAGAAGTCTTTGGTGTTGCGGAAGCGGAGCTGCTTGATTTCCGACTTTTCGAGCCGGTTGATTTGGTTGAACACCTCGCGCAGCCCGGCCGTGTCGGTGGCCCGAAAAAACCGCCCTTCGGCGGCCGAGGCCAACTGGCGCATGGTGGTTTCGTCGAGGCGGGTTTGCACGTAGCGCTGCTGGCCATCGGGGCCCTTGCCGTAGGGCACGAAACCGTCTTTGCCCAGCCCGATGGTGTAGATGCGGATGCCGAAAGCGTGCGCCAGCTGCGCGGCCAGCAGCGGGTCGAGGCTGCCGGCGTTGTTTTCGCCGTCGGAAAGCAGGATGCACACCCGCGAGCGCGCCGTGGACTCGCGCAGGCGGTTGGTGGCCACGCCCAGCGCCGTGCCAATGGCGGTGCCGTCGTTGGCTATCATGCCCACTTTCAGGCCACTCAGGTCTTCGCGCAGCAGGTCGTAGTCGGTGGTGAGGGGGGCCAGTGAATAGGCATCGCCCGCAAACGCCACTAGGGCCAGGCGGTCGCCCACGCGGGTTTTGAGGAAGTCAGCGGCAATGCGCTTGGCGGCTTCGAGGCGGTTGGGGCGCAGGTCTTCAATTTCCATCGAGCCCGACACGTCGAGGGCCAGCACCAGGTCGATGCCGCGGCCCGACTGCTCCACGCGCTCATCGGTGCGCTGCGGCCGGGCCAGCGCCACAATGCCAAAGCACAGGGCAAACCCCAGCAATACATCGGGCAAAAAGCGCAGCGCCGCCGACCAGTCGCGCGGGCGCGCGCCGGGCGCAAAGGCCACGCCCACCCGCGGCCGGCGCCGCGCCAGCACCCGCCGCAGCCCAAACAGCAGCGGCACGGCCAGCATGAGCAGCAGCAAGCGCGGCTGCTGCCACTGGTAGCTGGCCAGCGTGGCGTAGCGCAAAAGGTTGAATAGGTCGTTCAATTGAAATATAATACGAACCGCAAAAGAACGTCATGCCGCCAGAACAGCAGCAGCGCGCCGCAAAGCAGCTGGCTTGCTTCGTTCTGGCGGGGCGCCTCACGTTCGCCTCACCCCCCGGCCCCCTCTCCCAAGGGAGAGGGGGAGCCAGACGTCCACGCATTGCCGGTGCCCCCTCTCCCTGAGGAGAGGGGGTCAGGGGGTGAGGCGCACGTGAGGTGCCCCCATCTCGCCTACCCTACCTGGGCCACCGAGGCGTACCGGCGCTCGGCAAAGCCCCGCAGGCGCTGAAACGCGCGGTCTACCTCCTTGGCGTCTTCACTTTGCAGATTGCCGTAAATCACTTTGTCGGTGGCCGTGAGGGCTTTGCGCACGTCGGCGTCGTTTTCGAAATAGGCCACGATTTCGCGGGTGGTGAAGGAGTTCAGGCCGCTGTTTTCGAGGCCGGCGAGGTAGTTTTTCCAGAGCACCACGGCGCGCTCCACGTTGGTAGCCGAGCGCGACAAGTCGAACCGCTCGACGTGGCGCGCAAACTGCGCCAGGAAGTAGCCGTGGTTTTTGCGCAGCTTGTAGGCTTGGTAGCGCCGCGTGAGGGGCCGCCGAAACAGCGCCGCGCTGCCCGCCAGCAGCAGAAACACCGCCAAGGCCCCCGCAATCCAGTAAGGATAATTAAACACCGGCTCCACGGGCACCAGCGCCAGGTTTTGGCGCAAGGCCGGCAGCTGCTGGCCCGTGGCCACGGGCGCGGTGCGGCGCAGGCGCACGCGGCTGGGCGGGGGCAGCACGCTCAGCGTATCGTCGCCTTGCAGCACGGCCACCGGCAGGGCCAGGGTTTGCACCGAATCGAGACGGAAGGTGCGCAGGTGGTACACGGTGCGGTCGAGGCTGCGGCCGCGGCGGGTGCGCGTGGGGAAATAGGTTTTGCCCACGTACTCAAACGGCGCGAAGCGGGCCAGCGAGTCCGGGAACACCACTTCCAGGTCGGGGGCGTGCTCATAGCGCAGCTCGTAGTCCAAGGGCTCGCCCACCCGCACGGTTTGCTTCAGAAAACGGCCTTCGGGTGCAGCCAAGGGCGCGGTTTGGGCCATTACAACGGTGCTGAATGCCGAGAATGCCATCATGCCAAGCGCCGCGAAGCACGACGGCCTGCCCCTTCTCGAGAACTGAAAATCTTTACCCACGGCGACCGGACTGTTGGCGGTGGCGAAACAAGTTCACGAGCTGCGGCACGAAGTCGCCTTCGGTGCTCAGGGCCAGGAAGCCGGTGCGGGTGCGGCGGCACAGGTTCACCAGCTCGGCCTCCTGGCGGTCGGCCACCGACTCGATGCTGGCCCGAAAATCCGACGACGAGGTGTTGACCCAGCGCACCTGGCCGGTTTCGGCGTCGCGCAGCGGAATGATGCCCAGGGCCGGAAAACGGCGTTCGCGCGGGGCGCGCAGCTGCACCACTATCAGGTCGTGGCGCTGGGCCAGCATGGTGAGCTCGCGCTCGTAGCTGCCGTCGATGAAGTCCGAAATCAGCACCACCAGGCTGCGGCGCTTCAGCAGGCCCAGCGCCTGGCGGATGCCCGCGCCCACGCCCGTGCCCCGCGAGGCCGGCACCAGCGAAAACAGCCGGTTGATGAGCGCATACACGGCCCGCGAGCCTTTGGCCGGCGGCAAATACAACTCTTTCTGGTCGGAAAACGCAAACAGGCCCAGGGCCGAGCCCTGCCGCGCCGCCGACAGCGCCAGCAGCCCGGCAATGTCGCGGGCCACGTCGAGCTTACGGCGCTGGCCGTCGCCCACGTCCAGGGAGGCGCTCACGTCGAGCAGCACCAGCACCTGCTGCTCCTTTTCCTCCTTGTAGGTTTTGACGAAGGTGCCGTGGCCCTTGCTCGACACGGCCCAGTCGATGGCGCGCACTTCGTCGCCGTACTGGTACAGGCGCACGTCGTCGAATTCCAGGCCCGTGCCCTTGAACACGGAGTGGAAATCGCCCTGCAGCTGGGCCTCCACCGCCTTGCGGATGCGGATTTCGAGGTGGCGCAGGCGGCGCACCAGGTCGGTGAGAGGGGTGGTCATAGGGGGCCGGAAGGAGGCATAAAAGGTTATGCGGCGCGCAGCCGAAGCATCTCTGCCGCGCAATGCCTCACCCACTGCTGCGCTAGAGCTGCTTCGACTGCGCGGACGCCAGATGCGCAGGACGTCCGCTGAGTCTGTCAACCTTCCGCGAAGCTACGGCGCGGGCGTAACTTTGCGCCCGTGAAAACCTTCTGCCGTCGCTGCCTGGGCCTGCTGCTGGCCCCGCTCCTGCTGGCCAGCCCCGGCTGCCAGCGCCCCGAAGAGCCGACCAAGCCCGCCGACCTGTTGCCCAAAGACCAAATGATACGCCTGCTGGCCGACCTGCACGTGCTCGAAGCGCGCGTCGAAAACAGCCGGCTGCCGCAAGACTCAGCCCGCGCCCTGTACCAGGCCCAGCACAAGGCCCTGCTCTGGAACCGCGAGGTAACCGATTCGGCGTTTCAGCGCAGCTACCGCTACTACGGCATCCACGGCAAGGACCTGTCCGAAATTTACGGCGCCGTCATCGACACGCTGAACAAGCGAACCGAAAAGCTGGAACCCGCCAAAGTGGGCCCCGTGGCCCCTGCCACCCAGGCCCTGCCCGAAAACGCGGCCTCGCTGGCTAAATAAGGCGGCTGCCGTTGGGCACGGGGCCGGCCACGGCGGCCAGCACAATGTGCCCGTCGGCATCGGCAAAACCCGTCACCAGCACTTCGGAGCGAAATTTCCCTATCTGCTTGGGCGGAAAATTGACTACGGCCTGCACTTGCCGGCCCACCAGGGTATCGGGCGTGTAGTGGTGGGTGATTTGAGCGCTGGACTTTTTCAGGCCGATTTCCGGGCCGAAGTCGATGAGCAGCTGGTAGGCCGGCCGGCGCGCCTCCGGAAAAGGGCGAGCCTCGAGGATGGTGCCCACGCGCAGGTCCACGCGCTCAAATTCGGCCCAGGTTAAATCGGATGCAGGCATCTTAAAACGGTTATGCAAAGCGCCGGCTACTTCGAGGCAAACGTGGCCAGCTGGGCCAGCTTAATCTGGGTTTGCTTCTCCCAATAGTCCTGCTTGGCGGTATTGAGGCCGTGGTTGGTTTCGGCGTCGTATCGGTTTTGTTCCCGGTCCCACTGGTCGTATACCAGCTTGGTGACGTTGTTGAAGCCCGGCTGGAGCTTTTCGCAGTTGGCTTTGGCCGCAAACACCAGCAGCTTCTGGCGCATGATGCGGGCGTAGACCTCCGTGATGTCGAAATGCACCTGCTCGTGGCGCAGCAGCGTGGGCGTGATGGCGGCCGGGTTGCGAATCCAGGACGTGTTGGGGTTGAAGGTGGCGTGCACCGTGCTCGAAAACACGAAGTCTCGGCAGGCCGCGTCGGCCTTCAGGTCGGAAGTGGTGAGGGCGGCCAGCCGGTCGGAAGGCCCGGGCCGGCCCAGAAAGTCGGCCACCGTGAGCGGGCGCGCGGCCGACCATTCGATGGGCGCCGCGGCCGGTTTGGCCGCGGGCGCAGGCTTGGCGGCCGGCGCTTGCAGCCAGCTGGCCACAACCAAGAACGAAGTCAGAAAAGAGAACATAGGAAATAATGGATAAGTACTAATTAAACTGCGTGTCAGCGCATCTAAATCAATGACCGCGCTAAAATTAGCCTATTTTCTGAATTTCTCTTGCTCTTGGCTTCCCTCCCGCGCTATGGCGCAGCGGCCCGTGCGGCCGCCGTTAGCGGAGCACCGGGCGCGGTTTCTCGGCGGAAGCGCAGCAGCAGCACGCCGGCCACAATGCTGAGGCCCACCAGCAAGCCCGTCCACACGCCCGGCGCGCCCAGGTGCAGCCGGAACCCCAGGAAATAGCCCAGCGGCAACGCCACGGCCCAATACGCCAACAGCGCCACCACGGAGGGCACCTTCACGTCTTCCAGCCCGCGCAAGGCGCCCAGCCCCACCACCTGCAAGCCATCCGACACCTGAAACAGCGCGGCGATGAGCAACAACGAAGCCGCCTGCGCCACCACGGCCGGGTCGTGGGTGTACATAAGCGGCGCCGCCTGCCGGGCCACCACAAACAGCAGCCCCATGGTGCCCATAAAGGCAAAGCCCAGCACGTAGGCCGCAAAGCCGGCCTGCCGGGCCTCGGCCAGCTGCCCGCTCCCCAACAGATTTCCCACCCGAATGGTGGCCGCCGCCGAAATGCCGCTGGCCGCCATGTAGGTAATGGAAGCCAGGTTGATGGCCACTTGGTGCGCGGCCAGCGTGGTGGCGCCCAGCCAGCCAATCATGATGGCCGACGCGGCAAAAGCCCCGACCTCAAACGCCATCTGCACCCCGATGGGGGCGCCGATGTCGAACAGCCGGCGCAACGTGGCGGCATCCGGCAGCCAGCGCGTCACGGCGGCGCGGTATTCGTGCAGGCGCGGCGCCAGCAGCACGTAGGCCGCCATGAGCACCGCCATCAGCACGCGGGCAATGAGCGTGGCCCAGGCCGACCCCATCAGCCCCATGCGGGGCGCGCCCCAGTGGCCAAACACGAGGGCGTAGCACAGCAGGGCGTTCACCACGTTGGCCAGCACCGACAGCCACATGGCCTGCCGCGTCAGCCCCAGGCCTTCGGCAAACTCGCGGAAGCCCTGGTATACCATCAGCGGCAGCAGCGACCAGCTGATGACCCGCACCCACGGCGCGGCCAGGGCCTCCACCTCCGGCGACTGGCCCAGGTAATGCAGCAGGTAGGGCACCACCTGCCCCACCCCGGCCAGCAGCAGGCCCGCCAGCGCGCTCAGCCACACCGAAGAGGCCAGCAGCCGGCCCAGGTCGGGCAGGTCGCGCCGCCCGTGGGCCGAGGCCACCAGCGGCACGCTGCCCATGCTCAGCCCGATGCCCAGTATCATGAGCACCGTGGTGCTGCTCACGCCCAGGCTCACGGCCGCCAGTGGCACCGTGCCCGTGCGCCCCACCAGCACCGAATCGACAAAGCCCACCAGGATGTGCCCCAGTTGGGAGAGCACCACGGGGTAGGCCAACAGCAAGGTGGGCCGCAGGTGCGGCCGGATATTCTGCAACATATTTTTCGCCTTCAAAAGGCCGATAAAGGTACGGGTACCGCCGCCAAGCCCCGGAAAACCGGCGGCTAGTCCTGCGCCGGCGCCACCACGGAGCCGATGCGCTGCACCGCCACCTCCAACGCCTCGGGCGCTACGGCATAGGACAGCCGCACGAAGCCCGCGGCGCCCCAACTGGCGCCGTCCACCACTTCCACCCCCGCCTCCGCCAGCCGGCGCACCAACTGCGCTGAGGCCTCGGCAGCGGGCAGGCCCGGCGCCAGAAACCGGGTAAAATCGGCAAAAACGTAGTACGTGCCCTCCGGGGCCACCACAGCCGGGGCGCCCGGCAACGCGGCCAGCGCAGCCAGCAGCCGCTCGCGGTTGGGGCGCAGCTGCGCGCACAGCGCCTGGCTGATTTCGTCGGCGTGGCGGGTGGCGGCCAGGGCGGCGGCCTGGCTGGGCACCGGCACCGCCACGCCCGTGGCAAACAGCCGGGCCGCGACGGCGCGGGCCAGTTCGGGCGGCGCCACCAGGCAGCCCACGCCCCAGCCCGCCAGGGCCAGCGATTTCGAGAAGCCGCTCACCACCACGTGCCGGCCGGGCGGGTCGGGCCAGGCCAGCAGCGTGGGCACCGGCTCGGCCCCGAAGCAGATGCCTTCGTAAATCTCGTCGCTGAGCACCCACAGCGCCGGAAAGTCGGCGGTCACGGCCAGCAGCCCGGCCCACTCCGCGCGGGAGTACACGCGGCCGGTGGGGTTGTTGGGGTTGCTGAGCAGCAGCAGCCGGGTGGCCGGCGTGAGCGCGGCCCGCAGGGCCTCCGGCGTGAGGGCGTACCCGTTGGCGGCCGACAGGGGCAGCGTGCGCAGCGCGCCGCCGGCCCGGTGCACCAGCTCCACAAAGCCAAACCAGTTGGGCGTGGGCATCAGCACGTCGTCGCCGGGCGTCAGCACCTCGCTCAGCACGGCAAAGAGGGCGGTTTTGGCGCCGCTGGTCACCACCACCTGCTCGGCCGCTACGCCGGGGGCGCCGCGCTGGCGGTAGCGCTGGGCCAGGGCTTCGCGCAGCTCGGGCAGGCCGGCGGGGGGCGCCACGGCCAGCGGCGTGTGCTGGCTGTGGGCGGCGGCCAGGGCGGCCTGGGCGGCGTGCAGGGCCACTGCAGGCACCGCAAAATGGCCATAGCCCGAGGCCAGGCTTACCGTCGCAAGGGGCGTGTTCATGGCAAGTTAGTCGGGCTGGGCGGCCAGCACCACATCAGCGAAATCGCCGGCGGCATCGGTGAAGGTTTGCACCACGCGCAGGCCGGCCTCGGCGGCCAGGGCCTCGATTTGCGCCGGCGTGAATTTGTACGAATTTTCGGTATGAATGACCTCCCAGGCGGCAAACGCAACGGTTTCGTCCAGCGCCGCGAAGCGCACCTGCTGGGCGCGGGTGCTCACCAGGAAAGAGCGCACCGCGCCGGTGAGCGGGCTGTAGTCGGTGTAGTGCTGCCAGTGCGCCAGGTCGAAATCGGCGCCCAGCTCGCGGTTGAGGCGGGTGAGCAGGTTGAGGTTGAAAGCGGCGGTCACGCCCTGGGCGTCGTCGTAGGCGGCGCGGATGCGGCGCGGGTCTTTTTGCAGGTCAAAGCCGATGAGCAGGCGGTCGGCGGGCGCGAGGGGCGCGGCCAGCTGACGCAGGAAATTCAGCCGCTCGTTGGGGCCGAAGTTGCCGATGTTGGACCCCAGAAACAGCACGGCCTTGCTGCCGGGCCAGGTGCGCAGCTGCGTGAGGGCCGTGGCGTAGTCCTCCACCACCGGCGCCACGCGCAGGGCCGGCAGCTCGCGCCGCAGCGTGTCGACCAGCCCCACCATGGCCCCCGAAGAAATATCGACCGGCGCGTAGGTGAACTCGGTGCCGGCGGCCAGCAGCTCGCGCAGCAGCAGCTTGGTCTTGGCCCCGTCGCCGGCGCCCAGCTCCACCAGCGAAAACGCCTGGCCCGCCCCCGGGCTCAGGGCCGCCGCCAGCGCCGCGCCGTGCTCCCGAAAGATGGCAAACTCGGCCCGCGTGGGGTAATACTCCGGCAAGTCCATGATTTGCTGGAACAAGCGGCTGCCCGCGTCGTCGTAGAAATACATCGACGACAAGGTTTTGGGCGTTTTGCGCAGGCCCTCGGCCACGTGCTGCGCCAGTTCGGCTACGGAAGGGTTCAACAGGGAAGAAGTCGTCATGCAGCAGAATAGATTGCAAGGGCGCCCAGGCGACGCCGGGCAAAGATGGCAAAAGGGCCTCCCTCTTCCGAGGGAAGCCCTAAAGAAACACGTACTACCTCAGCGGGCCAGCCGGATGCCGGTGAACTGCCAGCGCTTGTCGGCGTGAAAAAAATTGCGGTAGCTCACGCGAATGTGGCTTTCGGGGGTGGCGCAGGACCCGCCGCGCAGCACCAACTGGTTCACCATGAACTTGCCGTTGTACTCGCCCAGGGCGCCGGCGGCGCGCACGTAGCCGGGGTAGGCGTGGTAGGCCGAGTAGGTCCATTCCCAACAGTCGCCCAGCAGCTGGTGGCACTGCGCGGGGTCCGCGTCGGCGGGCAGCGGCTGGGGGTCGAAGCGGCTGCTTTCGAGCCAGGTGCCCCGGGCGGGCGTGGCGCCAAAGTGCCGGGCCGCGGTTTCCCACTCGGCTTCTGTGGGCAGGCGGGCGCCGGCCCAGTTGGCGTAGGCATCGGCCTCGTAAAAGCTGACGTGCGTGACCGGCGCGGCCCCGTCCACGGGCTGCAGGCCGTTGTGCGTGAAGCGGTGCCACTGGCCGTCTTTTTGCACCCAGTACAGCGGGGCCCCCCAGCCCTGCGCCTGGGCCAGGTCCCATCCTTCCCCCATCCAGTAGCGGAAGTTGCGGTAGCCCCCGGCTTCGATGAACGCCAAATACTCAGCGTTGGTCACCAAGCGGTTTTGTAGCTCGAAGGGCGCAATAAGTACCTCGTGGGCAGCCAGCTCATTATCAAAGCAAAACCCCTCCTCCTGAAAGCCAATCCGGTAAATGCCGCCGGGCACCGGCAGCCAGGCCGGCGGCGCGGCGTGCACCGCCGGCGCCGGAAGCTGCGTGGCGGGCAAGTACTCTGGCGCCAGCGGGCTGGTACTCAGAATGTATTTGATGTCGGTGGCCAGCAGCTCTTGGTGCTGCTGCTCGTGCTGCAGGCCCAGCTCCAGCAACGCAAAAAACGCGGCGGGCAGCTCGTCGGCGCGCTCGTCCAGCAACGTGCTCAGGTCCTCGTCGACGTGGGCGCGGTAGGCCAGCACGTCGGCCAGCGGCGGGCGCGAGAGCGTGCCCCGGTCGGCACGGTTCACGCGCGAGCCCAGCGAATTGTAATAGGAGTTGAACAGAAAGGCGTAGTCCGGGTGAAAAAGCTGGTAGCCGGGCGCGTACTCCTTCAACAAGAACGTTTCCCAAAACCAGGTGGTGTGGGCCAGATGCCACTTCGGCGGGCTCACGTCGAGCATGGGCTGCACCACCGTGTCTTCGGGCAGCAGGGGCGCGCACAGGGCTTGGCTTTGGGCGCGCACGGCGTGGTAGCGGGCCAGCCAGGAAGTGGCCACGGGGGCCACCGGCGCAACGTCGAGTTGGGGCATAAAGCGGTGGCGCCCACAGGAGGGCACCGGTCCACTAACCGGCGTAGCACCGTTCAGGTTGCAGCTACCCGGGGAAATGTGGCCGCAGCGGCTCGCCGCAACGGCGTACATAAACACGCAGGCACCGCCAATTACTACGTAGAAGCTCCTCAGTACTAAGTGGTATTTATGTGTTTTTACCCTCTAAATCACAACTAAACCCTTGAATCAGGGTAGGATTACGGCGCATGAATTCCTACCATTGCGTCAGGTAATTGTTTTCATTCAATCCTTTCTCACACCACTACTATGGCAACAGCTTCCATTTCCGCCCCCGCCGCCGCTACCAAGTCGGCCACTCGCCCTGCCAACCGCGTGGGCACCAAAAGCCGTCGCGGCTTTGCCGCCATGAGCCCCGAAACCCAGCGCCGCATTGCCAGCGAAGGCGGCAAAGCCTCGCACGCCAGCGGCCGCGGCCACCGCTTCTCGGCCGAAGAAGCCCGCGACGCCGGCCGCAAGGGCGGCCTGGTGAGCCGTCGGGGCAAGACCAGCCCCTCGGCCACCAAGTAAAAATCAACGCACTTTCCGAAAGCGGAGGCGAAGCTTGTCGCGCATCTTTGCGGCATGCTTCGCCTCCGCTTTTTGCATCGCGCCCTGCGCTTCAACTTTCCGGCCCGCACCTCGCGCGGGGCGCTGGCCGAACACGTGGCCTGGTACCTGCACCTCACCGACGACGCCCGCCCCGCCGCCGTGGGGCTGGGCGAGGCCGCGCCCCTGGCCGGCCTCAGCCCCGAATACGGCCCCGATTTTCCGGCCGCCGTGGCCCGGCTCTGCGAGCGGTTCAACGCCGGCGCGTTTGCGTCCTTCGCCGTGGCCGAGGCCCCGGGTTTTGTGGGCCCGGGGCTGCCGTCGCTGGTGTTTGCCCTCGAAACGGCCCTGCTCGACCTGGCCCGCGGCGGCCGCCGGCAACTGTATGACAACGCCTTCAGCCGGGGCGCGGCCGCGCTGCCCATCAACGGGCTGGTGTGGATGGGCGACGCCCCGTTCATGCGCGAGCAGATTCAGCAAAAGCTGGCCGCCGGCTACCGCTGCCTGAAGCTTAAAATTGGCAGCCTGGACTTTGAGACGGAGCTAGGCTTGCTGGCCGAAATCCGGGCCGCGGCCGGCCCCGAGCGCCTCACGCTGCGCGTGGACGCCAACGGCGCCTTTGCCCCGGCCGATGCCCCGCACAAGCTGGCGCAGCTGGCGGCCTTCGGCATTCACTCCATCGAGCAACCCATGGCGGCCGGCCAACCGGCGGCCCTGGCCGAGCTGTGCCGCACCTCGCCCTTGCCCATTGCGCTCGACGAAGAGCTCATCGGCGTGGAAGACCCCGCCCGCCAGGCCGCGCTGCTCGACGCGGTGCGCCCCGCTTACGTGGTGCTCAAGCCCACGCTGCTGGGCGGGCACGCGGCCACCCGCCGCTGGATTGCGCTGGCCGAGGCCCGCGGCATTGGCTGGTGGATTACGTCGGCGCTGGAGTCCAACGTCGGCCTCAACGCCGTGGCCCAGCTCACGGGCGAATACGACGTGCGCGGCTTTGCGCAGGGCCTGGGCACGGGCCAGCTTTACCACAACAACGTGGCGGCGCCCCTGCACATTGGCGGCGGCACGCTGCGCTACGACCCGGCCGGCGCCTGGGAGCTGCCGGCCTAAGGCGGCCTTTGCGGTGGTGGCGCGTCTTTGCGCTTACTTTACCGCTTCGGTAGCACTTGTTTGGCCATGCTGGTTGCGCGCATCATCTGGTTGGTGGTTTTCCTCGTCTTCGGCGGGGAAATGGGCCAGCTTGCGCACGCGCAGCCGGCCGCCGCGCCGTTTGTGTTTCGCAACCCCAAGCGGCACGCAGTCAAAGTGCCCATCCAGGTGCAGCGCAACCTGCTGGTGGTGAGCTGCCAGCTCAACGGGCTGGGGCCTTTCAACTTTCTGCTCGACACGGGCGTGGCCACCACCATCATCACGGCCCCCCGTGTGGCCGACTCGCTGGGCCTGAAGCACGGCGAGCGGTACCGGGTGGTGGGAGCGGGCGGCTCCGACATCGGCCTGATGGCCTACCAGACCAGCGACGTGCGCATGAACCTCGGCGGCGTGGAGGCCCCCTGCCTGGCCCCGCTGGTGCTCGAAAGCGACGTGCTCAACCTCTCGGGCTACGTGGGCACGCCCATCCACGGCATTCTGGGTTCCGAGCTGTTTCGCAGCTTTGTGGTGGCCCTGCACTCCGAAGAGCTCAACATGGTGCTGAGCGACCCGGCCACGTACGAGGCTCCCAAGGGCCGGCGCTGGTCCAGCCTGCCGCTGTCGCTCGAGAAAGGCAAGGCCTATTTCACGGCCCCCGTGCAGCTCAACGACTCCCTGAGCATGGACCTAAAGCTGGTGCTCGACACCGGCGCCAGCCACGCCCTCTCGCTCGAAACCGACTCGGACCCGCGCCTGCAGGGCCCCGCCCGGCGCCTGCCCGCCGAGCTGGGCCAGGGCCTGGGCGGGGTGGTGCGCGGCTACCTGGGCCGGGTGCCGGCCTTGCAGCTGGGCCGGCACAAGCTCGCGTCGGTGCTTACCTCGTTTCCCGACGGGGCCGACGTGCACCGCCGCGTGGACGTGCCCCGCAACGGCAACGTGGGCTACGAGCTGCTCAAGCGCTTTTCCCTCGTCATCGACTACCCGCACCAGCGCCTGCTGCTGCGCCCCAACGTGCGCCTGAACGAGCCCTTCGAGCACGACATGTGCGGCCTCGACCTGCTGGCCACCGGCCCCGACTACCGCCGCTTCGTGGTGCTGCGCGTCGAGCCCAACTCGCCGGCCCACGTGGCCGGCATCGAACCCACCGAGGAGCTGCTCAGCATCAATTTCCTGCCCACCGAGGCCTTCTCCCTCACCCAGCTCAGCCGCATGCTGCGGTCCGAAGACGGCCGCTCCCTCTTTATGGTGCTGCGCCGGCAAAACGGCGACCTCCACACCGTGTCGCTGCGCCTGAAGCGGCAAATCTGAGCCCGCGCCGATGGCCCGGCGTACCTTTGCGGCTCGTTCTGCTTACCTTTTTTGTACTTGTTATGACTGCTCGACTTCTGTTGCAACTCGCCGGCGTGCTTGGCGCCCTGGGCGTGGCCATTGGCGCCTTCGGGGCCCACGCCCTGCACGACACGCTGGCCAAAGCCGGCCGCCTCGACACCTTCGAAACGGCCGTGCGCTACCAGTTCTACCACGTGTTGGCCCTGCTGGCCGTGGGCGTGCTGTGGGCGGCCCGGCCCGAGCTGCGCAGCCTGGGCACCACCGGCTGGCTGTGGCTGGGCGGCATTGTGCTGTTCAGCGGCTCGCTCTACACGCTGTGCTTCACGGGCATCACCAAGCTGGGCGCGGTGGCCCCCATCGGCGGGCTGCTGTTTGTGGCCGGCTGGCTGAGTTTGGTGCTGGCCGTGCGCGAGCTGTAGAAATCCAGCCCGGCCATTGGGCACAAAAAAGGGCGGTCCGCATCAGCGGGCCGCCCTTTTGGCTGTTCAGCGCGAAGCTTACTTCACCTTGGCTTTCACTTTGGTGTCGCCGGCTTTCTCTTTCACTTTTTTGGCGTCGGTGCGCACCGAGGCGCCGCCCGAGGCTTCCACTTTCATGGCCGGAGCGGCGTTCGAGGCCACGGTGGGGTCTTTCACTTCGCCTACCAGCGACACGGTGGTGGCGCCGGCGGTGGCGTTCGACTCAATGGTCAGCACTTTGGTCTGCATGCCCATTTTGCCGGTCGAGTTGAAGTGCGCCGAGATGGTGCCGGTTTTGCCGGGCGCCACGGGCTCTTTGGTCCACTCCGGGGTGGTGCAGCCGCAGCTCACGCCGATGTTGGAGATGATGAGGGGCGCGGTGCCGGTGTTCTTGAACTTGAAGGTATGGTCCACGGTGCCGCCCTGCACCACGGAACCGAAGTCATACTTCGACTCTTCGAACGTGATGGCGGGACCGGCCGTTTGGCCAGCTTTGGCGGCCGGGGCCTGGGCTTGTGCCGAGAGGGCGGCAGCCGTCAGGCTCAGGGCGAGAAGCAAGGTTTTTTTCATGAGGTGAGGCTTGTTAACGATTGGTTGAGAAGGGTTGGGTTATAACAAATTTAGTGGTTTCGCAGGGACTCACAAATTTACGACCAAACTAGCCGCGTCCCCTGAAGAACCCATGAAGTTGGAGGAACCCGAAGCCGGACGGTTTCATTCCATTGGCCCCCCGAAACCACGCGCGGCAAGGCCAGGCCGGCCGCGGCTACTCTTCCTCCACGGGGTCGCTGATGAGCTTCTGCTGAAAATTGAGCAAAAAGAGCCGCTCCGAGGCCCGCGTGATGGCCGTGTACAACCAGCGCGCAAACTCGCCGGCCAAGGGCTCGTCGGGCTTCAGAAAACCGTGGTCGACGAACACGGCCTGCCACTGCCCGCCCTGCGCCTTGTGGCAGGTGAGGGCGTAAGCAAACTTCACCTGCAGGGCGTTCAGGTAAGGGTCTTTGCGCATTTCCTTGTAGCGCTCGGCCTTGGTTTTGAGGTGGGCGTAGTCCTCGCTCACGGCCAGGTACAGGGCGTTGTTGCGGTCCGACGGCAGGGCGGGGCTTTCGGTGTGCAGCGTGTCGAGCAGCAGCTTCACTTCAATCTCGGGCTCGTCGGGGTAGTCCACGAGGCGCACGTGGGCTTGCGCAAAATGGAAGCCGTACATCTCCTCGCGCCGAATGACCTTGCGGATTTCCAGGAAGTCGCCGTTGGCCAGGAAACCGATTTCCGAGTCCTTGGGCAGCCAGAAGTAGTTGTTGCGCACCACCATGAGGTAGTCGCCACCCTCAATCTCCTCCTCGGCATCAAACAAGGCCCGCCGGATGAGCTGGTTGTACTGGTTGGCGTTGCGATTTGAGCGGCAGATGATGGTGGTGTTTTCGTGCCCGAAATTGCGGTAAGCCCAGCGCAGGCCGTCCTCCAGCTTGTCGCCGCCCATCTTGAAAATGTCGCGGAAGCCCTTGGTGTGCAGCTGGATGTTGGGCGCCTCCTCGCGCAGTTCCTCGCGCAGCTCGGTGGCGTTCACCAGAATGCCCGACTGCTGGGCCTGGCGCATCACCTGGCGCAGCTCCACGCTGCCCACCGTGGCCCGGAAGCGGTGCGCCAACAGGTCGGGGTCGAGGGCCGGGCTCAGGAGCTGGCCCACCGGCGGCAGCTGGGCCGTGTCGCCGATGAGCAGGAGCTTGTTGCTGGTTTTCTCAAACACGAAGCCCATCAAATCATCGAGCAGGCCATTTTCGCCGAAGGCCTTCTCGTCCGATATCATCGAGGCCTCGTCCACGATGTACAGCGTTTGCTCCACGCGGTTGGGCTGGCGCTGGAAGTTGAGCCGCTCGGAAGGCGCGCCCGAGGTTTGGCGGTAAATTTTTTTGTGGATGGTGCTGGCCGGCACGCCGGCGTAGCCCGCCATCACCTTGGCGGCGCGGCCGGTGGGCGCCATGAGCGTGTACTTGCGCTGCAGCTTGTGCAGCCACTGCACCAAGGCGCTCACCACCGTGGTTTTGCCGGTGCCGGCGTAGCCGCGCAGCACAAAAATCTTGCGCCCCGGCAGCTGGTCTTTCAAAAAAGCGTCGAGCTGCGTGAACAGCAGGGCTTGGTCCTCGGTGGGTTCGTAGGGGAAATAGTCGCGGACCGAGGGGGTGCGGAGGGAGAGCATGGATGCTTTAACTACTAAAATGAAATGCCAGCCGCGGAAAGAGGCCTTAGCCTTGCGGCTCAATCACCACCATGGTGCCACTGGCTTTGGCAATGAGCAAGTCGTCGCACCACACTTCGGCTTCGCAGAACTGCAGGCGGCGCCCGGCTTTCAACACCCAACCGATGGCTTTTAATTTCTGGCCCACGCCGGGGTGCAGGTATGAAATCTTTAAGTCGGAGGTTACCAGCCCGTAATCGTCCGGAATAAGGGTGACGCCGGCAAAACCGGCCACCAAATCGGCCATGGTGGCGATGAGGCCGCCGTGGGCAAAGCCGCGCTGCTGCTGGTGCTGCTCGCCCAGGGTCAGCTCGGCCTCGACGCGCCCTGGGGTTATCACCGTCAAATCGGCCCCGATGAGGTGCATGAACCGCTGGCGCGTGAGCTTGCGGCGGATGCGGGCTTCGAGCTCCTGGGCGGCGGCAGGGGTTTCGGAAGGATGGAATGACACGAAGAAAAAGCTATGTTTGCTTGAAAGAAAGAATGAAGGGCCTTGTTTTGTGCGGCCTTGTACTTTGGCGATGATGCTAGAACTGGTTAATACTACAAAACAGCTCTGAGAAGGCGTACGCCGCACTTTGCGCTTTGGCAGGCCAAAGGTACTGGCCCGGGGCCGGCGGCCTGCCCCGGCGCATTTATTTCCCTTTTCCCTTTGTGGCCCCTACAATGGAACACGTATCGGCAATGCAGTATGCCATGGCAGTCGCGTTAGGCTTGGGCCTGGCGGCGTGCAGCGGCTTCCGGGTGTTTGTGCCGCTGCTGGCGGCGAGCGTGGCCTACCGCACCGGTTACTTGGCGCCGGCCGGCGGGTTTGAATGGCTCGGCAGTTGGGCTGCGCTGCTCACCCTGGCCGTGGCCACGCTGGTGGAAATAGCCGGGTACTACCTCCCGGTGGTCGACCACCTGCTCGACACGCTCACCACGCCGGCGTCGTTTGTGGCCGGCACCATTCTCATGACTTCGGCCCTGCCCCACCTCGACCCCACCCTGCGCTGGACGCTGGGCGTGCTGGTGGGAGGCGGCACGGCGGGCCTAGTGCAGTCCGGCACGGCGCTGCTGCGCGGCGCCTCCACGGCCACCACGGGCGGCCTGGCCAACCCGGTGCTCGCCACCGTGGAAAATACCGTGGCGGTGGGCGGCGTAGTGCTCACGCTGCTGCTGCCGTTGCTGGCCGCGGGGTTGGTGGTGGTGCTCGTCGGCGTCATTCTGAGCCGGCTGCGGCGGTGGCGCCAGCGCCGCCACACCACCTAGCGCCGCACTGTCGGGCTTCATATTCTTTGAGAGTAGGTCCAAAACAATGTCGGTTGGTCGGCGTTTGCCGTACACCGAGGCGCTCCTGCCGCTCGGATGCGCCCGCACCACCCCACGCTCATGTTTGATTCTTCTCCCTCCTCCCCCGACGCCCTGCTGGCTGCTTACGCGGGCCGCGTGCGGGTGCGGGCTGGCGGGCTGCTGCTCCGCGACGGGGCCCTGCTGCTGGCGGGCCACCGGGGCCTGCTGCCCCACGGCGCCCCCTTCTGGTCGCCGCCCGGCGGCGGCTGGCAGTTTGGCGAAAGCCTGAAGACGGCGCTCGTCCGTGAGTTTCACGAAGAAACCGGCCTCACGGTGCAGGTAGGCCGGTTTTTGCACCTGCACGAATTCAGCACCGATAAGCTGCAGGCAGTGGAGCTGTTTTTTGAAGTGCTGGCCGACGGCGGCGCCCAGCCCCAGCTCGGCCACGACCCCGAGCACGCCACCGACCAGCAACTGCTCGTCGACCTGGCCTGGCTCACACCGCGGCAGCTGCTGCAATTGCCCCCGGCCCAGGTGCACCCCGTGTTGCAGCACATTCTCAGCACCGACGACGTATTTGTGCCGCAGGTGCGCTTTGTGTGAATTAGTCCGGCTTGCTGGCGCCAGTCATCTTCCTGCGCAACTCGTGCGAACGTGGATAAGCTACTCGCTGCCTACTCGCTGCACCCAGAGTGACGGGGCTTTCCCCGATTCTTCCGCCCGCATTCTGCCTTCCTCACCGACTGAAGCGTTATCTTTAGCCCCGGCCACTGGGCCAGTTTCGCTTCGAATTCGTGCCTGCCTCCGTTTCTTCTGCTTCTTCCGCTTCGGCGGCCACGTCCGGCGCCCTGCTGCGCCTGCGCGACGAAACCTTCGACCCCGGCAATCTGGGGGCCTACAACCTGTACTTGCTGGCCAGCCCCACGCGCCTGCAGCTGGCCGCCGTCGACGTGGAGCGCCACAAGTTTGTGCTGCTGGAAGAGCATCCGCTGGCCGCGGGGGGTCTGGCCGCGCTGGCCGCGCAGCACGACTGCCTGGGCCAACGCGGCTGGAACGCCGTGCGCCTCGCCGTCACGGGCCGTGGCTTCACGCTGCTGCCCGCGCCCCTGTTTCGGCCCGGCGACGAAGAAGCGGCCCTGCGCCTGCACCACGCCCCCTCCCCCACCGAAACCGTACGCCACACCACCCACCCGGGCCTGGAACTGGTGAACGTGTTTGCCGCCGATGCGCGCCAGGCCGACTGGCTGACGGCCACGCACGGCGCCAGCGGCCGCCTGCTGCACCACACCAGCGCCCTGCTGGCCGGCCTGGTGCACCAGCGCGGAGCCGCGGCCCCGCGCCGCCTCTACCTCAACCCCGGCCCACAGGAGCTAACGCTGGTGGTGCTGGGCCAGCACCTGGAGTATTGCAACGTGTTTTCCTGCACCACGGCTGAAGACGTGGTGTACTACACCATCCTCGTGATGCAGGAGCTGCACCTCGACCCCGACCAGGACGAGGTGACCGTGTGGGGCGAGCTCATGCCTGATTCGGCCATATTCAGCCTGCTGCGTACCTACGTGCGCAACGTGCGCTTTGGCCCGCGCCCCGGCAACGTGCAGTACAGCTACCGCCTCAACGACGTGTTCGAGTACCGGTATTTCGACCTGTTCAGCCTGCATTTCTGCTGAACGCCAACGTGATTCCCATGCCCCGCATTGCCATTTTCCCCGGCTCCTTCGACCCCTTCACCAACGGGCACCTCGACGTGGTGCGCCGCGGCGTGGAGCTTTTCGACGAAGTTATCGTGGCCATTGGCACCAACAGCAGCAAGCAGCGCTACCTGCCCGTGGAGCAGATGGTGGGCCTCATCGCCGGGGTATTTGAGCACGAGCCCCGTGTATCGGTGCGCACGTTCAAAGGCCTCACCGCGGAATTTGCCCGCGAGACGGGCGCCCGCTACCTGCTGCGCGGCCTGCGCAACAGCCCCGATTTCGAATACGAAAAGCCCATTGCCTACGGCAACCAGCACGTCAATCCCGGCTTGGAAACCGTGTTTTTGCTTACTTCGCCCGCCTTGGGGTCGGTGAGCAGCACCATCATCCGCGACATCCACCGCTTCGGGGGCAACGTGGATGCTTTTCTGCCCTACCCCATGCCGCCGCTCGGCCGCTGATGCCTGGCCTGTCCCGGCCGCCTTATTGGTTGAGGGCCACGGGCAGCACGCGCAGGCCCAGCAGTTGGGTGGGCCGCCGCACCTGAAAAACCGGCAGCACGAGGTAGCGGTCGGCGCCGAGTTGCAGGCGGGCGCGGTTCATGAGGTCGCTTTCGTTGCTGCCCAGCAGCAACAGGTCGTTCACTTCCCGCGACCGGTGGTCGTAGGCCACTATCATGGCCAGCCCGCGGCTCCGAAACAGGGCCATTGAGTCTAAAGCGCCGCTGCGTTGGCTTTGGGCGGTCACGGTGGGGTCCACGAAGTCGGTGGGCAGCGGCAGCGCCGGTCCCAGCCGCGCGTTCATCTCATCAATGCTGAGGTTGAGCAGGGCGGGCACGTCGACGCCCGGGTGGGTAGGCCCGGCGGCCGGGGCGCGCGACGCAGCGACGCGCTGGGGCTCGTGCGAGCCCGAACAAGCGCCCATTCCCATTACCGTAGCCAATAGCCCTGCCAGAATCGGTCGCATAGACCGCAATATACTGCTATTTTCCGGTGGCGGACGCCTCTTTGGCTTGTTTGCCAGTCATATGGCTGAGGTAATACCGCACCACCAGCGCAATGGAAGCGTAGGAATCTTCCAGTTTGGCCAAGGCTTCCTGCGGCGACATCCAGCGCACTTCCTCGATGTACTCCTCGGTTTGGGGCTTCATGAGGCTGTCGTCGAGACACTTCATGAGGTACCAATTGGTCTTTTTCAGCATCTTGTTGCCCTTGTAGGCGTAGCTGTGCCAGGTGCTGGGCAGCTTTTCGCCCAGTTCGAGCTTGATGTTGGTTTCTTCTTCCACCTCGCGCAAGGCGCCGGCGGCCGTGTCCTCGTCGCTCTTGAGCTTGCCCTTTGGCAGGTCCCACTTGCCGAGGCGGTAAATCATCAGCACCTGGTCGCCTTTCACCACCAATCCGCCGCCGGCTTTGGCAATTTTGAACTGGTCTTTGAGGTGGAGGATGACGTGCTTTTTCTTCTTCACTAGCATGGTCAGCGACTTCAGCTTTTTGAGCTTTTTCACCTCCATCAGGCGCAGGAGGCGGTCGATGAACAGCGGGCCGGCGTCTTTCACCAGCACGTCGCCCACCAAGTCTTTCGACGTGAAGTCGTCGTCGGGGTTGAGCACCAGGTCGAACTTGTGCTTGTACACTTTCTCGCTGAGTTTTTTGATGACCAGCGGAATGTCGTTGATGAAAATATTCATCGGAAAAAGCGGCTTGGGGAAACGATAACGGGCAACGGGGCCGCCGAAATCAGAAAGAAATGGAGAGGGATGCTTTGGGCAGCGGGCGCAAGATACGGGGCCCGGCCGATTTGCCGGAGCGCTGCATCTTTGCGCCATGACACGCATTGGCCTGCTTTCCGACACCCACGGCTACCTCGACGAGCGAATTGTGCATCATCTGCACGGCTGCGACGAAATCTGGCACGCCGGAGACTTCGGCGATGCCCGCGTGGTGGACGAACTGCAGGCCTTGGCGCCGCGCTTTCGGGGCGTGTACGGCAATATCGACGGCACGGACGTGCGCCGCACCCAGCCCCTGATACAACGCTTTGAAATAGAAGGCCTTCGGGTGCTAATTACGCACATTGGCGGCTACCCGGGCCACTACGCGCCCGCCGCTCGGCCCCTGCTGGCCGAGGCACGGCCGGGCCTGTTCATCACCGGCCACTCCCACATTTTGCGGGTGATGCCGGATAAAAAGCTGGGCCTGCTGCACCTGAATCCGGGCGCGGCCGGGCGGCACGGCTTCCACCAGGTGCGCACGCTGCTGCGCTTCGGCATCGAGGCCGGGCGGGTGGTAGACCTGCAGGCCGTGGAACTGGGCAAGCGGGCCAGCTAGCGCTGGGCAAGTGCCGCCTGCAAACCAAAAAGCCCCGGCTCGTTTGCAGAGCTGGGGCTTTTCACCTTATGGAGCACTGGCCGCGCAACGCGGGCCGAATGGCTCCGCTCACTCGGCGCGGGCGGCGGTACTACAGCGCGATTTCGGGCTTGGGGTGCTCGCCTTCCTGGCCGTCTTCGTTCACGGGCTTGGTTACGGCTTCGGCGTCGTCGAAAGCTTCGGCGTTGGCGGCGGTTTCGTCGGTGGCGGGCGTCACGGCCTCTTTCACGGTTTCAACGGCATCGGCCACCACTTCTTTCACCTTTTCGGCAGCGGCAGTGGCGGTTTTCTTCACGGCAGCCACGGCACCGGCCACGCCACCGGTGGTGGCAAAGCGCGACTTCAGCTCCTCGATGTCCACGTTTTTCAAAACGGGCGTGCGGAGCAATTCCTTGATGATGTGCTGCTTGTTGTTAGCGCGGGCAATGTTCTTGCGGTGCTTGCGCTTGAGGCGGGTAACGGACATGGTGCCGGGATGGTTAAAGTCTAAGCTTACGAAACGGAGGGCAAAAGTAGGGCTTTCATTTTGAAAGTGCAAGCCCATGAGGCATTTTGCTGGATTACTGCGCTTTCGGGGCCCGGCAACGGCCCGGCCAATTGGGGGCTACTTTTGCCTGCGGGCCTGCGTGGCCCACCCAGCGCGTTTTTTCCGACCTCTGCTTTTACTGTCTAACTCTTTGCCATGACCGTTTCCTCTGCCCTTCCCCTTGTCGACCTGCGCTCCGATACCGTGACGCGGCCCACGCCGGCCATGCTGGAAGCCATGTTTGCCGCCCCGGTGGGCGACGACGTGTACGAAGAAGACCCCACCGTGCGCCGCCTCGAAGAAATGGCCGCCGCCCGCTTCGGCCTCGAAGCCGGCCTGTTTTGCCCCTCGGGCACCATGACCAACCAGATTGCCATCAAAGCCCACACCGAGCCGCTAAGCGAGGTGATTTGCGAGCAAACGTCGCACATTTATTTGTGGGAAGTGGGCGGCATTGCGTTTCACTCGGGCGCCTCGGTGGCGTTGCTGCCGGGGCAGCGCGGGCGCGTGACGGCGGCGCAAGTGGAAGCTGCTATTCGGCCCGAAAACGTGCATTACCCCACCACCAGCCTCATTTCGCTCGAAAACACGCACAACCGCGGGGGCGGCACCTGCTACTCGCTCGAAGACCTGCGGGCCATCAGCGACGTGGCCACCCGGCACGGCATTGCCCGGCACCTCGACGGGGCCCGCATTTTCAACGCGCTGGTGGCCACGGGGCAGCGCAGCGAGGACTACGGGCAGCTGTTCGACTCGATTTCGGTGTGCCTTTCCAAGGGCATGGGCACGCCGGTGGGCTCGGTGCTGCTGGGTTCGGCTGCTTTCATTAAGAAGTGCAAGCGCATCCGCAAGGTGATGGGCGGCGGGTGGCGGCAGGCCGGCTACCTGGCCGCGGCGGGCATTTACGCCTTGGAAAACAACGTGGCGCGCCTGGCCGACGACCACCGGCGGGCCGCTCGCCTGGCGGCGGTGCTGCAGGCCCAGCCCTACGTGGCCGAAGTACTGGCGCCCGAAACCAACCTCGTCATCTTCCGGCTGCACGAGAGCCAGCCGGCCCCCGAGTTTCTGGCGGCGCTGGAGCGGCAGGGCATTCGGGCCAGCAGCTTTGGGCCGCAGTGGATTCGCTTCGTAACGCACCTGGACGTGGACGATGCCATGCTGGCGCGCGTGGAAGCGGCGCTGGGGGCGCTGGGCAGTTGATGTTGTTGCCCGTTGCGCCGCTCGACCCGACGGGGCGCCTGCGGCTTTACTTACCTTACTGCTGATGGATTTATACAACGCGTTGGCGCTGCTTCTCGTCACGGCTGCCGGCTTTGCCTACCTCAACCACCGCTTTTTGCGCATGCCGCCGGCCATTGGGCTGATGGTGCTGGGCCTGGCGGCGTCGCTGCTGCTGGTGCTGCTGGCCAAGTTTGACGTGCAGCCCGTGCTGCAGCTGGCCGGCGTGGTGGGCAAGCTCGATTTCAGCCGCATTGTGATGCAGGTGATGCTGGGCTTCCTGCTGTTTGCGGGGGCCATTCACGTCGATGCGGGCCGGCTGGGCAAGCTGCGCTGGCCGGTGGGCGCCCTGGCGCTCATCGGCACGCCGGTGAGCACGGCGCTGGTGGCCACGGCCATGTTTTTTTTGCTGCCGCTGTTCGGGCTACCCACGCCTTTCATCTACTGCCTGCTGTTTGGGGCCCTCATCTCGCCCACCGACCCCATTGCCGTGCTCAGCATTCTGACCAAGGCCAACATTTCGAAGTCCTTGGAAACCAAAATCGTGGGCGAGTCGCTGTTCAACGACGGCGTGGGCGTGGTGCTGTTTGTGGTGACGCTGGAAGTGGCCCTGCTGGGCCCGCAGGACTTCACCATTGGGCACGCGCTGACCGTGTTTGCCCGCGAAACCCTGGGCGGCCTGGCCCTGGGCACGGCCCTCGGGCTGGGCGCGGCCTGGCTGCTGCGCACCATCGACAACTACCAGGTGGAGGTGCTGCTGACGCTGGCCCTGGTGGCCGGCGGCACGGCGCTGGCGGCCCGCCTGCACACTTCGGGGCCGCTGGCCATGGTGATGGCGGGCCTGCTGGTGGGCCATTTCAGCCGCAGCCGCGGGGTGATGTCGAACGAGTCGCAGGACTACGTGGACAAGTTTTGGGAGCTGATTGACGAGGTGCTGAACGCGCTGCTGTTTGTGCTGATGGGGCTGGAAGTGCTGGTGCTCGACATTCCGGGCCGCACCGTGCTGGTGGGGCTGGCCGCCATTGTGGTGGTGCTGCTGGCGCGCTGGGTGGCCGTGTCGGTGCCGCTGGTGTTTCTGCGGCTGATGCCCACGTTTCGGCCTTCCGACCACGGCGTGGCCGTGCTCACCTGGGGCGGCCTGCGGGGCGGCCTCTCGGTGGCCCTGGCGCTGAGCCTGCCGCCCACCATGCCGCGCGAGCTCATTGTGGGCGTGACGTATGTGATTGTGGTGTTTTCGATTGTGGGGCAAGGGCTGACCATTGGTCCGCTGGTGCGCTGGCTGGGTGTGGGCCAGGCCAGTCCGGCCGACGGTGCCGTCGCCCCCAAAGCGCACAAATGAGCCCTGGCACCCAAACCACCCATCTGACGTTCTGACCTTATGAATCTGTTCATCATCGGCGACGTGCACGGGTGCTTCCACACCTTTCAGGAACTGCTGAAGCGCTGGGACCCCGCCACCGAGTTCCTGATTCAGGTGGGCGACCTGGTGGACCGGGGCGCCTACGTTCCGGAAACGGTGGAGCTGGCCCGCAGCCTGAGCGAACAATACCCCGACTCGACCGCCTTCCTCATGGGCAACCACGAGGACGCCCTGCTGCACCATTTCGGGCCCGATGGCCCCTACCGCGGCTGGCTGCGCTGGGGCGGCCGCAGCACCACCGACCAGTACCGGGCCCGGCCCGACTTGCTGGCCCGGCACTTGCTCTGGCTGGAACAGCGCCCGCTTTTCTGGGAAAACGAGCACGTGCTGGTGAGCCACGCCGGCATCGGCACCTCCGACCAGGCCTACAACCCCGACAGCTCCGACGGCCTGCTGTGGACCCGCACGCCGCTCCGGCGCCTGCCCCAGCTGCAGGTGGTGGGCCACACGCCCATGCCCCAAAGCGAGCCCAAGTTCGACAAAGCCACCAACGCCCTCTACATCGACACGGGCGCCGTGTTTGGCGGCAACCTGACGGGCGTGCGCCTTTCCCCCACCGGCCAGCCGCTCGACATCATCCTGACTCCCGTTCACCTCGAAGACCTGCTGGAGTAGTTCCCCTTCCACCATTCCGTTGCCGTTGATGCTCAACCAAGCCGCCATCGAACACCTGACCGCCGCCGACCCGCGGCTGGGCGCCCTGATTGCTGCGGGCCGCGAAATCCACCCGCGCCCGCACGAAGACCTGTACCTGGCCCTGCTGCGCGCCATCGTGAGCCAGCAGATTTCAACCAAAGCCGCGGCGGCCATCTGGAAGCGCTTCCAGAGCCTGTTTCCGCCCGAGGGCTACCCCGAGCCGCGCGAAGTGCTGGCCCTGACCGAAGACGAGCTGCGCGCCGTGGGCCTCTCGCGCCAGAAAGCCGGCTACCTCAAGGCCATTGCCGAATACAACGAGCGGGGCCTGCTCGACTACGACCACCTCACCGGTCTTTCCGAAGAAGCCTTTACCCAGCACCTCACTGCCATTCGGGGCGTAGGCCGCTGGACGGCCCAAATGCTGCAAATGTTTGCTCTCGACCAGCCCGATGTGTTTTCGGAAGGCGACATGGGCGTGCAGAACGCCATGCGCCGCCTCTACGGCCTGGAAGAAACCGGCCGGGCCTTGCAAAAGCGCATGCTCGCCATTGCCGAAGCCTGGCGCCCCTACCGCACCCTGGCCTGCAAGTACCTGTGGCAGAGCCTAGACAACGGCACCCAGATTCCACCCACGGTGGAGTAGCGGTGATTGAGCAACAAAAAACCTGTCATCCTTCGCTGCGCTCAGGATGACAGGTTTTTAAGCCTTGACTACGCCAGCACCTTGGCCCCCATTTCAAACACCTCTTCGCGCACAAACAGCTCGCCCTCCTGCCGCAGGATGGCGAGGTTGTCGATGATGATTTTGAGGTTGTAGGTTTCCTGGTTAAGGTAGGCCAGCACGGGGCCCAGCAGGTCGGGGGTGGTGTCGTGCAGGGCCAGCGAGATGTGCGGCAGCCAGCAGTCGGGCCCGCTGAACTTGTCGGTGCGCAGGCAGAGCGGCGCGGTGGCTTCGCGGATGCGCCGATGCAGGGCGTTGAGGGCATCGGAGCGCAGCACGGGGATGTAGATGACCGGCCGCTCGCCCGGAAACACGCCCAGGCCCGTGGTAAAGGCCGGAAACGGCTCGGTGGTGGCGGCCACTTCGGCCAGCACTTTCTTCAGGGAGCTCAGCTTTTTAACGCCGGCCAGCTGGTAGGTCAGGTGCGGGTCGAGGGTGGCCTGCACGTCGTCGAGGCCGAACTTTTCTTCCAGGCTTTTGATGATGGTGTTGATGCGCGACACGTGCGGCGGGCTGAGCAACGAAGTAATGGCAAGCATGGCAGTAGGTACGGAGGAAGCCGGCGGCGCGCCGAAAACCGCGGCCGATTGTTGAAAACCAGTTGACATTAAATGTGTTGGGGCATTTGCTGATTAAATTGTTCACTCTGCCCGCGCGGGATGCTCAACGACTGGAACGCCTCGCCGCGCAGGCCCTTGGCCAGCTGCACCAACTGGCCCGTGTGGTAGGCATAATGCGTCAGCTGCCGCTGCAGGGCCGCCAGCACCGTGTGCGCCTCGCCCCGAATGGTGACGGTGCGCAGCAGGTCGGCGGGCGGCAGGGCGTCAAGCAAGTCGAAAAGGACGCGCCAGGCGGCGTCCCACTCGGCTTGCAGCGGGGCAATGGCCGCCACCGTGGCGGGCTCTTCAAACTCCTGGTCGCGCCGGCGGTTTGGTTTTTCGCCGTCGGAAGTCAGAAAATCGGTGAAGCGCGAGCGCAGATTGCCGGCCAAGTGCTGCACCATGACGGCGGCGCTGTTGGCCCCGGGCGCGGGGCAGTGCAGCCACTCGGCGTCAGCGATTTGGGCCAACGCCCGGTCGGCCAGGCTTTTGCAGGACAGAAAGCCGTGGCACACCGTGGCCAGTACGGCCGTGCCCAACGCGTCGGAAGCAAGTGGAGTAGCCATGGCGCCAAAAATACGGCACGCGGGCAGCGCAGGGCGCAAAACAACTGGTGCCGTTGCAGCATTCTTCTTAGTGTACCGGTCGGCAAAATGCCGGTCTTTATCGACTTCGCCGGCCGCGGCTCATCCTCGCCGGCGCCTTTCGCGTTACGATACCCTTTGCCCTGCTCTCGTGCCCGAAACCGTCGTTACCGCTCCCTCTTCCGCGTCGCCTTTGCCGCCCCCGGCCGCGCCCGCACGGGCCCCAAAGTGGCTGTGGTGGCTGCTGGGCGTGGTGGCGCTGCTGCTGGGCGCGGCGCTGGTGGTGCAGCACTACCTCGACCCCTGGCTGCGCCGCCAGCTGGAAAAACAGGTATCTGCCCAAACGCACGGCCAGTACAGCCTGCAAATCGGCGCGTTGGAAACCAGCCTCTGGCAGCGGGCCGTGCGCCTGCGGAACGTGCGCCTGCGCCCCGCTGCCCAAGTGGCCGACACCCTGCCGCGCCTGCGCCTCGACGCCGCCCGCCTCAACGTGACGGGCGTGGGACTGCTGGCGCTGCTGCGCAAAGCCGTGGTGCCGGTCGACAGCATCGTGCTCGATTCGGCGGCCATTCAGGTGCTGGCCCTGGCCCGACGCCCGACCCGCAACGCCGGCAAGCCCCTGCACGAGCAGTTGCCGCTCAAGTTGAAAGGGCTGGAAATCGGCTACCTCGGCCTGCTGCACACGCAAGTCGCCTACCTGCCCGGTACGCCGGAGGCCGCCCGCCTGCGCCGCACCGACCTGAGCGCGCACGACCTGCTCATTAGCCCCGCCGGGGCGGCCGACACCCAGCGCCTGGCCTACGCCACCGCCTGGCGCCTGCAGTTGCAGGAGGCGCAGGGGCTGGCACAAGGCCACCGCCTGCAGCTCAAGGGCCTGCTGGTGGCCACCGCCGACCAGGAAATTCAGCTTGATTCCGTGGAAGTACAGCCCGGGAATAACGTGCCGGGCAACCTGCCGCGCGTGAGCTTGATGATGCCCCGCCTGCGCCTCACCGGGCTGAACGCGGCCCGCCTGCTGCACCAGCACACGTTTCGTGCCGATTCGCTGCTGCTGCAGGCCCCGCGGCTGACCGTGGTGCCCCCGGCTAAAAAAGCTGCGGGCGGTGCCGGTTTCGGCACTTTTGCCCGCAGGCTTGACCTGGCACATTTGGTTGTGCACCAGGGCTTTTTGCAGGTAAAAGACGATGCTCTGCGCTCCGTTATTCGCACGATTGAGCTGGCCGGAACTGCCATTCGCGTCGATTCCGGCACCGTTCCCAATGCCGGGCGGGTGCTTTTTGCCAAGGCCTGGACGCTGGGGCTGGGCCGCAGCAACGCCACGGTGGCGGGCCACGCCGTGCAGGTGGGCGGGCTAAAGCTGTCGACCTCGGCCGGTACGCTGGCCCTGCGCGCCGTGCGCGTGCGGCCGCCGGGGCCGGGCCAGGGCACGCCCGGCGCGGTGCGCATCGACCTGACCCTGCCCACCCTGGCCCTGCGTGGCTTCGATGCCGCCGAGGTGCAGCGGCGGCGCCGCCTGCGGGCATCGGCCTTGCTGTTAGAGGATGTCCGGCTCATTTTCACGCCGCCCAAACAGACGCCTCCGCCGGTGTGGAAGCTGCTGTCGAAAGCCGTGCAGCGCACCGATTTGGCGGAGCTGCGCATCCGGCGCGGTTTCCTGCAGATTGGCGGCCTGCGCCACTCGCCCGAAATCAACGACATCGACCTGACCGGGCGCGGCATCCGCATCGACTCGCTGGCGGCGCTGGAACCGCGGCGCATTGCCTACGCGCGGGCCTGGAAGGCCAGCTCCGGCCTCATTTCGGCGCCGTTTGACCCGCCCTATTACCGGGCCAGCAGCCAGCGCGCCCGCCTCGACACCGACGCCCAGACGTTTCGGTTTGAGAACATGGCTTTGGTCCCCAAATACTCGCCCGTGGGCATGAACCTGCACAAAGGCTACCAGGTACCCGCCGTCCGCGTGAAAATTCCTTCCCTGACTTTCAGCGGGCTGGAATTTGCCGGCTTGGTGCGGCGCGCCGATGTGCGGGTGGCCCGCGTGACGGTGCAGCGGCCGGAAGTGCGCATTGCCTCCGACGGCCGCGGCCCCATCAACCCGAACCGCTCCAAGATTTCGCCCGAAGAAATGCGCAACCTGCCCATGACGGTGGACGTGCGCCGGCTCGACATCGTGAGCGGCACCCTTGCCACGAAGTACCGCAGCCCGCTCACGCCCCTGCCCGGCACCCTGAGCATCAACCGCTTCACGGGCAGCTTCTTCAACCTGAGCAACGACCCCAAGCGCCAAACGCCGGCCACGCCGCTCACGGGCCGCGCCACCACGTACCTGCAAAACCGGTGCCGCCTCGACGCCCAAGTGTCGATGTACACGCTCGACCCGCTGGGGCGGCACCGCGTGTGGGGCACGTTCGGGGCCGGGCAGTTCAACATCCTGAACTCCATGACGGTGCCCACGCGGCTGGTGGAGTTTAAGAAAGGCGACGTGCACCGCATCCGCTTCGACATGCAAGCCAGCCGCCGGGGCACCACCGGCACCATGTGGGCCGAATACTCGGGGCTGCAGCTGCGGCTGCTGGGCTACAAAGACGAAGAAATCAAGAAGCCCTTGCTCAAGCGCGTCATCTCGAAGGCCGTCAACGTCATCGTCATCCGCGACCAGAACCCGCGCAAGCGCGGCGAGCTGGTGACCGGCAAGATGATTTCGACCCGCGAGCCGCGCTTTTCGGTGTTCACGCTCTGGCGGCAGGGCGTGGTGAGCGGCTTGTTCGACAACGTGGGCGTGCCCCAGGCCCTGGCCCAGAAGCTGAGCGAGAGCAAGGACGAGGCCCCGCTGCCGAAGTAGCGCCGACCCTTTCCCGGTCCAACGGCGTAGCCGTCCGACCGGGAAAGGCGGACAGAAATCGGGCGGGAGCGAAAAACGCCGGGCCGGGGTTCCGTACCTTTGCCCCTGAATACCCCCGACCCCATGATTTCCATTTCCGACCTCGACTTCCACTTTGGCTCCCGCACGCTCTACGACAACGCGAGTCTGCACATCAAGCCCAAAGACAAAATCGGCCTCATTGGCCTCAACGGCACCGGCAAATCGACCTTGCTGCGCCTGCTGGTGGGTGAATACAAGGCCGACGGCGGCTCGATTTCGATGGCCAAGGACGTGACGCTGGGCTTCCTGAACCAGGACTTGCTGAGCTACGACACGCACGAGAGCATCCTGCACGTGGCCATGCAAGCCTTTGAGGAAGCGCTGGAGCTGCAGAAGAAGATTGACGAAATTCTGGTGCAGTTCGAAACCGATTATTCCGACGATTTGGTGGACAAGCTGGCCACCATGCAGGAGCGGTTTGAGGCGCTGGGCGGCTACACCATGCAGGCCCGCGCCGAGGAAATTCTGGAAGGCCTGGGCTTCTCGACCGAAGACCTGCAGAAGCCGCTGAAAAGCTTTTCGGGCGGCTGGCGTATGCGCGTGATGCTGGCCAAGATTCTGCTCCAGCAGCCCTCCCTCCTGCTCCTCGACGAACCCACCAACCACTTGGACTTGCCCTCCATTAAGTGGATTGAGAACTACCTGGCCGACTACGAGGGCGCCGTCATCATCGTGAGCCACGACCGCGCCTTCCTCGACCGCACCACCAACACCACCGTGGAAGTGCTGGGCGGCAAGCTGGTGCCCTACGCCGGCAACTACAGCTACTACCTCGAAGAGAAAGAGGAGCGCAACGCCATTCAGAAGGGCGCTTTTGAGAACCAGCAGGCCCAGATTCGGCAGGCCGAGCGCTTCATCGAGCGCTTCAAAGCCAAGGCCAGCAAGGCCAAGCAGGCCCAAAGCCGCGTGAAGGCCTTGGACAAGCTGGAGCGCATCGAGGACGTGGCCCAGGACGCGGCCAAAATCAACATGAAGTTCACCTTCAAAGTCGAGCCCGGCCGCCACATCCTCCGCATGGAGCACGTGACGAAAAAGTACGACCAGAAGCTGATTTTCCGCGACACCAACGTGCACATCGAGCGCGGCGACAAAATCGCGCTGATTGGGGCCAACGGCAAGGGCAAATCCACGCTCATGCGCCTGGTGGCGGGCACCGAGGCGCCCACGGCGGGCAAGCACCAACTGGGCCACAACGTGATTATGTCGTTCTACGCCCAGCACCAGCTGGAAAGCCTGACGCTTGATAACGAGATTTTGCAGGAGATGAGCGAGGCCGGGTCGAAGCGCAACGACATGGAGCTGCGCTCAGTGCTGGGCTCTTTCCTGTTCACGGGCGAAGAAGTTTTCAAGAAAATCAAGGTGCTGAGCGGCGGCGAGAAAAGCCGCGTGGCCCTGGCCAAAACCCTGATTTCGGAAGCCAACTTCCTGCTGCTCGACGAACCGACCAACCACTTGGATATGGTGTCGGTCAACATCCTGATTCAGGCCCTGGAGCAGTACGAGGGCACGTTCATTGTCATCAGCCACGACCGGTACTTCGTGGAAAACGTGGCCACCAAAATCTGGTTTATCGAAGACTACCAGCTGAAGGAGTACCCGGGCACCTACGTGGAGTACGAGCAGTGGCAGGAAGACCGCGAGAAGGCCGCCAAGAAAGCCGGCCTGCCCTCGCCTTCGGCCAACAAGCCCCAGCCCAAGGAGGAGAAAAAAGCCGACGCCACGCCCGCCAAAACCTCTTCGCCCGACCAGAAAAAAGCCCTGAAAGAACTGGCCGAAGTCGAAGCCAAAATCGACGTATTGGAAAAGGAATTGGCCGGCTACGAAAAGCAGCTCGCCGACCCTAAAATTTACGAAAACGCGTCGCAGCTAAAAGACGCGACGGTGAAATTTGAGCAGGTGAAAAAGGAACTGGCGCAGCTAAACGACCGGTGGGAAATGCTGGCGGAAGTGTAATGCCAAACTGCTCCAAAATTCAAAGGCCTCTTCTAAAGCGACTGCTTCGGAAGAGGCTTTTTCTATGGTCCGAATTGGCGAAGCATTTGCGGCAAAGCATATCAGCAATTACTGCATACCTGCTAATCTATTCTTCTACCAACTGCATGTTCCAAGTACCGCCCACTGCTTTTGAAAAATAGGGAATGAAGCCAATCCAGATGATTGAAAATTTGAATTTCCAGCTTCCGCTGATTGATTTTCCATTTTCCGAGAGCCTGCCCGAGTAATAGATGTTGTTGTGCTTTCTATTGTAGGTTCTGCTTTCCCCGCTGTCGCTGAATAGTAGCGTCATGATGGGCATTTGCTTGACAAATTCGACGACATCACCGTTGACTTTACCGATGATTTCACCAATTCCTTCTGTCCCGCCGGTAGTCAAATCATCCTGCACCCGACCAGCAAAACTATTGCCGCTGCTGTCGTCAATATCGATGGTAAATGCGGTGTGCTCGAAGCCACGCATCTCGTTGTAAACTTGATTACTAAAGGTGTATTGGCCAATCCAGCGTCCTTTTTGTAGCATGTGAGTAGCGGGGGGAAATTTGATAGCAGGCTGGGGCCAATAATTACAGGTTAGCTGTTTGTTCGTTGTTCGCTGCGCCGTTTGATGACTTCCAATATCATCGAATTAAAATCATCAAGCACGAAATCGGCCCACCAGCGGCTGTAGGTGGGCAAGTTGGTGGTGATGCGGTAGGTGCAACTGAGGGTGACGCGGCAGTGGCCGGGGCCGGCAGGCGCAATGTGGTAGCTGCCCCGCACCACGTCGAAATATTCGCCGCCAATCATGACGTGCTCATCGAGGGTGGTGGGCGGAATGGAGGCCGGGTCGACGTTGATGTCGTAGGCAAAGCCGGTGCTGTCGTGCCAGGCCGTGATGCGCTCCTGAAACCGGATGCCCTTCTCCCAGGTAATGCGCCGAACGCCGCCGATGCCGTCGTGGTCGAGCCGGCCGTCGAGGGGCTTGGGCACGCCGATGAGGTGGACGAAATGCGGCGCTATCTCGCCGGGCTTGATGTGGCGCACGTTTTTGATGGCGGGCCACACCTGCGCCCGGCCGGCGTTGATGCGCACCGACGTCGCGACGGTATAAAACCGGTCTGTGGGCTTGCTGAAGCTTTCTACCAGAAGCGTGAACAAGGGCAGCAGGAGCAGCGACACGTAGAGTTTCGTGCCGTTGGCTTCGGTGCGGAGCTTGGCCAGCCGACTGATAAACGCCCCGAAACTGGCCAAGAGCACAAACGGCCCCACGATGATGACCAGGCATATCATGCCTTCGAACCCGTTGATAAAACACAGAAAAAAGAAGGTCATCACGATGCCCCAGGGCAACAGCAGATAATCCTTGTAAGCCTGCAGCTGTTCGCGGGTGGAAAACAGCACGGGAATGGCGCCCAGCACCAGCGGCAGTACGTAGATGTAGGTCAGCGAAACACCTTTCCGATTGGCTGATACTATCAGCATGGCCAGAAACGCATAGAGTACTCCCGCGGTTAGCCCAAGGAGCAGGGTTCGGGTTCGGGAGGGCTTCACGGCGGAATGATGTAGTGGATTTCATTCAAATGTAAGGGGCGACAAGCTCGCCTAGGCCAGTAGAAAGCACCGCAGGCGTACTTTCGCCTCATGCGTTTCCTTCCCCTCGCTTCTCTCCTGCTCGCTACTGCCTGTGTGCCGCTCGGCACGCCCATCACCGACCCCAACGCCGCACGAGCGGGTGCGGGCACCGCCAAGCCCCCCGAATACTACGCCGACAAAACCCTGCGCTACTCGGATTACACCTACTCGCCCGACGTGCGCAGCGTGCAGTGCTACGTGGGCACGGGCCAGCCCAACGAGGTGTTTCAGCCGCCGGTGGTGCCGCTGGGCCAGAGCCAAGGTATTGTGCTGGAGTTCGACGTGCTGGGCAGCCAAAGCCAGCGCTACACGGCCAAGCTCATTCACTGCGACGTGGACTGGCAGCCCTCGGTGCTGACCGACATGCAGTTCCTGAACGAAATCAACGAGTTTCTCATCACCGACTACCGGGTGGGCACGGGCACCAAGGTGCCGTATTTCCACTACCGCCTGCGGGCGCCGGGCGTCAAAATCAGCGGCAACTACCTGCTGGTGGTGCAGAACAGCGGCGGCGCGCCGGTGGTGTCGCGCCGGCTGCTGGTGTACGAAAACCAGGTGCAGGTGGGGCTGAAGCCCGGCTTCGTGGTGGGCGGACAGGAGCGCTACACCCTGCAGCAGCTCGATTTCGCCATCGGCTACGCCGGCGTAGACCTGGTGAACCCGGCGGCGGAAGTGAAAGTGATACTGCGTCAGAACTTCCGTTGGGACAACGCCAAGGTCAACCTGCGCCCCACCTTCGTGCGCGACGCCGAGCGCCGGCTCGAATACCAGTATTTCAACTTCGAAAATGCGTTTCCGGGACTGAGTGAGTACCGGTACTTTGACACCCGCGCGGCGCAGAGCGTGGGCCTGGGCGTGCTGCACGTCGACCCGCGCGCCAACCCCACCGCCGTGGAGCTGCAACCCGAAACCTCGCGCCAGAAGCTGGCCTACAACCAGTACCAGGACGCCAACGGCCAGCGCGTGTTCGAGAGCCGCGAGTACGGCAACGGCGCCACCAACGCCGACTACTTCGACGTGACCTTCCAGCTGAAAGCCGACCAGCCCGCGCCCGGCCCGGTGTACGCCTTCGGGGCCATGACCGACTGGCAGCTCAAGGATGAATTCCGGTTGACTTACGACGAAGCCAAGCAGCTGTACACCGGCCACGCCCTGCTCAAACAAGGGTATTACAACTACGATTTTGCCGTGGCCGGCGCCCGCGGCGCGGCGCCCGACGAAGTGTATTTCGAAGGCTCGCACCAACAAACCGAAAACCAGTACGACCTGCTGGTGTACTACCGCCCGCCCGGCACCCGCACCGACCTGCTCATCGGCTACCAGACCGTGGGCATGAACAGCCGGCAATAGGCCGCCGGATAACCCCGCCGGGTGGGCTGCGTTTGAGCCCTTATCGCCGCCAGCCCTTCCACAGGCGCTGTCCGGCCGCTGCGCTCACGCCTTACGCATTCCCACCCATGAAACAACGTTTTCCTGTCGCCCTGGGCGCGGCGGCCCTGCTCTGGGTTGCCGGCTGCGCCACCAATCCCGTCACGGGCAAAAAGGAAGTCATGCTGGTGTCCGAAGGCCAGGAGCTGGCCATGGGCCAGCAGTCGGACCCCGCCGTAACGGCCCAGATGGGCCTCTACGACGACAAAAAAATTCAGGCCTTCATCAACGAGAAGGGCAAGAAAATGGGCGCCGTGTCGCACCGCCCCAACATCGAGTACCAGTTTCGGGTCGTCGACTCGCCCATCATCAACGCCTTCGCCATCCCGGGCGGCTACGTGTACTTCACGCGCGGCATCATGGCGCATTTCAACAATGAAGCGCAGTTTGCGGGGGTGCTGGGCCACGAAATCGGCCACGTCACGGCCCGCCACTCGGCCAAGCAGCAAACCAATTCCATCATCGGCCAGGTGGGCCTGATGGGCGCCATGATAGCCTCGCCGCGCCTGGCCCAGTTTGGCGAGCAGGCCATGCAGGGCATGCAGCTGCTGTTTCTAAAATTCGGGCGCGACGACGAGCGGCAGTCCGACGAGCTGGGCGTCCAGTACTCGTCCAAAATCGGCTACGACGCCAGCCAGATGGCCGACTTCTTTCAGACCCTGGCCCGCCAGCAGCAGCAGTCGAAGGCCGAAGCCATCCCCGATTTCCTGAGCACCCACCCCAACCCCGAAGACCGGTACAACACCGTGCACCAGCTGGCCGACCAATGGAAGCAGGCCAACGGCAACCCCAAGCTGGCCGTGAACCGCGACCAGTACCTGCGCCTCATCGACGGCCTGGTGTACGGCGAAGACCCCAAGCAGGGCTTCGTCGAAAACAGCGTGTTCTATCACCCCGAGCTGAAATTTCGCTTCCCCATCCCGGCGGGCTGGAAGTCGCAGAACTCGCCCTCGCAGTTTCAGATGGCCGACCCGGCCGGCAAGGGCCTGCTCATCCTGCTGCCTGCCCCCGGCGCCACCCCCGAGGAAGCCGCCCAGGCCGTGGCCAAGCAGCTCAGCCTGCAAGCCAGCGAAGCCCCGCGCCGCACCGCCATCAACGGCTTCCCGGCCCTGGTGTTTGTGGCCGACCAGGTGCAGCAGGACCCGCAAACCGGCCAGCAGGTGGCCGGCGTGCGCGTGCTGGGCCACATCATCCAGGACGGCAAAAGCCTGTATGCGCTGCTGGGCGTGGCGGCCCCGGCCGACTTCCCCGCCTATGCGCCGCAGTTCAGCAGCGTGGCCGAAGGCTTCCAGCGCCTCACCGACCCCGACAAGCTCAACCGCCAGCCCGAGCGCATCCGCATCGTGAAGCTGAAGCTGCGCAGCAACCTGCGCCAGGCCCTCACCACCAACGGCATGACCGAAAAACGCCTCGAAGAGCTGGCCATTCTCAACGGCATGCAGCTCAACGAGCAGGTGAACGCCGGCTCCCTCATCAAAGTGGTGGGCAAATAAGTGGCATCACTATTGGATTGAGTGGGCCAAGCCGCCTGCGCAACTCTATATATGTTGTTGCGTTTGCAAGCTCGGCTGTCGCGTTGGCGCCGGCTCCATTTGTTAATTTTCTTCCCATGCCTAATCCCATTTTCCGCGGCCTGCGCACCGGCGCGCTGCTGACCCTGCTGCTGCCCCTGGCCAGCTCTTCGAGCCTCACCGATTGGGCCGCGCGCACGCCGGCTGCTCCCAGCACCCCCGCCGCCCGGCCCCTGCAGGGCGCCAAGCCCGACCCGGCCGTCATTGCCCAGTTTGGGCTCTACAACAGCGCCACGCTGCAAAACCTCATCGACGCCAAAGGCAAGCAGATGACGGCCATTTCGGACCGCCCCGGCGACTACGGCTTCACGGTGGTCGACTCGCCGGTCATCAACGCCTTTGCCACGCCCGACGGCCACGTGTATTTCACGCGCGGCATCATGGCGTATTTCAACGACGAAGCCCAGTTCGCCGGCGTGCTCGGCCACGAGTTGGGCCACATCACCGCCCAGCACGGCAAAAAGCAGCAAACGCGCAGTACCATTGCCGGCATCGGCATGATACTGGGCTCGGTGCTGGCGCCGCGCGTGATGCAGTCGGTGGGCGGCGTGGCCCAGCAGGTGGTGGGCCTGGGCATGCTCAAGTACGGCCGCGACGACGAGAACGAGTCCGACGCCCTGGGCGTGAAGTACTCCACCAAAATTGGCTACGACGCCAGCCACATGGCTGATTTCTTCCAAACGCTCTCGCGCACCGAGGCCCAGAGCGGCAGCAGCATCCCGACCTTCCTGAGCACCCACCCCAACTCGGCCGACCGCTACACCCGCGTGAAGGGCCTGGCCGCGCAGGCCAAGCAGGCGGCCGGCGGCCGTGCCCTGGCCGTGAACCGCAACCAGTACCTGAAAGCCATTGAGGGCCTGAACTACGGCGAAGACCCGCGCCAGGGCTTCGTGGAAGGCGGCGTGTTCTACCACCCCGACCTGAAGTTCCGCTTCCCCATCCCCTCGGGCTGGAAGTCGCAGAACTCGCCCCAGCAGTTCCAGATGGCTGAGCCCAACGGCAAAGCCCTGCTGGTATTCCTCGGCGCCGGCAACGGCACGCTGGATGCCGCTGCGCAGTCGCTGGCCAAGTCCATCGGCCTGCAGTCGGCCCAGGCCCAGAAAACCACCATCAACGGCTTCCCCGCCATGGTGATTGAAGGCGACCAGGCCGCCTCGGACCAGCAGAGCACACCGGCCCACGTACTGGCCCAGCTCATTCAGGACGGCCAAACCGTGTATGCCTTCGTGGGCCTGGCCGCGGCTTCCAGCTTTGGTACTTACGCGCCGCAGTTCCAGCGCGCCGCCCAGGGCTACGCCCGCCTCACCGACGCCAGCAAGCTGAACCGCCAGCCCGAGCACATCCGCATCAAAGCCGCGGCCAGCAACACCACCCTGGCCTCCGCCCTGGCCGCCAACGGCATCCCCAGCAAGCGTTACGAGGAAATGGCCATTCTCAACGGTATGAAAACGACCGACCAGTTGCCGAAGGGGACGTTGTTTAAAGTGGCGGGGAAATAATTTTTCGGGGCAGGCAAGCACTACTAGCCTACCCCGAAAAACACTTTGCTTTCTCCTGCGTTTTTGTAGTGGGTTAAGGCTTGTGAAAGGGCTTCAAGGTCTTCCAATATCCCTCCGGAATGGAAATAGTCCTTCCACATGCTGTATTGGAAGGCCTTGGCTTTATAATTGATTTTATCAATCATGCTTGGTTCACTCTTCACCTTAGCTATGAATGCGTTGACAAGGGTGAGCAGTTTGTCTACGTCTTGCTCAACTTCTGCTTCGTCGCCTTCCTCAAAACCATCAAGGTAAGCCACGTTGGTTAGCGGATGTAGGTCCAAACCAGCGTATTCACCTGCTTTTACAAGCACAGATTCTTCCTCAAACAGGTCGTAGCTGGCGACGAAATTGTAGTAAGACCTATTGATGAAAACATCACTGCCTTCGCAACCCGAATCAACTCCGCCGCATACGCTGATATTAAATCCCATTCGCTGAACACATAAAAACGCCCCAACCGAATACCGGTTGGGGCGTTTAAATTATGCACGCCGTCAGAATAAAATCCTTCTTGCGCAACCTACACGTTAAACCGGAAGTGCATGATGTCGCCGTCCTGCACCACGTAGTCTTTGCCTTCCACAGCCATTTTGCCGGCTTCTTTGATTTTTACTTCGGTTTTGTATTCCTGGTAATCGGGTAGCTTGATAACCTCGGCGCGGATGAAGCCCTTCTCGAAATCGGAGTGGATGACGCCGGCCGCGGCGGGCGCTTTGTCGCCGCGGTGGATGGTCCAGGCCCGTACTTCCTGCACGCCGGCAGTGAAGTAGGTAATCAGGTTCAGCAGCTCGTAGCTGGCCCGGATGAGCTTGTTCAGGCCCGACTCGGTGAGGCCGTATTCGCCCAGGAACATGGCTTTTTCCTCGGGGTCTTCCATCTCGGCAATCTGCGCTTCGATGGCGGCCGACACCAGCACCACCTGGGCGCCTTCGGCTTTCACGTGCTCGCGCAGGGCGTCCACGTGCTTGTTGCCGTTGCTGGCAATGCTGGCTTCGTCCACGTTGGCCACGTAAATCACGGGCTTAATGGTGAGCAGCTGCAGGTCGGCAATGGCGGCCAAGTCGTCTTCGGAAGCGGCCACGGCGCGGGCGTTCTGGCCGGCTTCGAGGGCGGCTTTGAATTTCTGCAGCGACACCACTTCCTTCTTGGCCACGGCGTCGCCGGCCTTGGCGCTGCGCTCCGACTTTTGGAGCTTCTTCTCCACGCTCTCCAGGTCCTTGAGCTGCAGTTCGGTGTCGATGACGTCTTTGTCGAACACCGGGTCGACGCCGCCGGCTACGTGCACGATGTTGGGGTCGTCGAAGCAGCGCACCACGTGGATGATGGCGTCGACTTCGCGGATGTTGGCCAGGAATTTATTGCCCAGGCCCTCGCCCTTGCTGGCGCCCTTCACGAGGCCGGCGATGTCGACAAACTCGATGATGGTGGGCAGCACGCGCTTGGGGTTCACCAGCGCTTCGAGGATTTGCAGGCGCTCATCCGGCACGGTGATGACGCCCACGTTGGGCTCGATGGTGCAGAACGGGTAGTTGGCCGATTCGGCCTTGGCGTTAGAAAGAGCGTTGAAAAGAGTCGATTTGCCGACGTTTGGCAAGCCGACGATACCGCAGCGGAGGCCCATTGCTTCGAATTAATAATGAAGAATTAAGAATGAGGAATTAGCCCATTCGGCCGCAAAGGTACGGCACGCTGCTACAGCAAAACGGCGCGAACGGACGTTCATCCATTCGCGCCGTTGAAAAAAGGTAGAGAGATTAACCGGTAACCACTACCCGTTAATCACCCATTTAGAAGCTGTCGTCGCTGCGGTTGGGGTCGAAGGCGGGGCGGTCGAAATCGCGGCGGGGCTGGTCCCGGTCGTCGTAGTCGCGCGGGCGGTCGAGCTCGGCTACCTCTTCGGGGGTCAGCAATTCTTCGCGCACGTAGTCGACGGCGTCCTGCAGGGCGTCCACAAACTTGAGGAAATCTTCCTTGTAGAGGAATATTTTGTGCTTTTCGTAGCTCACCGAGTCGTCGCCGTGCTGGCGGCGCTTGCTTTCGGTGATGGTCAGGTAGTAGTCCTGGCCGCGGGTGGCTTTCACGTCGAAGAAATACGTGCGCTTGCCGGCTTTAATGCGTTGGGAATAAATTTCTTCCTGGTCGTGACGGTCGTCCACAGGGATGGGTTGGGGGTATGGGTGGGAAATAGCGTCGATGGTTGATTGTGACGGCCAACTTACGAATTGTGCGGTAAAGATAAACGGCCGGGGCGCGCCGGGTGTTGCTGTCAGGAACGGTACAACGGAACGCCGTGCAGCGCACAGCGAAGCATGACGTTCTTTACGGCCCACTCCCCCACCTGCCACCCCATGCCCATCGACCTCGCCGCCATCCGCTCCTTCGAAAACATCGAATTTCTGGCCCGCCAGCTGGTCGACGGGTTCATTACCGGCCTGCACCAGTCGCCCTACCACGGCTTTTCGGTGGAGTTTTCGGAGCACCGCCTCTACAACCCCGGCGAAAGCACGCGCCACATCGACTGGAAAGTTTTTGCCCGCACCGACAAGCTCTTCGTGAAGCGCTACGAAGAGGAAACCAACCTGCGCGCCCACCTGCTGCTCGACGTGAGCCCCAGCATGTACTACCCCGCGCCGGGCCACGACAAGCTGAAATTCAGCATCCTGGCCGCGGCGGCTCTCACCACCCTGCTCACGCGCCAGCGCGACGCCGTGGGCCTGGTCACCTTCGCCGACACCGTGGAGCTCCAGACGCCGGTGCGCTCCACCAGCACCCACCGCCACACCCTGCTGCTGGCCCTGCAACAGTTGCTGGAGCGCCCGCCCGTGCCGGCCACCCGGCGCGGCACCGACGTGGCCGGCACCGTGCACGCCATTGCCCAGCAGATTCCGAAACGCTCTTTGGTCATCCTGTTCAGCGACATGCTGGGGCGCGGCGCGGCCGAGCAGGAAGCGGCCCTGGCGGCTTTGCAGCACCTCAAGCACCAGCACCACGAAGTGCTGCTTTTCCACGTGCTGGACCGCGCCACCGAGGCCGACTTCGACTTCGCCGAGCGGCCCTACATCTTTGAAGACGTGGAAACTGGTCAGGAAATCAAGCTGCAGCCCTCGCAGGTGCGGGAACAGTACCGGGCCGTCATGACGGCCTACGAGCAGGAGCTGGCCCAGCGCTGCGGGCAGCTGCGCATCGATTTCGTGCCCGTCGACGTGCGCGAGCCGTTTGAGAAAGTGCTCTACGCCTACCTGGTGAAGCGCGGCAAGGTGCGCTAAACATTCTGGCGGGCCCCGGGCTTGCACTCCGTATTCAACCCTGAGCTGTGTTTCTTCGCTTCGTTCTCGTTTTCGCGGTTTCGCTGCTGGTGTTTGCGCCCATCACCGGGTACATCGCCTACAACTACGGCCGCTCGTTCTGGCGCTGGTTTGCGTTTGGGATGGTGGTGCCGTTTTTCTCGGTGTTTGTGGCGCTGTTTGTGGCCATGCGCGAGCGGGCCGCCGAGGAAAAGCAGGAAGCTTCGGCGCGCCAGCGGCCACCGGCGGCCTGAGCCGGGCAGTGGCAGCCCTGCGGGCACCAATGGAGGCAAACGGCCGCTGCCGGCGCTACTTTCGCGGCGGCGCTGTGCCTGTATTGTTCACCCTTCTTCTCCCTTTATGTACCAAATCCTTCTCTCTCTGCACTCCTGGTCGCGCTGGTTCGTGGTCATTTTCGGCCTCATCGCCGTGTACCGCGCTTTCGTGGGCTACTCGGGCCGCCGGCCGTTCGTGAGCGCCGACAACGGCATGAGCGCCGCTTTTTCGGGCTTCATGTGGCTGCAGGTCCTCATTGGCCTGGGGCTGTACTTCGGCCTAAGCCCTTGGGGCCTGAAGGCCATGAAGGAGGCCGGGGCGATGCAGGACCCCACCAAACGCTTTTTCGGCATGGAGCACGTGGCCGTGATGATTCTGGCCGCCATCGTGGCCCAGGTGGGGCGCATTGCCGTCAAGAAAACCGCCGACAGCACCCAGAAGCATCGCAAAGCCCTGCTCTACTTCGGCGTGGCCCTGCTGCTGGTCCTGCTTATGATTCCGTGGGGCATCTGGAATCCGGAACGGCCGCTGTTTCGTTTCTAGGTTTTCGGGTTTTACCTGCTAAGTTTGAAGGGCTGCGCCGCAAACGCAGCTTTTCCGCTATTTTGCCCGGCAATCTATTGACCCACGCCCCGTGCCTACCGCGCCGAAACGCACCTACACCGTAGAGGACTTTTCCGATTTGATAAACACGCGCCTGCAACGGCTCGAAAACAAAAAGGAAGCCCAGCAACGCTTCGGCAGCCTGCTGGCCGTGCTGCGGCAGCAGGTCGACTCCTACCGCCACCGCAAAATGGGCTAGTTGCCCGTTCTGCTGTCCTCCGCCATGGACCTTAGAGCAAAAAAGCCCCCCCGCGCCAACGCAGGAGGGCTTTTTGCTGCTGGGCCGGTTCTTGGTTGCCAGCCTTCGCCGCCAGGCGAAAGCCACGGCGAGGCCAACGACGGACCGGCTAAATGGCCTGCCCGCCCGACGCTTCCAGGCGCTGGGCGGTTATCCAGCGGGCGGCGTCGGTGCAGAGGAAAGCCACCACCGGGCCGATGTCGTCGGGCAGCCCCACCCGGCCCAGCGCCGTGAGCGAGACAATGTGGTTTTGCAGTTCCTGGTTGTCGCGCACCCGGCCGCCGCCGAAGTCGGTGGCAATGGCCCCGGGCGCCACAATGTTGACGGCGATGCCCCGGGCCCCCAGCTCTTTGGCCTGGTAGCGGGTCAGCACCTCCATGGCGCCTTTCATGCTGGCGTAGGCCGAGGAATTGGGATTGGTGATGCGCGTGAGCCCCGACGAAATGTTGATGATGCGGCCGCCGTCGCGCAGCAGTGGCAGCGCCTGCTGCGTGAGAAAAAAAGGCCCCTTGAAGTGAATGTTCATGGCCTCGTCGAACTGCGCCTCGGTGGTTTCGGCAAAGGGCGCGTAGAGGCCAGTGCCGGCGTTGTTGATAAGGAAATCGAACTTATCGGTGCCGAAGGTTTCTGCCAGCGTGCGGCTGACCTGCGCAAAAAAGGCAGCGAAACCGGGCACCCGCGAGGCGTCGAGTTGCAAAGCGGCCGCGCGTTGGCCCAGGGCAGTGATTTCGGCCACCACGCTTTCGGCTTCGGCCCGCTGGGTGTGGTAGGTCAGGAGAACGTCGATGCCCTTTTGGGCCAGGTGCAGGGCCATGCTTTTGCCCAGGCCACGGCTGCCGCCGGTGACAAGGGCGATGTTGGTTGTGCTCATCAGTTCAGGAAGTTGGGGTGAATGATGAAGCAAAGGTCCGGGGCGCACCGGCCAGAAACATGGTGAGTAGTTCAGTTTATAGGGTGATGGTTTCCGCTTCTACTTCAGCCAGCGCCGCGCGCTGGGCGGCCCACGCCTGCTCGCGGTACTGCTTGGGCGTGCAGCCCTGAAAGCGCTTGAAGAACTTGGTGAAGTTTGACGGGTCGTAGGTGAGGTTGGCGGCAATATCGGCCACCGAGCGGCGCGGGTCGTGCAGCATTTCCCGGGCAATTTCCATCAGCCGCGCCTCGAAAAAGTAGCACGGCGGATGGCCCGTGGCCAGCTTGATGGTATTGCTCAGGTGCGTGGGATGAATGCAGAGCACGCCGGCCAGGTCGCGCACTTCGAACATTTCGGTGGCGCGGCCGGCCACGATGTCGGCCAAGTGCCGGTCCATTGCACGCCGGAATTCGGCGGTGATTTCGTGCTGCCGGGCAAGCAGTTTTTTGGGGACGGGGGTGGGCATGGGCCAGAAAATTAGTCAGACAACATTAAACTGGTTTGGGTAGCAAGGGTTTTGAGGAGGCGCCGAGCTTACATCCACGTCGCCGACTAAAACCAGCTCCTGACGCGCCCCAGCAAGAACTTCCCGTAAGCCCGTCGCTGTAGTATGGCTATATAATTCAGACTAAATAGGAAGAAAGCCGTAGGAGCAATTGTTTTTCTCACTTTCTTCCTTTAATACTATGAATCAGCCCCTGATTGACCTCGTTCAAAACTATTTCGGTGGCGACACCGTGCGCCAGACCAGCACTGCGCTGGGCGAAAGCGAAAGCAGCATCGGCACGGCGCTGCGCAGCGTGGTGCCACTGGCACTCGGCGGGTTGTTTGCGCGCTCTCAGCAGCCGGGCGGCGCGGCCGAACTATTTGGCTTGGCCAACCAGGCACACAGCAGCGGCATTTTGGGCAACCTGAGCAGCCTGCTGGGCGGCCTGAGCAGCAACAGCGCCGCTCCGGCCAGCGACGGCAGCCTGCTCAACAAGGGCGTTGAAATGCTGCGCTCGGTGTTTGGCAGCCACTACACCACGGCCGTGGAAGGCGTGAGCCAGCAGGCCGGGGTGCGCACCTCCACCACCAGCAGCCTGCTGAGCATGGCCGTGCCCGTGGTGCTGGGCCTGCTGGGCAAGCACGCCGCCGACAACAACCTCGATGCCAACGGCTTCAGCAGCTACCTGGGCAGCCAACGCAGCAGCATTATGGGGGCTTTGGGTAGCCTGCCGGGCGGGCTGGGTGCCGTCGTTTCGGGCCTGGGTCTGGGCAATGCCGCTGGCGCGGCAGCCAACACGTTTGGCAGCACCGTTTCGGCCGCGGCCGACCGCACCGGCCACGCCGCGCGCGACACGGCGCGCGACGTAGAAGCCGTGGCAACTTCGCCCAGCCGCTGGCCCTGGCTGTTGCTGGCACTGGCAGTGCTGGCGGCCCTGTTTTTCCTCATGCGCGGTTGCAACAAAGAGTCCGAAACCACCCCGCCCCCCACAACCGAAACGGTAACGGACACGACGGCCACCACGACCACGGCCGTGGCACCCGCCGCCCCCACCGGTCGCTACGACGAAGCCAGCGGCAACTACATCTACGACACGGGCGCCAACACCGACGTGAAACTACCCGACGGCACCGTCCTCAACGTGGGCAGCAACTCGCTTGAATCGCGGCTGTTCAACTTCCTCAACGACGCCAACCAGACCGTGAGCGACGACAAAACCCAGGGTTGGATGAGCCTCGACCGCGTGTACTTCAACACCGGCAAGTCGACGCTCACCGCCGAGTCGCAGGCCCAGCTGAAAAACGTGGCCGCCATCCTCAAGGCCTTTCCGAACGCGGCCATTAAGTTCGGCGGCTATACCGACAATAAAGGCAAGGCCGACATGAACCTGACCCTGAGCGCCGACCGCGCCAACGCCGCCCGCAAGGCCGTGATGGACGCCGGCATCGACGCTGGCCGCGTAGCTGCCGAAGGCTACGGCCAGGAGCACCCCATTGCGTCGAACGACACGCCCGAGGGCCGTGCCCAAAACCGGCGCGTCGATGTGCGAGTCACGAAAAAGTAATGCTCTTTAGCCCATCAAAAAAGCCCGTCGCTGATGTCAGCGGCGGGCTTTTTTGGTGGTAATCCAATTTAGCCGGACAGCTTGAGCCTCTGCCCTACTCACTGAGCCGACTCACAGGCCAGCATGCCGTTGACTGAGCAAGATTTTTACCTTAATTTGGCAAAGTTCAATGCCTTACCACCTGCAAAAATGGAACTTACTTCCGCTCCTGTCACGGCTACCTGGGTAGCCGTGGCGGCCACCGAAGCCGCCCCGCCCACTCTACCCGCCGGCCACGCCCACCCCACGAACTGCCTCGATTGCGGCACGGCCCTCACCGACCGATTTTGCGCCCACTGCGGACAGGCTGCCGCCACGCACCGCATCACCCTGAAACACCTGCTGTTTCATGACTTGCCCCACTCCATCTGGCACGTCGACAAGGGGCTGGTGTACACGTTTTATCAATTGCTGACCCGCCCCGGCCTCACCATCCGGGGGTATTTGGCCGGGCAGCGTACCCGGCAGTTCCGGCCGGTGAGCTACCTGCTGCTACTGGTAGGGCTGTCGGCGCTGGTCATGTCGGCCTTTCAGACCGACCTGCAACACGCCATGATGGCCGCGCAGCCCACCGCAGCGGGCGCTCATCCGCAAGAGCTCATGTCGGTGGTAATGGACCGCTACCTTTCCATCACCGTGAAGCATCCCTACCTGATGCAGTTGGTGCTCATGCCGCTCAACAGCCTAGTGGCGTGGTGGCTGCTGCGACGGGCCGGCTACAACTACGCCGAGGTGCTGCTGGCCAATTGCTTCGTGGGGGGGACCCTCACCGTCATCAACCTGGCCGTGATGCTGCCCGCGCTGCTGGCTGGCAACCGGGCGCTCCTGGGGCTGGCTTCGCAGCTGGTTCTTATCCCGACGCTGGTATACACGTTTTGGGTGAACGCGCAGCTGCTGCTAGCCGCCCCCGCCTTCACCGCGGCACGGCGCTACGGCCGGGCGCTGGGCATCTCGCTGCTGCAGCTCGGGGTGCTGCTGGCAGCGGCGGTGGTGTGCATCGCCGTCCTCACGGTGCAGGTACTGCACGAGCGGCCGGACCTGCGGCCCGCCAAGACGCCGCGCACGGCCGCCACGCACTAGCCCCTTCCCGCCATCGAATCCCAAAGCCCGCCGCTGCCTCAGCGACGGGCTTTTTATTGCTTCTCAAAACAAAATCCTTCCTTCGCCGCCCTAATCTTCCGACCAACCACCTCGTCGACCTGGAAGCCTGCGCCGCCCTGGCCCGTCAGCACGGCACCCCCAAGCAGGAAAACATGTTGGATTCGCTTCCTTTGCCGCCATTCATCCACTTCTTCACTCCTCACATTCATGGGTTTCTTTTCTGGACTTCTTGAAAACGCAGGCACCGTTCAGCCCACCGACCTGACCAACGAATACGGGCAGCTGCTGGCCAACGGCGAAACCATCGAAATTGGCTTTAAGCTGGTGCGCGACGTGTTCATCTTCACCAACAAGCGCCTAATTATGGTGGACAAGCAGGGCGTGACGGGCAAGAAAGCCGAGTACCTCTCGGTGGCATACAAAAGCATTTCCCGGTTCAGCATCGAAACCGCCGGCCACCTCGACCTGGATGCCGAGCTGAAAATCTGGGTATCGAGCGAAACCTTGCCCAGCATCACGCGCAAATTCAACAGCCAGGTCAACATTTACGACGTGCAGCGCGTGCTGGCCCAACACGTACTTGGCTAACCGAACTGCGCAGGGCACAAGCTCAACTCACTGTAAACCACACAAACAAAAAGGGCCTTCCCGCTCCGGAAAGGCCCTTTTCTGCATGCCTAAACCAGGGCTTACTGCCCCAGCACGATGGCAAACACCAGCGGCGCTACGATGGTCGCGTCCGATTCGATGATGAATTTTGGGGTTTTCTCGCCCAGCTTGCCCCAGGTGATTTTCTCGTTGGGTACGGCGCCGGAGTAGCTGCCGTAGCTGGTGGTGGAGTCCGAAATCTGGCAGAAATAGCCCCACAGCGGCACGTCGTGGCGCTGCAAATCCTGGTGCAGCATGGGCACCACGCAGATGGGGAAGTCGCCGGCAATGCCGCCGCCAATCTGGAAGAAGCCCACTTTGCTTTCCTCGGTGGCGGTGTTGGTGTACCAGTCGGCCAGGTACATCATGTACTGGATGCCCGTCTTCATGGTGTGCACGTTCTTGATGTCGCCTGAAATCACGTGGCCGGCGTAGATGTTGCCGAGCGTGGAGTCTTCCCAGCCGGGGCAGATGATGGGCAGGTTTTTCTCGGCCGCAGCCAGCATCCAGGAGTTTTTGGGGTCAATCTGGTAGTATTGCTCCAGGTCGCCCGACTTCAGAATCTGGTAGAAGAATTCGTGCGGGAAATAGCTCTCGCCGGCTTGGTCGGCCTTTTCCCAGTGCTTGAGCACGGTGTGCTCGATGCGGCGCATGGCCTCCTCTTCCGGGATGCAGGTATCGGTTACGCGGTTCATGTGGCGCTTCAGCAGCTCGTGCTCGTCGGCGGCGGTGAGGTCGCGGTAGTGCGGCACCCGCTCGTAGAAGTCGTGGGCGACAAGGTTGAAGATGTCTTCTTCGAGGTTGGCGCCGGTACAGCTGATAATCTGCACCTTGTCCTGCCGAATGAGTTCGGCCAGCTGGATGCCCATTTCGGCGGTGCTCATGGCGCCGGCCAGGGTTATCATCATCTTGCCGCCATCGGCGAGGTGCTTGTTGTAGCCATCGGCCGCGTCCACGAGGGCAGCAGCGTTGAAGTGGCGGAAATGGTGGCGGATGAAGTTGGTAATGTGCATTGCGAGGGAATTGGGTTGTTTTCGAAATGGGGTTGAACGTCATGCCGAGCATTCAGCGCATCAAGCAGCAAGCGTGGCATCTTGCTCGCTCCCGTTGCAATCAACATGATTATTTCGGCACGCGAGATGCCTCGGCTACGCTCGGCATGACGTTCGGGTTGTTCATACGGCTTGCCTAGCTCGGCGACTCAATCATCAAGTTATGATTGGTGTAGATGCAGATGTCGGCCGCGATGTGCAGGCCTTCTTCCACCATCTGCCGGGCCGAGAGGTGCGGGGCGTGCTTCTTGAGTGCCAAAGCGGCAGCCTGCGCATACATCGCGCCGCTGCCGATGGCGGCCACGTCGGAGTCGGGCTCCAGCACGTCGCCGGTGCCACTCACGATGAGCAGCTCGTCCTTGTCGGCCACCACCATCATGGCTTCCAGCTTGCGCAGGTACTGGTCTTTGCGCCAGTCCTTGGCCAGCTCAATGGCGGCGCGCTTGAGGTTGCCGCCGTAGCTGGTCAGCTTCTCCTCGAAGCGGTCGAGCAGCATAAAGGCATCGGCCGTGGAACCGGCAAAACCGGTCACGACTTTGCCCTCGCCCAGCTTGCGGATTTTGCGCACGTTGTTTTTGGCCACGTGCTTGTCCATGGTGGCTTGGCCGTCGGCCCCCACGGCAATTTCACCGTTGTGGCGGATGCCGAGGACGGTGGTGGAGCGAATTCTGGTCATAAGGTTAGTTGTCAGTTGCTGGTTGTCAGTTGTTGGTAAAAGCAGAAGTCAGTTGCCGGGCCAGCTTACGATGACCTGACAACTGACAACTAGCAACTGACAACCAAAAAATCAAATCATCAAGCGCATGGGGTCTTCCAGCAGGCTTTTCAGCGTCTGGAGGAAGGCCGCGCCGGTGGCGCCGTCCACCACGCGGTGGTCGCAGCTCAGCGTCACTTTCATGATGTTGCCGATGGCCAGCGCGCCGTCTTTCACAATGGCGGTTTGCTTGATGCCGCCCACGGCCAGGATGCAGGCATCCGGCGGGTTGATGATGGCCGTGAATTCGTCGATGCCGAACATGCCCAGGTTCGAGATGGTGAAGGTGCTGCCCTCCCACTCGGCCGGCTGCAGCTTCTTGCTCTTGGCTTTGCCGGCCAGCTCTTTCACCTCGTTGGCGATGGTAGCCAGGCCTTTTTGGTCGGCGTTGCGAATCACGGGCACCAGCAGGCCTTCGTCCACGGCCACGGCCACGCCGATGTTGATGACCTTGTTCTGGCGGATTTTGTCGCCCAGCCACGAAGAGTTCACCGCGGGGTGCGAACGCAACGCAATGGCCGCCGATTTCAGCACCAGGTCGTTGAAGCTTAGCTTCACCGGCGACAGTTCGTTGAGCTTCACGCGGGCTTCCATGGCCTTGTCCATGTTGATTTCCATCGTGAGATAGAAATGCGGGGCCGTGAACAGGCTCTCGGACAGACGCTTGGCAATTACCTTGCGCATCTGCGACACGGGCGTGTCGGTGTACGTATCGGTCGATGCCGGGGAGCTGGGCGCCGGGGCCGGCGCAGCGGCGGGCGTGGCAGCTTGCGGGGCGGCGGCCGGAGCGGGGGCCGCGGCCGGAGCCGCACCGGGCTGGAAATTCTCCACGTCGCGCTGCACGATGCGGCCGTTGTCGCCCGAGCCCACTACCTGGGCAAGGTTGATGCCTTTTTCTTTGGCGATGCTCTTGGCCAGCGGCGAAGCCAGGATGCGGCCGCCATTGGCCGACGGCGCGGCCGCGGCTGGCTGGGCCGGGGCGGCGGGGGCAGCCGCCGGGGCCGGAGCAGCCGCTTCGGCGGGTGCGGGGGCTTCGGCGGCCGGTGCAGCCGGGGCGGCACCGCCGCTCTGGCCGCCCAGCAGGGCCTGAATGTCGGCGCCTTCTTCGCCAATGATGGCCAGAATGCCGTCCACGGCCACGGCTTCGCCGGCTTTGGGGCCGGTGTAGAGCAGGGTGCCGTCTTCGTAGTTTTCCAGCTCCATGGTGGCTTTGTCGGTTTCGACTTCAGCCAGCACGTCGCCCGATTTCACTTTGTCGCCCACGTTTTTTAGCCAGGCGGCAATGGTGCCTTCGGTCATCGTGTCGCTCATTTTGGGCATGCGCACCACGGTGGCCTTTTTGCCATTGGCCGGGGCGGCGGGCGCGGCCGCTGGCGCCGGGGCTACCGGGGCCGGCGCAGGAGCCGCCGGGGCTTCGGCCTTGGGC
>NZ_JAELXR010000022.1:0-37084 GCF_016427455.1 Hymenobacter miniatus
CATTGTGCTACTGCCTGCCTTAGTGAACAGGATGTGCAGATGATGGCCCGCTGTATCAGCATTGACCGCGACTGCGCCGACATCTGCGCCATTACCGCCCGCTTTGTGGCCCGCGGCTCCGAGCACGACCAGCACCTGCTGAGCGAGTGCGCCGAAATCTGCAAAGCCTGAGGCGACGAGTGCGAAAAGCACGTCTCTCATATGCAGCATAGCAAGGAGTGCACCGAAGCGTGCTGCCGCTGCGAGCAAACCTGCCGTCAGGGCATTAGCACAGCCGCCTAAAGAATTCAACAGTGGAGAAGGCCAGTCTGCGTAAGGTGGACTGGCCTTTTTGGCGTTTATAAGTGGTTAAATCATGTAAGCTGCCAGTGCAATTCTGTACTCGCGTTGATGCACCCGCCGGCACTTTTGAGCGTTATCTACTTGAAACCGACCCGCTCGGCGGGCCTTACTTCTCCTCTTCAAGAAAACCCTTCGGTTTAAGACCACTATCAATTGCGGCGGCATCAAGGCCGTTATGCCAACCCTCAACCAGTAGGCCGGTACCGGCAACTGGCAGGTGGACACGGCCAACCCCGGCAAGATTCTCACCGTCAACTCCGACCAGCTCTTGCCCGAGTAAGTAGTGCAGGCAGTCGAAAACGCTGGCTTCAAGATTCAGGCAGCCTAAGTACCTGATCTGCATCCTCATAAAACGCCCTGTTCTGCTGGGCGTTTTTGCTGTTCATGGGTTTTGTTATGCGATTAGGACAAAATCTCTGTGTCGAGCGCATAATCACCTAATTATTGTCTTAATGCATTGTATAACAGACTTATGTCTAATACAGTAGTAAAAGGCCTAACATAAACATTCGTTTTCGCTGGTCTCTTCCGTTTGACTTGTTGGGTGTGTGAAATCCGCTTTTTTCGATGCATTTACGACACGTTAGTTTATCGCTGGCGAATAGATGAGATAGTCGAGGATTTGGAGGTTTTCTCCTATTTGTTTAACAACACCCTAGGAGGAAACCAATTCATAGGCCAAGCAGTATTTAGATAAGCAAAAAATTATTTTTAGGGTATCCTAAAAATAGTACCTTGCATCCGTATTCTTCCTGTTCGTCATGTCCCTCCTCGTAGCTTCTACGGCCCCGCAATCTGAAATAGACAGCCTGACGGCGCCCGAATCCGGCTGGCGCAAGCCACGCACGGCCCCTTCTCTGCGGGAAGTGTTCGGCACCATCAAGGTGCCACCGGCCAGTGCCTCGTTCTGGCGCAAGCTATTTGCCTTCTGGGGGCCGGGCCTGATGGTGGCTGTGGGCTACATGGACCCCGGCAACTGGGCCACCGACCTGGCCGGCGGCTCGCGCTACGGCTACACCCTGCTCTCGGTCATTCTGATTTCCAACCTGTTTGCCATGCTGCTCCAGCACCTGGCCGCCAAGCTGGGCATCGTATCGGGACGCGACCTGGCGCAGGCCTGCCGCGACCATTACTCGAAGCCCGTGTCCATGGTGCTCTGGGTGCTGTGCGAGGTGGCCATTGCGGCCTGCGATTTGGCCGAAGTCATCGGCTCGGCTATTGCCCTGAACCTGCTCTTTGGCATGCCGCTCACTTGGGGCGTGGTGTTGACGGTGCTCGATGTGCTGGTCGTGCTCTACTTCCAGAACAAAGGCTTCCGAGTGATTGAGAGCATCGTGGCCGGCCTCATCGTCATCATCTTCGGGTGCTTTGTGTACGAAATCATCGTGTCGCATCCGGACTACTTCGCCATGCTTGGTGGGCTGGTGCCCCGGCCCGAGGTGGTGACCAACCCGCAGATGCTCTACATCGCCATCGGCATCCTGGGCGCCACGGTGATGCCGCACAACCTGTACCTGCACTCGAGCATCGTGCAAACTCGGCAGATTGAGCAGACCGAGCCGGGCAAGCGCATGGCCATCAAGTTCGCCACCATAGACTCCACGGTAGCGCTGTTCCTGGCGTTTTTCGTGAATGCGGCCATTCTGGTGACAGCCGCCGCGACCTTCCACAAAACGGGCATGTACAACGTGGCCGACATCAACGACGCGCATAAGCTGCTCACGCCCGTGCTTGGGGCCGGGGCGGCCAGCATGCTGTTCGCCGTGGCTCTGCTGGCGGCCGGGCAAAACTCCACCCTGACCGGCACCCTGGCCGGGCAGATTGTGATGGAGGGCTTTCTCAACATCCGGCTCAAACCCTGGCTACGCCGCCTGCTGACCCGCAGCATTGCCGTGGTGCCGGCCCTGATTGTCATCCTGCTGTACGGGGAAAAAGGCGCCGGCCAGCTACTGGTGCTGAGCCAGGTAATCCTGTCCTTTCAGCTCAGTTTCGCGGTAGTGCCGCTGGTACTATTCACCAGCAGCCGGGCCAAAATGGGCGTGTTCGCCAACGGGCCCATCGTCAAGACCATTGCCTGGCTGGTGTCGGGCGTCATCATTGGCCTGAACGTCTACCTCTTGTTTCAGACCTTCTTCCAGTAAGCCGCCGCTCTATTCTTTCCGAATACCACCTGGGCTACGCGCCCGGGCAGCCCCTTCCTTGCCTTTTAAATCCCGATTTGCCATGCGCTTTTTTCCACTTTTCGCCCTGGCCCTCGCCCTGAGCAGCGCGGCCCCGGCGCTGGGCCAGGGAGCAACCGGACTGCCCGCCCCTGAGCCGGGGAGCGTCGATACACTACGGGCCCGCAAACGAGTATATACCCTGTTCAGGCCGGTACCCACGGCCCTGATGCGGCCGCTGAGCACGGACCGGCCCGATGCCACGGAGAGTGCGTACTCCGTCGATGCGGGGCATTTTCAGGTAGAAACCGACGTACTGCGGCTGGGCCGGTCCCGCTTTGAGGAGCAGACCACTCAGCAGGAGTTGGCCATCAACCACGCCAACCTGAAGCTGGGCCTTAGCCACAACGTGGACCTGCAGATAGTGGTGGAATCGTACACCATCCAAACCGAGGGCAGCACCGAAACCGGGACCCGGCGTGCGGGCTTTGGGGACATCACCGTGCGGCTCAAGCGCAACCTGTGGGGCAACGACGGCGGCGCGACGGCCTTTGCCCTGATGCCGTTTGTGAAACTCCCCACCGGCCGCAACTGCGGCAACGGGGCCTGGGAGGGCGGCATCGTCACGCCGTTTTCCGTCCAGCTGCCCCACGACTTCACGCTCGGCACTCAGTTTCAGGCCACGCTGAACCGGGACAGCGAAGCCGCGGAGCATTTCCTGGAGCTGGCACCCACCATCACCATCGGCCACGACCTGTATAAGACCCTGGGCGGATTCGTGGAAATTGCCTCGGCCTGGGACACCCGGGCGACGACCTGGACAGCCACCCTCAACGGCGGCCCCACCCTGCGCCTCGGCGACAACCTGCAGCTGGATACGGGCATCAACCTAGCTTTGACCAAGGATACGGAAACCACCTACTTTATGGGCTTCAGCTTCCGGCGTTAAGACTGGCGCTGAAGCCCATTTCGCCTTGCGCTATGGAAATCTATCATCCCCGCGTCAGCGAAGCCCAACAGATCCTGGCCGCGCTGGGGCTGCCACCGCCGCTGACCACGAAGCTGGCCGGACTTACCCTGCTGGCCCTAGCCGATGTGGGACCGGACACGCCGTGGGTTCGGGCGAGCAATCCGAGCAAAGGCATGTCGCGGGGCATCCGTGACTTCATGCGCTCCGCCTACGGCTGGGCTGATGCGTCGACCGAGCACACGTTTCTGCTCCTGCGCAATCAAGTGCTGTTACCGCTTGTAGCCACGGGCCTGGTGCTGCGCAACCCCGACAACCCCGCGCTCTGTCCGACCAGTCCCCTGCTGCATTTTGCCCTAAGGGCGGACGTGCTGCCCCTGCTGCGCGCCTACGGCACCCGGCACTGGGCCGCGGCGGTGTGCAGCTTTGGACAAGCGGGTAAAGCGTCCCCGGCTACGAATCGCTCAGCGGGGGCCGCTGGCCGCCTGGTCCAGCAATAACTCAATCAGTTGCAGCAGGATGTGAATCACTTTCACGTGCACTTCCTGAATGCGGTCGGCGTACCCGGTATGCGGCACCCGGATTTCCACGTGGGCCAGCGCCGCCAGTGGGCCGCCGTCTTTACCCGTCAGGGCCACCACCTGCATGCCGGCGGCGCGGGCGGCTTCGGCCGCGCGCAGCACGTTGGGCGAGTGGCCGCTGGTGCTGATAGCCAGCAGCACGTCGCCGGGCCGGCCCAAGGCCTGCACGTAGCGGCTGAACACGAATTCGAAGCCATAGTCGTTGGCCACGCAGCTCAGGTGGGAGGCTTCGGTCAGGGCTATGGCCGCCAGGGCCGGGCGGTCCTGGCGGTAGCGGCCGGTAAGCTCCTCAGCGAAGTGCTGAGCGTCGCAGAGGCTGCCGCCGTTGCCGCAGCTTAGGATTTTGCCCCCCGAGCCCAGGCAGGTGCTCATCAGGCGGGCGGCCTGCTCGATGCGGGCAAGGTTGTCGGCGTCGGCCAGAAATCGGTCAAGCACGTCACGGGCTTCCGTGAGTTCAGCGTGAATGAGGGCAGTGAGCATAGCAGAGGGGTAACGTGGCGGGGCTGGCCCAGCTAACGGGCTGCTCCTGCCATGGTTGCTGCTCCGATGGTTATCTACCCTACCTCAACCCTACGGTCTTTCTCTCGTGTAAAGAAGATAACCACTTACATTTTCGATGCGGTCACTGTCACTTGCGGTATATATCCCCATGGCATCCTTGCTGCTCCCGTTTTCTTCCGCCAGGTTGCCCGGCGGGGTAGGGGGCGCCGCCGATTCCAGCCTGCGCGATGCACCCACGGAAGCGGGGGTTTTGCTTACCATGCGCACGTTTCGCCAGGCCGTTGCCATCGGAGATTCCGCCGCCGCCGTGGCGGTCTTCACCCGCGCCGGCTGGCTCCTCGACCAAACGGAACCGTCCCCGAAGCGCCGCTTCGTTCACCTGGCCGGCTGCCGCGGCTGGTGCCGGCCCTCCCCTGCGCTGGGGCAGTATCAGGTAAGCGTGCTGCCCGGAACGGACACGGCCATGGTGGTGGAAACTTATTGCCGGGATACCCCTGTTTCTGCTCGCAGACGCCGGTTGCCGGCGCAGGGCTACACGGCTATTTCGGTCGTTGTTCGCCAGCACGACCAGTGGCTCATTAGCAGCCAAACCCTGTGCCGGACACTGGATGAATAAAACCAAATTACCCAAGGGTGTATCCTTATCGGCGTGGAATCCGTAGGTTTGCACCATCCTAGCCCCTGGAATGCGCTTCTTCTCCGTCTTCTTTGCTTGTTACCTGGCCCTGCTCGCCTGTCTGCCCTGCGTAGACCGCGAGCCGGTGCGCCCGAACAGCACGCAGACGGTTGTTAACGCCACTTCCCACGATGCTGCGTCCCACGCGGGCGTTGACTGGTGCACGCCGCTGTGCCAGTGCCACTGCTGCGCAGGCACCTCGCTGCCCACGGCGTTGCGTATTGCCCTGGCGGTGCCACCCAAGGCTTTTCATGCCTCCGGCCGGTATGCCCGGCTTCAGGCCCCGGCCGCCCGGCAGATGCCGGGCAGCATCTGGCAGCCCCCCCAAGCCTAGTTTCCTGTTTTCGGGTCCCCTGCGGGACTGAGCCCCGGTGCGGGGTTCAGTCTCGTTGACGCATGCGCACGTTCCGTGCCCTCGCCCCGGACCCCGCCGCCGTTGAGCCCCGCTGGGCTCCGGTCGCCCCCTTCCCAGGATTTCTAGTCTTACCCCCCAGTCATCATGCTGAATAAGCTGATCTATTTTTCCATACACAACAAGCTCATCATCGGGCTGCTGACCCTGGCGCTCATTGCCTGGGGCGGCTACTCGCTCTACCGCCTCCCCATCGACGCGGTGCCTGATATCACCAATAACCAGGTCGTGGTCTACACCGTGGCCCCTTCGCTGGCCGCCAACGACATTGAGCGGCTGGTGTCCTTTCCCATCGAGCAGAGCGTGGCCACCATTCCCGGTGAGGACAACGTGCGCTCCTTTTCCCGCTTTGGCCTCTCGGTGGTCACCATCGTCTTTGAGGACGGCATTGACATCTACTGGGCCCGCCAGCAGGTAGCCGAGCGGCTGCGAGAGGCCGAAAGCCAGATTCCAGCCGGCGTGGGCCGCCCGGAAATGTCGCCGGTGTCCACCGGCCTGGGCGAGATTTACCAGTACCTGGTGCGCGCCAAGCCCGGCTACGAGAAGAAGTACGACGCCCGCGAGCTGCGCACGATTCAGGACTGGATAGTGCGCCGCCAGCTGCTGGGTACGCCCGGCGTGGCTGATGTTTCGTCTTTCGGTGGCCTGCTCAAGCAGTACGAGGTGTCGCTGGACCCCGAACGTCTGCGCTCGCTGAACATCACCGTGGACGAGGTCTACCAGGCCGTCTCGCGCAACAACCAGAACACCGGCGGGGCTTACCTGGATAAAAACCCCACGGCTTACGCTATCCGCACTGAGGGCCTGGTAACTACCCCGCAGGACATCGGCAACATCGTGGTGCGCAACACGTCCACGGGCCTGCCCATCCTGGTGCGTGACGTGGCCAACATCCGCCTGGGCTCGGCTGTGCGCTACGGGGCCATGACCCGCAACAACGAGGGCGAAGTGACCGGCGGCATCGTGCTCATGCTCAAGGGCGCCAACGCCAACGAAGTCATCAAGGCCGTGAAAGAGCGCATGAAGACGGTGGAGAAATCCCTGCCCGAAGGCGTAGCCGTGGACGTGTACCTGGACCGCTCCGATTTGGTGGGCCGGGCCATCTACACGGTCACCAAGAACCTGATTGAGGGCGCGCTGATTGTGATTTTCGTACTCGTGCTGTTTCTGGGCAACCTGCGCGCGGGCCTGGTCGTGGCCTCGGTCATTCCGCTGGCCATGCTCTTTGCCATTGCCATGATGCAGCTCTTCGGCGTATCGGGCAACCTGCTCTCGCTCGGAGCCATCGACTTTGGCCTGGTCGTGGACGGGGCTGTGATTATCGTCGAGGGCATCATTCACCGCCTCCACTCGGGCCACACCAAGGCCCACGGCAAGGGCGGCCTGCTCACGCAGCGGCAGATGGATGACGAGACCTACGAGGCCGCCGCCGGCATCCGCGACTCGGCGGGCTTTCCCGAAGTCATCATCCTGATTGTGTACCTGCCCCTGCTGGCCCTGGCCGGCATCGAGGGCAAGATGTTCAAGCCGATGGCCCAAACCGTGGCCTTCGCCATCATCGGGGCCCTGATTCTATCCCTGACCTACGTGCCGATGATGGCCGCGCTGGGGCTAAGCCGCAACACGACCCCTAAGCGCACGTTCTCCGACAAGATGATGAGCTGGCTGGAAGCCCGCTACCGACCGATGATTAGCTGGGCGCTGCGCCGCAAGGCCGTGGTGCTGGCCACCTCGGTGGCCCTGCTCGTGGGCACGGTGCTCTTGTTCCGCACGCTGGGTGGTGAGTTTATCCCGCAGCTCTCGGAAGGGGACTTCGCCATCGAGATGCGTACGCTCACGGGCTCGTCGCTGAGCTACACCATTGAAAAAGCCAACCAGGCGGGGGGAATCCTGAAAAAACAGTTTCCCGAGGTCAAGGAAGTGGTCGCCAAGATTGGCTCGGCCGAGATTCCCACCGACCCCATGCCGGTGGAAGCGGCCGACGTGATGGTAACCCTAAAAGACCCTAAGGAGTGGACCTCGGCCAAGACCCAGCCCGAGCTGGCCGAGAAGATGGCCGAAGCCCTGAGCGTGATTCCCGGCGTCACCTTCGGTTTTCAGCAGCCCATCCAGATGCGCTTCAACGAGCTCATTTCGGGGGCCAAGCAGGACGTAGTGCTCAAGATTTACGGCGAGGACCTCGACCAGCTGGCCGACTACGCCGCCCGCACCGCCACGCTCGTGCGGCAGGTGCAGGGCGCGGAGGATATTTACGTGGAGCAGGTAACCGGCCTGCCGCAGATTGTGGTCAAGATTGACCGCAACAAGCTGGCCCAGTTCGGCCTGAATGTGGAAGACGTGAACCACACCGTGCAGACGGCCTTTGCCGGCCAGACAGCCGGCCAGGTGTTCGAGCAGGAGCGCCGCTTCGATTTGGTGCTGCGCCTGCCCCCGGCCCTGCGCAAGGACATTACCAGCGTGCGCCAGCTCTTCATCGCCACCCCGCGCGGCGAGCAGATTCCGTTGGAGCAGCTCGCCGACGTAAGCTTGGTGGAAGGCCCTAACCAGATTCAGCGTGATGATGCCAAGCGCCGCATCACGGTGGCCTTCAACGTGCGGGGCCGCGACGTGGAAAGCGTGGTAGAAGAGCTGCAGGGCAAGGTAGACCAGCAGCTCAAGCTGGCGCCCGGCTACTACACCACCTACGGCGGGCAGTTCGAGAACCTGCGCGAAGCCTCGCAGCGCCTGAGCATTGCCGTGCCGGTGGCGCTGCTGCTGATCTTCGCCCTGCTCTTCTTCACCTTCCGTTCCATGCTGCAGGCGACGATGATTTTCACGGCCATTCCGCTTTCAGCCATCGGCGGGGTGCTCTCGCTCTGGCTGCGCGACATGCCTTTCAGCATCTCGGCCGGAGTAGGCTTTATTGCCCTCTTCGGTGTGGCCGTGCTCAACGGCGTGGTACTCATCGGCTATTTCAACCAACTCAAAAAAGAAGGCGTGACGGACTTAACAGAACGGATTCTGCAGGGTACGGCCACCCGGCTACGCCCCGTGCTGATGACGGCCACGGTGGCCTCGCTCGGCTTTTTGCCCATGGCCCTGGCCACCTCGGCGGGGGCCGAAGTGCAGCGCCCCCTGGCCACCGTCGTCATCGGGGGCCTGGTGACGGCTACGCTGCTCACCCTGCTGGTGCTGCCTATTCTCTACGCCCTGGTGGAAAGCCGGGCAACGAAAACGGCTGATGACGAAGAGGAAATGCACGATGACGCCCCCACGGGCGCAACGGGCACGACGCCAACTTCTCCCGTGGTAGCGGGGGCCCTTGCCCTGTTGCTGCTGGCTTTGCCCTTCACGGGCCGTGCCCAGCAGCCGCAGTTGTCCGTGGGCGGGGCGCCGTTCACGGCCCAACAGGCCGTAACCCAGGCCCTACAAGCCAACGGCACCGTGCAGGTGGCGCAACGCTCGCTCGAAGCCCAGCAGGCCCTGCGCCGCACGGCTACCGACCTGGGCCGCACCACCATCGGCGTCACCTACGGGCAGTACAACACCTACCGCAAGGACAACCAGTTCAACCTCAGCCAGACCTTCTCGCTGCCGGGCGTGTACCGCAGCCAGGCCCGGCTGCTGGATGCGCAGGTAGGCGGGCAGCAGTTCCAGCTGGCCCAGGTGCAGGCCGACCTGCGGCGGCAGGTGCGCCTGAATTACGAGCAGGCCGTATACGCCCGGCACCGCCTCAAGGTGCTGCGCGGGCAGGACAGCCTCTACACCGAGTTTCTGCGGGCCGCGAACCTGCGCTTCAAAACCGGGGAAGTGGCCCGACTCGAACCGGCCACGGCCCTGGTGCAGCAGGGCGAAACCCAGGCCCTGATTCGCCAGGCCCGCACGGGCTACCAGGTGGCCCAGCGCCAGCTACAAGCCCTGCTGCAACAGGCGCAGGTAGTGGACGTGGCAGACAGTCTGTTGCGTCCCCTGGAACCCGTGGTGCTGCCTGCCCTGGGCGACACGGCCCGCCTGGCCCAAAACCCGGATGCCCAGGTGCTGCGCCAGCTCATTGCCCAGCGCCAGGCGGCTACCCGCGCCGAGCAGGCCCAGGGGTTGCCCAATGTTACGCTCGGCTACTTCAACCAGTCCCTGATTGGCCCGCAGACCATCGGCGGGGTGGGTGGTCCGGAGCGTGACTACTCGGGCAGTGACCGGTTTCAGGGCGTGCAGGGCTCCGTGGGCATTCCCATCCTGCGCGGCCCGCAGAAAAGCCGGGTGCAGGCCGCCCGCCTGCAGGAGCAGGTGGCCACGGCCTCGTACCGGCGGCAGCTGGCCGAGCTGGCCGGCCGGCAGGACGAGCTGGTGGCCCGCCACGCCGAGCAGCAGCAGCGCCTGAGCTTCTACCAGCAAACGGCTCTGCCCCAGGCCGATGTGATTGTGCGCCTGAGCACCCGGGCCTTCAAGGCCGGCGAAACCGGCTACAGCGAGTACCTGCTCAACCTGGAGCGGGCCCTGGGCTTGCGCACGGCCTACCTGGAAGTACTGCTGGAGCACAATCAGACTGTCATTGAGCTGGACTACCTGCTTAACAGCGCGGCCCAGTAACCTTCTTATTTCTTGATTTCCTGAATTTTCTCCATGAAGAATATTGCATTCGTGGCGCTGTTTGGCCTGACCCTGGCCAGCTGCGGCACCGATAAAAAAGAAGGCGCTTCCGCCGAGGCCACCACCGAAACGCCTGCCGTCGCCACGGCAGCTGGTCAGCCCGCGGCCGAAGGAGCGAAAGAGGCCACCGAAGCGGAGCCCACCGAAACTACCCTTTCACCGGAAGAGCAGCGCACGGCCGGCATCCGCCTGGGCAAGGTGCAGGACCGGGTGCTCAGCGGCGGGCTCAAGGTCAACGGTACGCTGGACGCGCCGCCCGAAAACGCGGTAGCCGTCAGCGCCCTGCTCGGCGGCATCGTGGAGCGCACCACCCTGCTGCAGGGCTCGCAGGTGCGGGCCGGGCAGGTGCTGGCCACCATCCGCAACCCCGAGTTTCTGGACTTGCAGCAGAAGTACCTGGAAACGAGCAGCCAGCTCGAATACGCCCGTTCCGAGTATGCCCGGCAGGAAGAGCTCTACCGGCAGGAAGTAGCCCCGCAGAAAAACTTCCAGCGGGCCCGCGCCGAGTACCGGGCCCTGCAGGCCCAGGTGGCCGCTCAGGCCGCCCGGCTGCGCCTGGCCGGCCTGCCAGTAGGCGGCAAGCTCACCACCACGGCCCCGGTGAAGGCCCCGCGCGGCGGCTTCCTGAAAACGGTGAACGCCAGTGCCGGCCAGAGCGTGACGGCGACCGACGTGCTGTTTGAAATTATCGACCCCGGCCACCTGGACGTGGTGCTGAACGTGTTCGAGAAGGACGCGCCCCAGCTGCGCAACGGGCAGGTGGTGCGCTACACCCTGGCCAATGACTCGGCCGGGGCCGACCACCAGGCTAAAATCTACCTCATTGGCCGCACCGTGGGCGAAGACCGCACCGTGCGCGTGTACGCCCACCTGCGCCACGAGGACGCCAGCCGCCTGCCTGGCACCTACGTGCGGGCCGTTATCGAAACCAACTCGGCCACCGTGCCGGCCCTGCCCGACAAGGCCCTGGTGCAGTTTGGGGGCAAAGACTACATTTTCGTGGCCGGCGACAAGTCCACGGCGAAGGGTGAAACCAGCTACCGCATGGTGGCCGTGGAAACCGGCGTGAGCGAAAACGGCTACACCCAGGTTACGCTGCCGGAAGGATTGACAGCGGCAAATGCCGCCATTGTTACCGAGGGCGCGTATTCCCTGCTGGCCAAGCTTAAAAACGCCGAAGAAGAGGAATAGCCATTCCTAAGGCTTGTGCCACGTTAACCCCATCTGTATGCTCATCCTGAAACCACTAGCCGTATTCTTTTTGGCGGGCCTCTGCGAAATCGGGGGCGGCTACCTGATGTGGCAGTGGCTCAAGTCCGGGCGACCGGGGTGGACGGGACTGGCTGGGGCACTGCTGCTGGCCCTCTACGGCTGGGTAGCCACCTGGCAGCCTACATCGTTTGGCAAAACCTACGCCGTATACGGGGCCGTTTTCATTGTCATGTCCATTGCCTGGGCCGCTTACTTCGACGGTTTCCGGCCCGACCGGTATGACGTGTTTGGTGGGACCATTATCCTGCTGGGCATTGCCGTCGTTCTTTTCTGGCCCCGCCCGTAATTGCTGCCCATGATTCAGTTACTCACCGGTGCCTTACTGCTTAGTCTGCTCCACGCCGCGATTCCCAACCATTGGGCGCCGGTGCTGGCCGTGGCGCGGGCAGAGCACTGGCCCTTGCGGCGGGCGGTGGGCGTAACGCTGGTGGCCGGCTTGGCCCACGTGCTGAGCACGGTGCTACTGGGCCTGGGGCTGGGCCTGCTGGGCTGGCGCCTGTCGGCGGCCTTCTCGCAGTTTGCCGGCGTCGCGGCCCCGGCCCTGCTGGTGGTCATTGGCCTGCTCTACGCCTTTTCCGGGGCGGGCCATACCCATCCCGACCCGGAACCCGTGCCCGTACGGCCCCGGGGCCGGGTAGTGCTGGGGCTGGCGGCGACGATGTTTCTGGCTCCCTGCCTGGAAATTCAGACGTTTTTCCTGACCGCCGGCACGCGCGGTCCGCTGGCCCTGGCCCTGGTCATGGGCACTTACCTGGTGGTGTCCGTGGGGGCCATGAGCACGCTGGTCGCCGTGGGCCACACCGGCCTTCGCCGCCTGAACCTGACGGGCCTGGCCCGCCACGAGCGCCGCTTTACCGGGGCAGTACTCGTGCTGGTAGGCGTGGCGGGTTTTTTTGTCGACTGGTAGGCCTGAGCCGCCCCGGTCTACTTCTTTCACGCTCCTATTTCTTTTCTTATGCCTGACCCAACCTCCCCCAACACCGACGAAGAGCTCAACACGGCCAAGCAGGCCAAGCTCGAAAACGTGGGCGCCCTCAGCCGCGACCAGCTCACCCCCGAGGCCGCCGCTGAGCCTGAGGGCCACGACGTGCCGGGCCACGACCACGCCGAACACGACCACACGGGCCACAACCACCCGGCGGGTAAGAAGGTAGTGGACCTGGGCGGTAAAGGAGCCGACGAGCACGCCGGCCACGACCACGGCAGCGGCGACGACCACGACCATGGCCCGGCCGGTGACAACCCTTACCTCTGGCCCGGCGTCAGCTTCGCGCTGCTGCTGGCCGGCATCGCGCTGGACTATTATAAGGTGGGCTTCTTCACCGGCTACGTGCGTCTGGGCTGGTATGGCATCGCCTTTTTGCTGGTCGGCTGGAAAGTCATCCGCTCGGCCGTGCAGAGCATTCCCTCGGGCAACATTTTTAACGAGTTCCTGCTCATGAGCATTGCCACGCTCGGGGCCTTTGCCATCGGCGAGTACCCCGAAGGCGTAGCCGTGATGCTGTTCTACACCGTGGGCGAGCTGTTCCAGGATGCGGCCGTGAACCGGGCCAAGCGCAGCATCAAGGCCCTGCTGGAGATTCAGGCTACCGAGGTCACGGTTATCCGCAACGGGCAGACGGTGGTGCTCGACCCCAAAGAAGTGGTCGTGGGCGACACCATCGAGGTGAAGCCAGGCGAGAAAGTGGCCCTGGACGGTACTCTTACCAAAGGTCCGGCCTCCTTTAACACGGCTGCCCTCACCGGTGAGTCGGTGCCCCAGACCAAGCAAACCGGCGAGCCGGTATTGGCGGGCATGGTCAACCTGGAAAGCCTGATTCAGGTGGCGGTAACAGCTAATTATAAGGACACCAAGCTGGCCAAAATTCTGGCCATGGTACAGGACGCGGTGGGCCGCAAGGCCAAAACCCAGCAGTTCATCACCAAGTTTGCCAAGGTCTACACGCCCATTGTCGTCCTGCTGGCCGTGCTGCTGGTAGCGGTGCCCTACTTCGTGGTCGATGACTACGTGTTCCGCAACTGGCTGTACCGGGCGCTGGTATTCCTGGTCATCTCCTGTCCTTGCGCGCTGGTCATCAGCATTCCGCTGGGCTACTTCGGCGGCATCGGGGCGGCCTCCAAAGCGGGTATCCTGTTTAAGGGCTCCAACTTCCTGGACGTGATGCGCGAGTTGGACACGGTGGTGATGGACAAGACGGGCACACTCACCCAGGGCATCTTCGCTGTGCAGCAGGTGCAGCCCGCCGCGGGTTTAGATGCCCCACAGCTGCTACGGCTGGTGGGCGCGCTGGAAACCAAGTCCACCCACCCCATCGCCAAGGCCGTGGTGCTCCACGTGGGTGCCGCCGCGACGGGTGTGTCAGTGGAGAACGTCGAGGAAATCTCGGGCCACGGTCTGCGCGGCCGGGTGGACGGCCGCGACGTGCTGGCCGGCAACACCAAGCTACTGACCAAGTTCAGCGTGGCCTACCCGGCCGAGGTCGACCAGGTTCTGGATAGCATCGTGGTGGCCGCCGTCGATGGCAAATACGCCGGTTACCTCACCGTAGCCGATGCTCCCAAAGAAGACGCGGCCCGCACGGTGCAGGAGCTGCGCGCCGATGGCATCACCAAAATTGTGATGCTCTCGGGGGATAAAGACAGCATCGTGCAGCGCGTGGCCAAGGAGCTCGGCATCGACGAGGCCCATGGCGGGCTGCTGCCCGAAGACAAGGCCCGCTATGTGCAGGAGTACAAGGACGCGGGCCGTAAGCTGGCCTTCGTGGGCGATGGGGTCAACGATGCGCCGGTAGTAGCCCTGGCTGACGTAGGCATTGCCATGGGCGGCCTGGGCTCAGACGCTACTATTGAAACGGCCGACGTCGTCATCCAGACCGACCACCCGAGTAAAATTGCCACCGCCCGGCGCATTGCCCGCGCTACCCACCGGGTGGTGTGGCAGAACATCTGGCTGGCCTTTATTGTCAAGGGCGTCGTGTTGGCCCTGGGTGCCGGCGGCCTGGCCACGATGTGGGAAGCCGTATTTGCCGACGTGGGCGTGGCCCTACTGGCCATCCTCAACGCCGTGCGCATCCAGCGCATGGACTATGCTACGCCGGGCACCGGTACGCCGCCGGCCGCTGCTGCCGTCCCACTGGCCGAAGAGAACGTGTCGGTAGTTGAGCCCATGCCCCGCGAATTGCGCGATGGGCCGCATCATCCTAGCGGCCCATCAACGTGAGCGGCGCCCACGGCATGAGCGGCAGTGCCGCCTCGCGCAACAAGCGTGCCCTGACCATTGTCTTTTTCACCACACTAGCCTACCTGGTGGCTGAGGTCGTGGGCGGCTGGTGGACCGGCAGTCTGGCCCTTCTGGCCGACGCAGGCCACATGCTCACTGACGTGGCCGGGGTGGGCCTGGCCCTGCTGGCCATTCGCTTCGGCGAGAAGCCCGCCACCCCCGGGCGCACCTTCGGCTACTACCGCTTCGAGATTCTGGCCGCCCTCACCAACGCGGTGGTACTGATTCTGATTTCGATTTACATCCTCTACGAGGCGTATTTTCGGTTTCTGAACCCGCCTAAGGTAGAAAGCACCACCATGATGTGGGTTGCCGGCGTGGGCATGGTCGTGAACCTCTATGGCGTGTACCTGCTGCGCAAAAGCTCGGGCGAAAGCCTGAACATGAAAGGCGCCTACTTCGAGGTACTGAGCGACCTGCTCACGTCCGTGGGCGTGCTCATTGCCGGGGTTATCATGCTCACCACCAATTGGTACTACGCCGACCCGTTGCTCTCGGCCGGCATCGGCCTGTTCATCCTGCCCCGCACCTGGGCCCTGCTCAAGGAGTCGGTGAACGTACTGCTGGAAGGCACTCCGGCCGACGTGAACCTGGAAGCTATGCGCCAGGGGCTGCTGCAGGTACCCGGCGTGGCCGCCGTCCACGACCTGCACGCCTGGGTGCTTACCTCGGGCGTCAACGCGCTGAGCGTTCACGTGGTGCTCACCGACGAGGCCCGGCACGAGGATGTGCTCACCCGCACCCACGACTACCTCACGACCAAACACCCCATTCAGCACGCCACGATTCAGGTTGAGCGCGGCGACTTTGCCCAACACGAAACCCACCTTTAATCCCTTTAGCCCCTCATTCTTTCCCATGACCACCTACGACGTCATCATCATCGGCTCCGGCCCGGGCGGCTACATTGCCGCCGTGCGCTGCGGCCAGCTGGGCCTGAAAACCGCCATCATCGAGAAGTACCCCACTCTGGGCGGAACCTGCCTCAACGTGGGCTGCATTCCTTCCAAGGCGGTGCTTGAATCTACTGAGCTGTATCAAAAGGCCACCCACCAGTTCGCCGAGCACGGCATCGACGCCGACAACCTGCGCGCCGACCTGCCCCGCATGATGGCGCGCAAGGACCAGGTGGTGAAAAGAGTATGCGACGGGGTGGTGTTCCTGATGAAGAAAAACAAGGTGGACGTTATTCACGGCGTGGCCTCGTTTGTGGATGCGACTACCGTGCGGGTGCAGCCCGGCGAAGGGGGCAGTGGGGAAGAGCAGCAATTGACAGCCAAAAACATCATCATCGCCACCGGCTCCAAGCCCAGCACCCTGCCTTTCATCACCCTGGACAAGGAGCGCATCATTACCAGCACCGAGGCGCTTGCGCTCCGCGAGCTGCCCAAGCACCTCATTATTGTGGGCGGGGGCGTCATCGGCCTGGAGCTGGGCTCGGTGTACGCCCGGCTGGGCAGCAAGGTATCGGTGGTGGAATACACCGACGCCATCATCCCGACCATGGACCGTACCCTGGGCAAGGAGCTGCTGCGCTCGCTCAAGAAGCAGGGCCTGGAGTTCTACCTCTCCCACAAGGTGACGGCCGTGGAGCGCACCGGTGATACAGTAAAGCTCACTGCCCAGGGCGGGCCAAGTGCCGAGCTGCAGTTGGAGGGCGACTACTGTCTGGTGTCGGTGGGCCGCCGGCCTTACACCGACGGGCTGAACCTGGCCGCGGCCGGCGTAGAACTGGATGAGAAGGGGCGGGTGAAGGTGAACGACGACCTGCAAACCACCGTGCCGGGCATCTGGGCCTTAGGCGACGTGGTGCGCGGGGCCATGCTGGCCCACAAGGCCTCCGACGAAGGCGTGTACGTGGCCGAGCTCATTGCCGGCAAGGCGCCGGAAGTCAATTACCTGCTTATTCCGGGCGTGGTCTACACCTGGCCCGAAGTGGCTGGCGTGGGCTACACCGAAGAGCAGCTCAAAGAGCAGGGCAAGGCCTACAAGGTGGGCTCGTTTCCGTACTCCGCCTCGGGACGGGCACTGGCCGGGGCCGACACGGAAGGACTGGTGAAGGTGCTTACCGACGCGCAAACCGACGAGATTCTGGGCGTACACATGATTGGCGCGCGCATTGCCGACATCATCGCCGAGGCCGTGGGCATCATGCATTTCCGTGGCGCGGCCGAAGACGTGGGCCTGATGTCACACGCCCACCCTACGTATGCCGAAGCCTTCAAGGAAGCCTGCCTGAACGCGGCCGGCATCGGGGCTCTTAACATGTAATGCGTATGTTACCAGCCATCTTACTTGCCGTGACGCCGGACGTAACACCCTCCTGGACTCAGGTGCTGCTCTACGCCCTGGTGCCTGCCGCCGTTATGGTGGCAGGGGCCGTGATTGCCATTATCCGCCCGCCGGGCCCCGCCATTCGCAGCGCCATTCTACACTTCGCGGCCGGGGTAGTCTTCTCCGTCGTGGCTGTTGAGCTGCTGCCCGATATCGTGGCCCGGCACCGGCCCCTGGAAGTAGGGCTGGGCTTCGCCATTGGCGTGGGGGTCATGCTGGCCCTGCGCTCGCTGACGCGCAAGGCAGCAGAAAAGGAAAAAGCCGTACCTACGCCTTCGCTGCCGCCCGGCGTGCTGTGGGCGTCGCAAGCCGAACCGAACCCCACCCCGGCGCCTGGAGCGTTACCCATGGGCCTGCTCACGGGCGTTGGCATCGACATTCTCATCGACGGACTGCTGCTGGGCATCGGCTTCGCGGCCGGGGCCGAGGAAGGGATGCTGCTGGCCATCGCCCTCACCATCGAAGTACTGTCGCTGGGCCTGGCCACGGCCGTGGAGCTGCGGCAGGAGGGTCAAACCAAAACCCGCACCGTGAGCATCGTGGCTGCCCTCTCGGCCCTGTTGGTTTTGGGTGCCGGCATCGGCATTACGGTGCTGAAAGGGGCCTCCGACAACGTGATGGAGCTAGTCCTCTCCTTTGGGCTGGCCGCGCTGCTGTTTCTGGTAACCGAAGAATTGCTGACCGAAGCGCATGAGGAGCCGGAGTCACCCTGGCTGACTTCCACGTTTTTCCTCGGCTTCCTGGTGTTTCTCATCTTGGGCATGCTCGTGTAGAGCCATCCTAATTTAACATTATCCATGACCTCCCATAAGCTTCTGATTGAGCTCACGCTGGTGCCGGCGGGCCGGCACCTTGCCTTTTCCAAAGAAATGCTGGAGAAGGTGCACGTCTACCGCCGGGTGGTGGCCGAAGGCGACGGCTGGCAGCAGGTGGCAACGAACGCCCGCTCCCCCTTCATCGACACGGAGCCCTTTGCGGCCGGCACCACCCTGGAATACCACGTGCAGCACTTCACCCAGCAGGACACGTTCGAGGGCCACAGCAACATTGTGCGTACCACCCTGAATTGAGGCTTTTCTGGCCTGTCTTGCTTCTGTAAGTAAGGTCCTAGACATTCAGCTGCTTAACAGGACCTATCATGTTACTACACCGTCTGTTTTTGGGCTTAGGTGCATTACAGCTGCTCGCCGCCTGCCGAGAGCCGAGCCAGGAAGTACCTCATACAGCTGATTTGCATCAAACCCAGCCCTCTCCCGTACCGGCAGAAAAAGGTGTGGTGAGCCCGCGAGGTGTGCCAGTGGCTTCTGCGTTAGAAGTAGTACGACAAACGCACCAACGCCTGCGCAGCCTCACGGCTTCGGGCAACGTTGACCATGACATGGCCTCGCTGCTGCAGGAACACTACCGCGGAACACTTCAATTGGTGGCGCTGGAGCTGCGCACCGGTCGAGATCCGGTCCTGCGGGCGCTGGCGGATACGCTACGGCGTGAGCGGCAACGGGAGGAAGTCGCATTAGGTACGTTGGCCGGGCGCACTCACGGCAATGCCTCCGAAGAGGCTAACCTCTACTATCAGGAGTTCACCCGTGACCAACAGGCTGCACTGGACTCGGCAGCGCGCTATCCGCCTGCCGTTACCGGTAACCCGGATGCGGACTTTGCCGCCGGCCTGACAGCGCATCTGCAACTCGGGCTGCTGTTGGCTGAGGATGGTATTGCCCACGGCAGCGACCCATCCCTGATTGCCTTTGCCCACCGCTTTGTGCACGACCAACGCTTGCATTTACACCAGGTGCAAGCGTGGTCATCGACTCATACCACCCCTTCTCACTAAGAACCCCATGCGCTTTACGGACAAGATATGCCTGGTGAGCGGTAGGCGCCAGCCTTGGGCGTGCCGCCTGCCGGCTACTGGCCTGCTGAGGCAGCACCATGGTGTTCCTGGACCGGGATGCCGCTACGGCTGCCGAAACCGTAGCCCTGCTTGAAAAAAGCCGGCGGCCACGCTTTCCACCCTCCTCATCTCTTATTCCCCCGCGTATGAGTGCGTTCATGTTTGCCACCGGCATTGAAAACAGCTACCCCACCATCAAGCTCCCCGACGGCACCACGCACCGAGTGGACGAGTTGGCCAAAACCGGTCATTATGAGCGGTGGCGCGAAGACTTCGCCCTGGTCAAGGAAATGGGCATCGAGTTTCTGCGCTACGGCCCGCAGTACTACCGCGTGCACCTGGGGCCGAACCAGTACGATTGGGCCTTTACCGACGAGACGTTTGCCCATCTGAAAGAGCTGGGCATCACGCCGCTTGTGGATCTGCTGCACTTCGGCCTGCCCGACTGGCTGGGCAACTTTCAGAACCCGGAATTCCCGGAGCACTTCGCTGCCTACGCCGGGGCCTTTGCCGCGCGCTTTCCGGATCTTCAGTTCTACACGCCCATCAACGAAATCTTCGTCACGGTCATGTTTTCGGCCCAGTACGGCTGGTGGAATGAGTGCCTGGCCAGCGACCAGGCCTTTGTGACGGCCCTCAAGCACGTGTGCCGTGCGGGCGTGCTGGCCATGCAGGCCATTCTGGCCGTGCAGCCGGGTGCCACCTTTATTCAGAGTGAGTCGGCCGAGTACTTCCATCCCGAAACGCCGGCCGCGCGGCCCCTGGCCAACTTCCTCAACCAAAAGCGCTTTTTGAGCCTGGACCTGACCTACGGCTACCCCGTGAGCGTGGCGATGTACGAGTACCTGCTCAAAAACGGCATGACCGACGAAGAGTACCACTGGTTTGATGACCAGAATATCAAGGCCAAGTGCATCATGGGGACGGACTACTACCGCACCAACGAGCGCATGGTACGCGCCGACGGCAGCACCTACCCGGCCGGCGACGTGTTTGGCTATTACGTCATTGCCAAGCAGTACTACGACCGCTACCGCATGCCGCTGATGCACACGGAAACCAATATGTGGGAGCCTGATTCGGTGGGCTGGCTCTGGCGGCAGTGGGCCAATGCCTACCGCCTCAAGCAGGACGGCATTCCCCTGGTAGGCTTTACGTGGTACTCCCTGCTCGATCAGGTGGATTGGGATACGGCCCTGCGCGAAAACAACGGCCGCGTAAACCCGCTGGGCCTCTACGACCTGGACCGCAAGATGCGGCCCGTGGGCCGGGCCTACCAGCGGCTCATTGCCCAGTGGAAAGACGTGCTGGTGGACGAGAGCTACGGCGTGCACATCAACTACTAAGTTTTTCTTTTGAAGTGCCCGGCTTTCTGGTCGGCAATCCCCTGGCCCATGCCACAAGCCCGCTTCCTTCCCCATCGCCACCTGCTGCTACACCTGCTTAACCTCACGGCCCGCCAACGCCTGCTTGCCGCGGCGGCCGTCGCGGGGGTAGGGTGGGCGCTGCTACCCGGTACCATATTACCGGCCACACGGCTGGTGGCGGCCTGGGATTTGTTCTGCCTGAGCATCCTGGCCTTGATCTGGGCCGGCACCCACCAGGCTGACGCGGCCCACATCCGCCGGCTGGCCAACCGCCAGGACCCGGGCCGGACCTGGGCCTTTGTGGCGGTGCTGGTGGGTAGCGCCGCCTCTCTGGGAGCCGTGGTGCTGCTGCTCAGCAACCTGCCTTCCCTTAGCCAGCGCGAGGCCGCCTATCACGTGCTGCTTTCCGCCGGGGCCGTGGTGGGAGCCTGGCTGCTGGTGCATTCCGTGTTTGCCCTGCGCTACGCCCACGTGTACTTCAGCGAGGACACCACTACCGACCCGCCCGATAACCTGGGTGGGCTGGACTTTCCGGGCGCGCCCCCAGCCTCGTACTGGGACTTTGCCTATTTCGCTTTCGTGGTGGGCTCCACCGCCCAGACCGCCGACGTGGCTGTATCCTCCACCCGTATGCGGCGCCTGGTGATGCTGCACGGCCTGCTGGCTTTTGCCTTCAACACCAGCATCGTGGCGCTGACCATCAACCTGCTGGCCGGGCTCTTGTAACGCGCCGGTTGCTTCACCCCTATCCTGTTTGCATGTACGTTCAAAAGCACATCCACTGGCGCGTCATCTGGAACTACTCCTGGAAAGACCTGCTGATATTTATCGTGTATGATTTGACGCTGGCCGTGCTTCACGGCCCGCTGAAGATGACCTGGCTGGACATTCCGTGGCAGCTGGTGAGCATTCTCGGGGTGGCCGTGTCGTTTTACGTGGGCTTTAAAAACAGTAGCTCCTACAACCGCTTCTCGGAGGCCCGCCAGCTGTGGGGCGGCATCGTTAACCGCAGCCGCAACTGGACCATGCTGGTGCTGGCCAACACCCGGCCGGCCGGCCAGGTGCCCCGCACGCCCGAGCGCGTGGCCTATCAGCGCCAACTGGTGTACCGGCAGATTGCCTGGGCCAATGCCCTGCGCCTGCATCTGCGCCGCCAAACCAAAGAGCAGTGGGACAAGGCCGTGGCCCCGTTCCTGGACCCGGCCGAATCCGCCTACCTGCGCACGACGGTGAACCCGCCTGCCCAGCTGCTGCTGCGGCAAAGCCAGGCCCTGCAGGACGCCGACGGCCTGTTCGATGACCTGCAACGCTACACCCTGATCGAAGACCTGCGCGAGCTGACCAACCTGCAGGGCGGCAGCGAGCGCATCAAAAATACGCCGTTTCCGCGCCAGTATGCCTTTTCCAGCGTAGTGTTCGTATGGCTGTTTATCGCGTTGCTGCCCCTGGGCATCCAGGGGGAGTTCGAGAAGCTGGGCCACGGCCACTACTGGCTCACGGTGCCTTTTGCGGTGCTCGTCTCCTGGGTATTCGTCACCATCGAGCTGGTGGGCCACATCAGCGAGGACCCGTTCGAGAACCGCATGAACGACGTGCCGCTGACTGCCCTGTGCCGCAGCATCGAAATCGACCTGCGCCAGATGCTGGGTGAAACCGAGCTGCCGGCCCCTAAGCAGCCCGTAGATGGAGTGTTGTATTAATCGAGCCCATCAAACAATACTTTAGGCTAGGGGCTCATCGTCTGCTCCCCGGGTTCGGCATGGGGCTGGGCAGTAGCCAACCTATCTTGCGCACAACCGTTTCTATTGCTCTACCACTTAACCCCACTACCCATGGCTGACCACCCTGAAGAGCACCAGAAAATCATCGAGGCCCACGAAAAGGCCGCGCATTACTTTCAGCACGCGCTGCAAAACCACCGGGCCGCGGCCGAGCACCTGAAAAAAGGCGACCACGAAAAGGCGGCCCATCATGGTTACACCGCCTACGGCTTTGCTTCCCACGCGCAGAAGCACGCCGAGGAAGCAGCCCTGCACCACTCGCATGAACATGGCCACAACGAGCCCCTGCACGCCCACGAGCAGCCGGGGGCCGGTCAGTAAATCGGCTACAAAAAGCCCGCCTTGGAAAAGGCGGGCTTTTTTGGCTTAAACGGCAGCCATCGGCTTTTGGTGGCCCCCTTGCGTACTTGCACCATGCGCTATAGCTTGCTCTCCCTTACTTTTTTTATTGTCCTTGGTCTGCTTGCTCTGGGTGGCTGCGATTCCAAACCAGTGCCCCAGGCCACGAAGTCCGCGCCGGTCCTGCCCCCGGCGCATGGCGACATACGCGAGCCACTCACGCACGCCGATGCCCCGAGCGACCCCAATACGCCGCGCCGCATTGTCGCCGCCCTGCGCGAGGGCGTGCTGGACAATAACCCCGTTGAAAACCCCGACCACATCTTCACTCATTTGCTGGAAGTCTACCATCACAGTGGATTGGACTTGGCGCAAGCGCAGCTCCGGGAAGGGAAAGACCCTCAGCTACGCTTGGTGGCCGATACCTTACGCCACCGCAGCCAGCGCAACCTGACGCAGCTTAGCAAGCTCGACTTAGATCAGCACAGCCCCGGAGCCGACTTTCGGGCCACTGCCCCCACTCGGGCCCGGGCACTACAGCAGGTCCTGCAGCGAGTTCGGCGCACCCTTGCGACCCCGGTTAAGGACAGCAGTCCGGACCAGGAATTCGCCGCCTTTCTGGGCCTTTATTACCAAAGCGGGCTGTTGCTCGCGCGAACCCAGCTACGCTACGGCCGGGAAGCCAAGCAAAAAGCCCTGGCCAAGCAATGGGCGGCGGCCCAGCAGCAGGAGTGGCAGGCTGTTAAAGCCTGGCAACAGGCGGCAGATACGACGCGCTAGCTTCGAGCCTGCTCAGGATTCTCAGTCCGAACAAGCTCGCGCAATTTGCTGCTCACCCCTGGGGTGCAGGAGCCATGAAACGCAAAGGTCCAACCGCGTGTTCAGGCGGTATGTGTGAACACCATAAACCGGCGCAGAAGCTGCAACGCATGGGCATCTATCTGGCAGTAGGCATATTAGTACTACTGGGGCAGCTCTACGGCCAGTAACATCCGGGGTTCCTCCGGGTCCGCGTGATGCCTTACAGCCGAGTCAGCACAATGAATTTCTGAGCTGGCAGCCACCCCATGAACCGGGCACTGACCCCATTTTGCGGGTTGGAATGGGGCTGCACCGTCAGCTTGGGCCATAGGCCCAACCACTGATTTTTCCAGCTAACGGCTACTTCAGGCCCCGGAGTGAGCGCCTGGGCGTGCTCTTTCATGTGGGCAAAGACTTCGGGCGCTAGCCGGGCAGTGACTTGGTAGAGCCGAAAGGATGGCTTTTCAAAGGTTGCCGTGAGCTGAAAGCCCGCGCCCTGCAGGATAAGGTAGGTGCGGCCCAGTTGCTCAGGCACCAGGCGGGAAGCCTGAATAAATGGCTTCAGCCGGCTAGCGACTAGGGGCTGTGGCATGTCTTGAGCGAGTAGCAGTTCCAGCAGCAGGTCGAACAACTGGGCGGGCGGTTTTACTACGGCGTTTTTACTCACGCAGGCAGGGCTTAGGGATAACAAAGACCGTGGAGCTGGCCTGGCAAAACCAGGGCGAAGGAAAGCAGCAATCGGATACAGGGGTGGGCTAAAGATGGTGTGCTTTTTGGATAACGCCCACAAATGCTGCTTTCTTTTCCCGGTTGCTCATGAAAAACAACATCCGCTTTCTTCCCCATCTTCCGTTAAGCCACCGGGCCGTTCTTATCTTCCCTTTGCTGGCGACGTTATGGCTGGCAACGGCCTGTTCTGCGCCCATCAAGCCGGCAGCAACGGCCACTTCCCCGGTAACTGTCTCGTTACCGATGCGTGATTCAGTGGCCTCATCCGCGCCGGTGACTCCTGCCGGCCACGTCAGCACCTTCGATGAGCAGGTACGCCAGCAATACGTGGCCTTGGGCGCCGAGCAGCAGGGCTTGCGGCTCGCCGTATTCGAGCGGGCGCTGACCGGCTACCTGAACCTGCGCCAACAGGGCAAAGCCCCGGCGGGGCCGCCGCGTCTGGCCGTAATCGACTTCGATCTGCCCTCCACCGAAAAGCGTCTCTGGGTGCTGGACCTGGCCAAAAACCAGGTACTGTTTCGCACGTTGGTGGCGCACGGCAACAACTCGGGCGAGCGGGAGGCTACGCAGTTCTCAAACATGAACAACAGCCATATGAGCAGCCTGGGCTTCTATGTCACGGGGAGCACCTACGTGGGCAAGCACGGCCGCTCGCTACGGTTAACCGGCTTGGATGAAGGATTCAACTCTAACGCGGCGGCCCGCGCCATTGTGGTGCACGGAGCCGCCTACGTGAGCCAGTCCGTCATCAAGCAAACCGGCCGGCTCGGCCGGAGCCAGGGCTGCCCGGCCCTGCCCATGGACCTCTATGAGCCCATCATCAACACGCTGAAGAATGGCGCCGCGCTGTTCATCAACAAGTCGGACGCAGGCTATAACTCCCCGTATCTGGATGAGTTGGCGGCCAGCGAACTGTTGGGAAGGCTTTCGTCGTAGAAATAATCGCCGAAGAACCCGGCGCCCGGCGCGCTTTAAAACGCTATTCGGATGGTGAAAGTATTCCACCGATGGGTTCGGGAGCCCGTGAATTCCGGTGAAATCCACGTAAGAGCCGTTTCCACGCGCACACCCGCGTAGCCCAGGCCCAGCGTGCCGGTGCTCTGCGCTACGGTTCTGCTTACGGCCGACGGCGGCAGCACGTAGGGATTGCGGCGGTTGAAGAGCCCACCTTGCAGGGTGGCATTGTAGCCGACTAAGCGGCCCTCGACCTGCGCCTCGCCGTAGGCTTGTACCCGCCGCCGGCCAGACCGGTTGGCTCGATTGGCGACGCCCAGGCTTTCAAAAGTTGCCTGGCGCAGACCTATGCGCAGGGTCATTCCTGCCCCGAGGTTGGTTTGCAGCGTCCCCAGTGAGGCACTGGCGGCCCCGTTGAATTCGGCCACCGGGCCCAGCGTCAGCAGCTGCTTTTCCACCCGGGCCTCGTAGCCCAGCACCACGTCGGTTTGCACCTGGTAGTCCCAGCCGCGCGGCGTGGGGGCACCCAGCAGCTCGTGGAATTTGGTCTGGAAGCCTTTGGCGCCCGCAGCCGGCCCCAGGATGCCTACATTCAGGGCCGTAGTGACCCGCAGGCGGCGCGCCGGGTGCGTGGCCACGCGCAACAGGTCGGCGTAGATGTAGGAGGCGTAGGGCCGGTCGCCCCGGCGGATAAAGGCGTCCTGAATGCGCAGCGGAGTAAATCCGTCGTAGTGCAGCTGGATGCCATGGTGCAGGATACTACCTGTTGGCACCGGCCCGAGAATACGATTCACCGGGGAGCGCTGCAGCGCGGGGCTCACCAGCAGCAGCGTCATGCCTTGGGTGTAGTAGTAGTCCGTACGCAGAAAGGCATCGTTGGCGAACGAGTAGCCAATGAGGCGGTCGGTGCTCACCCGGGTGCTATCTGGCTGGGCCGAAGCGATGAGGGGCAATCCTATTAAAAACGGAGCAAGGGCAGACCAAATGCGCATAAACAGAGGGCGTAAAGACTCTCCACCTACGCATTTACTCGGGTAAGCGGGTTGCCACTGACTTCCGAAACGGCATGCTTAGCCCACTTTAGTGACGGTCCAACCCAGTTGGTACCCGCCGGCTTCCAGTACTGCCTGGATGGCTTTTAGGTCTGGGGCATTGACGTGGGCCGTAACCACTTCTGCTTCACCGACGGCCACGTGGTCTACCACTAGGCCTAAGCCCACTAGCTGCTCGCAGACCCAGATAATGTAGTGCGGGGCGCACATGTTATCAATAGTAAGCACGTAGCGTACCAGCTGCGTCATGCCTACAGCATCGTTTTCGGGAAAGGACATCATGGATTGGCATTAATGCCCACATTATAAGGCAGTAGGAGTTTGTGCAACGGAACTTAGCCAGGCAATGTTAAAACGGCATGTGTCAATATCATAAACCCGCCCACAAACTTCAACGATTTGGATTATACCTACTTGCCGGGGTACTCGTGCTGATGAGTCAAACTTACTCGTGGTAAGCCTGGCGGCCACCCAAACCCGGCCTTCCTTAACCGCTGAGGAATTTTGCATCATTCAGGTGAAATCCTAGTAAAAACCTCTGGCCGGGGTTCCCGTACTTTGCACACCACTATGCCCAAACCGGGCGCACGCCGCGTGAAGCGTTTTGTCAGTCTGTTTCTGCTCTTTAGCTACTTGCTGTCCAGCCCCGGGCTTGTGTACAGCATGCACTTTTGTGGGCAGGAGTTGACGGCGGTTTCCGTTAAGCAGGATGGTGACACCAACTGCTGCTGCCGGGATACGGGCAAGCCTGCCGGGCGCTGCTGCCACGACCAGAAGGTGAGCAGCGCGCTCAAGGACATCAAGCTTTCGGCCGCCCACTTCAAGCTGCAGGCCCCGGAAGCAGTTCCCGCCCCGGCCGTGCTGCGCCTGGTATGGCAGCTGACGCAAGTAATCTACCCGGCCGATGAGCCGGCCGCCAGCCTGCTGGCCCACGCGGCCCCGCCACCTGAATGCCCAGCCTACGTGCGCGGGCATGCCTTTCTAATCTAGCCTCACGGGTTGCCTTGCTCCCCACGCCGACCGGCGCTGGGGCTTTGGTGCGTCCAATCCCGCGTGGTCGGACTGCCCCCGCGTCCGGGCCTTTATGCCTGCCGATGTCCCTGTCTGGGTTTCCGGTTCGCTGACGCTTCTCCCTAAAGTGCTGTATTCTACATGATAGAGCAACTCATTTCCTTTTCCCTACGGAATCGGGTGCTGGTGCTGCTGGTCGCCGCCGGGCTCCTCGTGTGGGGCGCGCTGTCGGTGCGGGCCAGTAAGATTGACGCCATCCCCGACCTGTCCGAAAACCAGGTCATCGTCTTCACCGAGTGGATGGGCCGCAGCCCGCAGATTATCGAAGACCAGGTGACCTACCCGTTGGTGACCAACCTGCAGGGCCTGGCGCAGGTGCGGGCCGTGCGCGCCGCCTCCATGTTCGGCATGAGCTTCGTGTACGTCATCTTCAACGACAACACCGACATCTACTGGGCCCGCGAGCGGGTGCTGGAGCGCCTTAATTATGCGCAGCGCCTGCTGCCGGCCGGCATCACGCCCACCCTGGGGCCCGACGGCACCGGCGTGGGCCACGTGCTCTGGTACACGCTCAACGCGCCCAAGCTGGATTTGGGCGAGCAGCGCGCCCTGCAGGACTGGTACGTCAAGTTCGGCCTGCAAACCGTGGCCGGCGTGAGCGAGGTGGCCAGCTTCGGCGGCTTCCAGCCCGAGTACCAGGTGACGGTAGACCCCACCAAGCTCACCTACTACAACGTGACGCTGCCGCAGGTGCTGGCCGCGGTGCGCAGCAACAACAACGAGGCCGGCGGCCGCAAGTTCGAGCAGGCCGGCATCGGCTACATCATCAAAACCAGCGGCTACATCCAGGACGTGGCCACGCTGGAAAACGTGCCCGTGCTCACCCGCCCCGGCGGGGTGCCGCTGCGCCTCAAGGACCTGGGCACGGTGCAGATGACGGGCGAAAGCCGCCTGGGCATCTTCGACCACAACGGCGAGGGCGAGGCCGTGGGGGGCATCGTGGTGATGCGCTACGGCGAGAACGCCGACGACGTGATAACCCGCGTCAAAGCCAAGATGACCGAAGTAGCCAAGGGCCTGCCGGCGGGCGTGTCCTTCAACATTGTGTACGACCGCAGCGGGCTGATTGAGGAGTCGGTGGCCAACATCCAGCACACGCTGCTAGAGGAAATGGCCGTGGTGTCGCTGGTGGTGCTGGTGTTCCTTTTCCACTGGCGCAGCGCCCTGAGCATTCTGCTGCAAATCCCGATTACCATCGCAGCGAGCTTCATTCTGCTCAACGCCTTCGGCATCTCCTCCAATATTATGTCGCTCACCGGCATTGCGTTGGCCATCGGCGTCATCGTCGACAACGGCATCGTGATGGCGGAGAATGCCTACCGCAACCTAGCGTTGCACCAGGCGGCCGAAGAAGCCGCGGCGGCCGGGCCGCCCGGTTCATCGCCTGTGCCCGCCGCCCCCATTTCCACCCCTGAACCCGTCCCCCATGACTAACGACGAGCGCCTCGCCATCATCGAGAAGTCCAGCCAGCAGGTCTCGCGGGGCATCTTTTTCTCCACCATCATCATCGTGGCCTCCTTCCTGCCGGTGTTTCTGCTCACCGGGCAGGAGGGCAAGCTGTTTCACCCGCTGGCCTACACCAAGACTTTCATCCTGCTCATCGACGCGGTGCTGGCCGTGACGCTGGCCCCGGTGCTGCTGTCCTTTTTCATGAAGGGCAAATTCAAAACCGAAGAGCAGAACCCCATCAACCGGGGCTTGGAACGAGTGTACGCCCCGCTCATCAACTGGTGCCTGACCTGGCGCAAAACCACCATCGGCATCAACCTGGCGCTGCTGGCCGTCAGCATCCCGCTGCTGCTGAGCCTCGGCACCGAGTTCATGCCCCCGCTTGATGAGGGCTCGATTCTGTTCATGCCTATCACGCAGCCCGACGTGTCGAATACGGAGGTCAAGCGCATTCTGCAGGTGCAGGACAAAATCATCAAGCAGGTGCCCGAAGTCGCGGGGGTACTCGGCAAGGCCGGCCGGGCCAGCACGGCCACCGACAACGCCCCGCTGAGCATGATAGAAACCATCATCCAGCTCAAGCCCCGCAGCGAGTGGCGCGCCGGCATGACCAAGGCCAAGCTCATTGCCGAGCTCAACGAGAAGCTGCAGATTCCGGGCGTGGTCAACGGCTGGACGCAGCCCATCATCAACCGCATCAACATGCTGAGCACCGGCGTGCGCACCGACGTGGGCGTGAAGGTGTACGGCCAGCAGCTCGACACCATCTATCAGGTGTCGCAGCGGGTGCGGGCCGCGCTCACCGGCGTACCCGGCGTGCAGGATTTGTACGTGGACCCCATCACCGGCGGCAAGTACCTGCAAATTGACATCGACCGCCCGCAGCTGGCACGCTACGGCCTGAGCGTGGACCAAGTGAACGAGGTGGTGGAAACGGCCATCGGCGGCGCGCCCGTGGCCACCACCGTGGAAGGGCGGCGGCGCTTCAGCATCAACGTGCGCCTGGCCGAGGACTTCCGCAACAGCGTGGCCGTCCTGGGCCGCATCCCCATCCAGACCACGGCCTACGGCCCGGTGCCGCTCTCGGCGGTGGCCAGGCTGCGCTTCGTGAACGGCCCGCCGATGATTAACTCCGAAAACGCGCAGCTGCGCGGGGCGGTGCTCTTCAACGTGCGCGACCGGGACCTTGGCGGCACGGTTAAGGAAGCCATGCAGCGGGTGCAAAGCTTGCAGGGCAAGCTGCCCGCCGGCTACTACCTGGAGTGGAGCGGGCAGTACGAAAACCTGATTAGCTCGCAGCGCACGCTGCTGTTTATCCTGCCCATCGTGCTGTTGGTTATTTTCGGCTGTCTGTACTTCGCGTTTCACTCGGTGCGCGAGGCCTTGCTGAGTCTGGTCACCATTCCCTTCGCCCTAATTGGCGGGGCCTACATGGTGTACTTCTACGGGGTGCACCTCTCGGTGGCGGTGGCCGTGGGCTTCATCGCCCTGTTCGGGCTGGCCGTGGAAACGGGCGTCATCATGGTTATTTATCTAAACGACGCCATGCAGCAGCTGGTGGCCGCCAAGGGCAATTCCAGCGAAACCATCACGAAGCAGGATTTGCGCGACGCCGTCTTTCACGGGGCGGCCAAGCGGCTGCGGCCCAAGCTGATGACGGTGTCGGTGGCGTTGTTCGGCCTCGTGCCGGTGCTGTGGGCCACGGGCACGGGCTCCGACGTGATGCTGCCCATCGTGCTGCCCATGATTGGCGGCGTGTTCACCTCCTCGACCCACATTCTGCTGGTCACGCCTCTGATTTTTCTCATGACCAAGGAGTACGAGCTCCGCAAGTTCGGCAAGCTCGACGTGCTGGCCGTGAAGCATTAAGCCATGGAAATCATGTTAGCTAAACTTAGAAACTGTGTACTGCCGGCCCTGCTGCTCCTGGCCGGGCAGCCGCTTCGGGCGCAGCAAGTGCTGCCGCTGGATTCGGTGCTGCGGGCCGTGGAGCGCCGCAACCCGGCCCTGCGCCAGTACGGCTACCGCGCCCAGGCCAAGCAGGCCGCCGTGGCGGGTGCCAGCAGCTGGGAAGCGCCCAAAGTAAGCGCCGGCTACTGGATGACGCCCTACAACCAGCGCCCCATCAAGGAAATGAACAACGGCCGGGGCGAGGGCATGCAGATGGTGTCCGTCGAGCAGATGATTCCCAACCCCGCTAAGCAGCGGGCCAAGCGCGAGTACCTGGCCGGCCAGGCCGCCGTGGACCAGGCCGACCAAACAGCCATGTTCAACCAGCTGCGCGCCCAGGCCCGCAGCCTCTACTACGGCCGCGTTCTGCTGGAAAAGAAGCTCAAGGTGCTCGACGAAAGCGAGGAATTGCTGGCCTTTCTGCTGAAGGTGGCGCAGGCCCGCTACCCCTACAACCAGAGCACCCTGGGCAGCATCTACCAGGCGCAGGCGCGGCTGGCCCTGCACGGCAACGACCACGAGCAGCTCTACGGGCAGCTGCGCCAGAACACCATTGCCCTGAACACCCTGATGGCCCGCGACCCGGAAGGCGAGTTTGCCGTGGACACGCTGCTGCCCACCGCCTTCGCGGGGCCTTATCCCGATACGGCCGCGCTGTCCCGCCGGCGCAGCGACGTGCGCAGCCTCGACCGCTCGCTGGCCGTGCTGCGCCTCAACCAGAACGTGGAAGCCAACCGCCGCCGGCCCGACTTCGGGGTGCGCTACGACCACATGAACGGCATTGGCGTCACGCCCAACCAATTCACCGTCATGGGCATGGTGTCCATCCCCATTGCCCCGTGGGCGGCCCGCGAGTACAAGGCCAACACGGCCGCGCTCGGCTACGAGGCCCAGGCCGTGCAGCAGCAGCGGGCCAGCCTGCTCACCGAAGCCGCCGGCCGCATCACCACCCTGCAGTCGGACTTGCGCACCAAGCGCCAGCAGGTGGAAAACTACGAAAAGGCCATCCTGCCCGCCCTGCGCAAGAACTACCAGGTAACGCTGCTGGCTTATCAGCAGAACACCGCCCAACTGCCGGCGGTAGTGGAAGCCCTGGAAACCTGGCTGCAGGCCCGCCTGCAGTACCTCGACACCCAAACCGAACTCCTAAACTTACACGTGCGCTATGACAAGGAACTGGAGCAATAAGGGGCGCTATGCGACCTGGTGCCTCTTTGCACTGGCGCTGCTGGCCGGCTGCAAGGGCAAGGCCCACGGCCCGGCCGGGCAGGCCCCCGCGCAGCCCGTGGCTACGGCGGCCGCCCAGCTATACACCTGTCCCATGCACCCGCAAATCGTGCGCAACGCCCCCGGTCAGTGCCCCATCTGCGGCATGGACCTGGTGCCCAAGGCCACGGGGGATAACCAGATTGCTGCCGATACGGCCGGCGCGGGTTTAACTCACCTGGTCTCCTCGCCCAACGGGTCTGTGGTTTCGGGCATCGCCACGGTGCGGCCCACCCCCGGAGCTGCAGCCGACACGCTCACCCTGCCCGGCGTGGTCGACTACGACCCACGCCGGAGCCGGGCGGTGGCCGCCCGCGTCAGTGGCCGCATCGAGCGGCTGCTGGTGCGCTTCAACTACCAGCCCGTGCGCCGCGGCCAGCCGCTGCTGGAGATTTATAGCCCCGAGCTGGTGACGGCCGAACAGGAGTACATCTTCCTGCTCGGCAACGACGCCGACAATACGGTTTTGGTGAACGGCGCCCGGCAAAAGCTGCGGCTGCTGGGCTTGAGCGAAAGCCAGCTGGGCGCGTTGGCCCGCACCCGGCGCCCTGACTACCGGGTGGCCGTATTCAGCCCTTACGACGGCTATGTGGTCGAAAACACGTTGGCGGTGGCGCCCTTGGCGCCGCCGTCCCCTCCCGGCATGGCCGATGCCGGGGCTCCAGCGGGTGGCGGCATGGGCGGCGCATCGGCCATGGGCGCTGGAGCGGAAGCCGCAACCGCAACGGCCCCAACTGCCACTCAAACCCCGGCGCTCACCCTGCCGGAGGGCGGCTACGTGAGCACCGGGCAGACCCTGTTTCAGGTCATGAACACCGCGCAGGTGTGGGGCCTGTTCCAGCCCGGGCCCGGTGAGGGCGCGCAGCTCCGCCCGGGCCAGATGCTGCGGGTGTTGGTGGATGGCGACCCCACTCATCCCCTGAACGCCCGTGTAGAGCTGGTCGAGCCCACGTACCGGGCCGGGGCCAGCACACCAGCCGTGCGCGTGTCCCTGCCCAACCCCCGGGGCCTACTGCGGCGCGGCACCCGCCTCACGGCGCGCGTAACCAGCGCAGCGGGCGACGGCTGGTGGCTGCCACGCGCTGCCGTCGTGGACCTGGGCACCCGGCAGGTGGCCTTTGTGCGGCGCGGCCGCACGTTCGTGCCCGTTACGGTGCAGGTAAGCCAGCGCACGGCCGCGCAGGCGCAAGTCCGGCAGGGTCTCAACGGGACCGAGGACGTGGCCGCCAACGGCCAGTACCTGGTCGACAGCGAAAGCTTCCTGCAAACCTTGTCCCCTTCAGCTACTTCCCCCCATGACTAGCCCACGACTTTTTTCGCGTTTGGCTGGCCGCTGGCTGCTCGTGCTGCTGGTGGTGCTGAGCAGCGCGGCCTGCCAGCAAACCAAGCCCACCAACCCGGGGGCCGTGGGGGAAAAAGTGTACTACACCTGCTCCATGCACCCGCAAGTGCACGCGGACGCCCCCGGCCAGTGCCCCATCTGCGGCATGGACCTGATTGCGATAAAGACGGTCCCGGCGGCCCAAAAGCCCGCCGCCAGCGCCGCCGGGTACACCTGCCCCATGCACCCGCAGGTCCACCAGTCCAAACCCGGCCTCTGCCCCATCTGCGGCATGAACCTGGTGAAACAGGCCGGGTCGCCGACGCCAGCAGGCAGCGCGGTGGCCGGCGGCGCGGACCTGAAGCTGAGCGCGCAACAAGTCACGCTGGGCAACATTCACGCGCAGGTAATCGGCACCAGCCCCTCGGAACAGACCGCGCCCACCGTGCTCACCGGCACCGTTACCGCCGATGCGCTGCAAACCGAGAGCGTGAGCAGCCGGGTGGCCGGGCGCATCGAGCACTTATTCGTGCGGCAAACCGGGCAACTGTTGCAGCGGGGGGCACCGCTGTTTTCCGTGTACAGCGAGCAGCTGCAGGCCCTGCAGCAAGAGTACCTGCTGGCCCAGGCCCAAAGCCGCGAGCAGGGCGGTCCCTACCGGCAATTCGCCGAAGCCACCGGCCAGAAGCTGCGGCTGCTAGGGGTGACAACTGGTCAGCTGCAGCAGCTGGCCGCCCGGGGCCGGCCCAACCCGGTAGTCACGTATTATAGCCCGACGACCGGCACCGTGCAGACCCTGGACGTGGTGCAGGGCCAGTATGTGGCCGAGGGCACTCCCCTGGTCACCCTCACCAACCTGGCCACCGTCTGGGTTGAAGCGCAGCTTTATCCGGCGGACGTGGCCCGGCTGCCGGTGGGCACAACCGTCACGGTGCAGGTGGCTGGGGAGCCGGCCTCGCGGCGGGGCAAGGTCGTCTTTATCAGCCCCGAGCTTAGCGGCGGCAGTCAGGTCACGCTCGCCCGCATTCAGCTAAGCAACCCCGGCGGCCGCCTGCAGCCCGGGGCGCAGGCCAACGTACTGCTTGATGCCCCAACGACGGCAACCACCACTCAAACCACCCTGCGCGTGCCCGTGGAAGCCCTGATTCGGGACGGCGATGCCAGCTACCTCTGGACGCAAACCGGCGAGCGGCAGTACCGCCGCGTGAAGGTCAGCACGGGCGAGGGCTCGGCCAGCAGCGTGCCCATCACGGCGGGCCTGCTGGCCGGGGCAAAAGTCGTTGTATCCGGGGCTTACCTGCTGCAAAGCGAATACTCCCTGCGCCAGGGGGCCACCGACAGCATGAACGGCATGAGCATGTAGGTTCCTACTTTAAAAATTACCCGTTAGGGGCCGCGGTCCGGCCCTGTTTTTTAATCACCCCATTCACACCCCATGAAAAAGCTTCTGTGTATAGGCCTGGCACTCACCAGCCTCGCCGCCACCACCGCCTGCTCCGATAACAAGGGCAGCACCGAAACCACCACCACGGCTACTACAACCGCCTCTACGGACAGCACGGCCAAGCCGGCCGGCAACTCCGGACCGGGCGTGGCCGCGGAAACCTACACCTGCACCATGCACCCGGAAGTCATCGCCAACGAGCCCGGCAAGTGCCCCAAGTGCGGCATGGACCTGGTGAAGAAATAAAGCCCTGGGCAATCAGTTGGTGCTCGTTTTGCTTTTCTGGCTCGGCCCTTTCGTGGTGAATTAACACAGCCAAAAAAGCGCCTGACTTCCGTAGTCAGGCGCTTTTTCATGGGGTCAAAGCGGTGGATGGTCAGTTGCCAGTAAAGGCAGCTACTTCTTGGCTACTCTAACAGCAGCCGCAGGCGCCTTTGCCTTGCTCCTGGATGGGCGGGCAGGGCACGGAGCCGTAGGAACAGTACACGCAGCAATCGCCGGCCAGCGGCTTGAGGAGGGTGTGGCAGCTGGTGCATTCGTAGAACCACTGGCAGGCATCGGTGGGCATCTGCTCGGCTTGCGCGTGCTGGCAGACGGGGCAGGTAAGTACGGAGGTCAGGGTGACGGGTTGGGTCGGCGTCATGGAGCGGCGGTTAGCGGGTGGGATTCTGGACGTGGTAGCCGGTGCTGTTAATGGCGCTTTCGACCTGGGCGGCCTGGGCTTGGGTACTATTGTAGCGGACCTGGGCGGTGGCCTGGTCGTAGGAAACGGCCACGGTTTGCACGCCGGGCACTAGCTGCACGGCCTGCTCGACGTGATGGGCGCAGGCCTCGCAGGTCATGCCCTCGATGCGGTAGGTGCGGGTCTGCCATACCGGGGCGCCGTTGGTAGTGGCAACGGGGGCGGTGGGAGTGGCCGTGGGGTAGAGCCTCTCGCCGTAGTAGGGAAAGGCCAGCAACAGGGCCGCAAGGACTGTGACCGTCGCCAGAAAGCCGGTGGACTGCATGACGGAGCGTTGGGCGGGCACGGCGCAGCAGTCGGCCGCTACCGGCGCAGGGCGCAGCTGGCGGTACCAGGCGAAGCCGAGCACGGCCACGGTGAGGGCCACCAGGTAGAGGCGGTAGGGTTCGAGCCAGGCGAAGGAGCTGGCGGCGCCTCCAAGGCCGCCGACCACGGCCAGCAGCGGGGTGATGCAGCAGAGCGAGGCAGCTAGCGCAGCCAGCAGGCCGGCGCCGAATAAGGACTTGGAGGGCGGAGCGGGGGCGTTGTTCATCGGGCTGGTTCGGGTTGGGTGGTGGTCAGGCGAGCCAACAGTGACTGCAGCACCGGCAAGTGCTCGGCGCTGAGGGTATAAAACACGGTTTGGCCGACTTTGCGGGCGGTGACCACGCCGCCGTCTTTGAGCTTGCGCAAATGCTGCGACACGGCCGAAATGTTCATGTTGAGTACATCAGATAGGTCGCACACGCAGAGTTGCTCGTCGGCCAGCAGAAAGAGTATTTGGAGACGTACCTCATTACCAGCCAAGGCCAGTACGCTGGCCAGGGAGCTAAGCGTAGGGGCAACCCGGGCCAGGCGCAGTTGGCATTGCTGAATATAATTGGTGTCGGCAAAGACCCGAATGCAAGGGGTTGGTTTCATCAACAGAGATGGAGCAGTAAATCCACTATTGTATTTAAGCAAATGCTAAAGTACGGCATATGACTTCAACATCAGCCCAAGCACTAACTGGACGCTGAGCGGCGTACAAGCCTGCCTCGCGGTAGCAGTACCACTAGCAGTTGCTGAACTAGGATATATTGATGTCCCAGCCATTAGCCCGATTACGCTGGTGGCGATGCTGCTCACCATCGTGATGATTTTCAGCCTTCAGGGCGAAACCATCGTGCAGATGCCGTTCGATTTGCTACGCATTGCCCGGCCGCTGGACTTGTACTTCGGCATCACGTTCATGCTCAGCTTCGCGACGGGCAAGTACTTGGGCGCAGACTATGCCGAGAATGCCAGCATAGCCTTCACGGCCACCGGCAACAACTTTGAGTTAGCTTTTGAGCCATCGGCGAGTTCGGGCTGAACTCGGGGCAGGCCTTCGCCGGCGTGAATGGGCCGCTGAAAGAGGTGCCGGCGCTGGTACTGGGGCCAAAGCGTGGCCACAGCAACGCCTTTCTGAAGGTATTATAGAGCTACTGTCGCTTCTCAGATTCGCAGCTTGTGGTGCGGAGCCTGCTCGCGGCCAATATGTGTTTTAGGGAAGGAGTAATAGTAGCTGGAGATTTCGCGCTGACTGACTAGCACTAAAATCAGGCGCCATTGGTACAAATTATGCAGCAAAGGCCGACCAATCGTGCACAACTACTCTTCCAAAGAGGAGTAAAGCAGGAGATACCATTACCCATCTAACCCTCCTTGCTCATGCACGCTCAAAACCAAAGCCTTCTCGACGCCCTCAACGCCTGCATCGCCGCCTGCGAACATTGTGCTACTGCCTGCCTTAGTGAACAGGATGTGCAGATG
>NZ_JAELXR010000023.1:0-29427 GCF_016427455.1 Hymenobacter miniatus
AACAAGGGGGGCCTCGCAGGCCCGGGAGTCCAATTAAGGGGCAGGGCCGGGGACGGTTGCGTTTCCGGCCCCCCCCCACCCCCCGCCCCCCCCCGCCGGGTAGCCGGCAACCCCCGCCCGCCACCCGCCGGCAACGCCCGCCCGCTGCCGGCCCGAACACAGGATTTGACCACGGGGATTGGAGATATCTGCTCTTTTCTATAGCAGGGCGTTTTTTATACCTATTCTATTTATCTCTTGCTGTAAATTAAAACAGCCACCTAGCGCGTTCGCTAAATGGCTGTTCACTAATGAGCGAGAAACGAGGTTCGAACTCGCGACCCTCAGCTTGGGAAGCTGAATGAATGTCCTTACTATTAGTCACTATTATTGCCTTACGCTATCAAAAAGGCCGTTTATGAGGCTTTAAAGGTACTGTGGTTTGTCATTAATACCCCACTTTCTACTATATTTGTGTAATTCGCCGTGTAATTTATTTCGAGCGGATTACACAGTATGGCAAAAACAACAGACCACAAAGAGGGCAAGGCGTTGGTTAAGGTAGTATACTATACTAGCAACACCTTAGCCGATGGTTCGCACCCTTTCTTCTTACGCATTACGAAAGACCGGGAGCGCAAGTACATCGCTACTGGCCTGAGCCTCCACCCAAAGTATTGGAACAAGGCTAAAAAGGAGATTCGTAAGAGCTACCCCGAACCCGGCCGTGAGAAGTTGCTGCGAAAGCTCGATGAGTGGGAGGCCAAGTATAGCGAAGCTGCAATTGAGTTGGCTGAAGCAGATGAGCAGCACGATGCGCGTACTGTGGCAGCTAAAGCGATTGAAGGCCGCAAGGCCGCACGACGTGTAAAACTGCTTGCCTACTGCACCGAACTAAGTGAAGGCTATAAAAAGACTGGCCAAGGTGGAAACGCTACAGTATACCGCGACCTCCGTAATCAGTTGGCTAAGTTCATTGCTATTGGAGCTCAAGCCCCTGCAATTCCGAAAGGGCGTGGCATGGACGAAGCGTGGGCCAGTTGGATGAGTCGCTTTGACATCCCCTTTGCTCGGGTGAACGTGAACTTTTGCCGTGAATGGGAACAGATAATACGCGCAACTGTAAAAAAAGAGACCGTTTTGTCACTACGGTTTCGGACTCTTAGGGCTGTATTGAACCAAGCCATTGCGGCAGGGTTGATGAAGGAAACAGATTATCCATTTTCTCGCTCTCCAGCCGAAAAGCATAAGTTTCAAGTTGGCAAGTTTGATGTCAGCACAAAAAAGCGAGCTATTGGGCGCGATGTGCTACGCCGATTGGAAAATCTAGAACCCGTCGATGAGCGCCAGCGTCTGGCGAAAGACTTGTTTCTGTTCTCTTTCTACGCTGGCGGCATCAACTTTATAGACTTAGTGCAGTTGCGCTGGCGTGACCTAGACGAAGTGGCTGAGGAAACAGGCTACCCTGAACGGCTCAATTATGAGCGCCGGAAAACCAAAGGCAAGTTCTCGGTACGTGTTATGCCCGCTGCGGCCGTCATACTGGCTGCTTATAAACCTTTCACATGCGCCACGCCGGACAGCTACGTGTTCCCAGTGCTTCATGAGGCCCGCCATCTTACCCCCAATCAGATAAAGAACCGCACACAGAAGATTATTGGTCAAGTAAATAAAGACTTAAAAGAGCTAGGCAAGTTAGCTGGCATTGCCACGCCCCTCACGACTTATGTTGCCCGTCACACCTTCGCTAACACTCTAAAGCAGAAGAAAACTGACAAGTCCATCATCTCGCAGGCAATGGGCCACAAGTCTGAAGCTGTTACAGAGGTATACCTTGAGAGCTTTGGTTCTGACTTGGTCGATGCGGCCTATGATGCGCTACTGTGAGCCGTTCAAAAAAAATTGCTGGCTCGCAAACATCAAAAAGAAATACGCTTTCCTCATGCCGACCTTTGATTTAGTGCTTAAGGGCACCTTTTGTTCACCCTCACCCCCATTCCCCACTACTAGCAGTTAATGCTAACAACCCCTATTACCGTGAGCGTCGGAATCGCTCAAATCGTCGAGGAGTTCCGCACCGTTCTGCGGCAGGAACTCACCGCCCTCCTACAAGCTCCTCCTACTGTGCCTGCGGACGCCGTTGGAGGAATAGAGCTTGCTATGGAAATCACCCGCCTCAGCAAATCGCGCATTTATGCACTGGTCCAAAAGCGAGGGCTCAAGCACGGCAAGCGTGGCAATAAACTCTACTTCAAGCGTTCCGACCTTCTGGAATGGGTTGAAAAAGGCATGCGGCAGGAAAAGCAGGTAAAGTAAATGCCCGCTCTGCTGTTGAAGACCAACGGCCAACTTGACCATGTAGGTGGGATGACCTCCTGCATGGTCAATGCCGCCGAGGAGCACGAGGCAGCCAACCCGGCTCTCCTCTCCTCGCTACAAAAGCACGCTGCGGAACTAGCGGCCCTGCCACCCACCTCCCCCACTCGGATTCGAACAGCTGCCGAGCGCCTCACTGAAGCGGCCACCTTGCCGCCACTAGTGCCCCTGTTCGGCACACTGTGGGAAACGCCGGGAATCGCCATTCTGGCTGGCGATACGGGCGTGGGCAAGAGCATCCTCGCCGTACACGTCGCCCATCTCGTCTCCTCTCCTACCCCCGAACTGCTGGGCCTGCCCAGCGAGGCGATGGAGTCGGTGCTCTACTACGACTTCGAGCTGACCGACCGCCAGTTCGCCAAACGGTTCGACGGCTTCCCTTTTTCGGAGCGGTTCATCATCGGCGACACAAATCCCGTGGCGGAGGACGCAGGGGTGTTCACCTTCGAGCACATCGTAGCGGACCTCCACCGCACTGGGGCTCGGCTGGTGATACTCGACAACATTACAGCCCTGGCGATGAAGACCACAGCCGACGCCGATGTGAGCATGGGCATCATGCGGGGCCTGAAGCGGCTACAAAACGACCTCGGGGTATCGAGCCTCATTTTGGCCCACACCCCCAAGATTATGCCCGGAATACCCCTCTCGCTCAACCACCTAGCCGGCAGCAAGCACCTGTCCAACTTCGCCGACAGTGTGTTCTTCATCAGCAAGTCCGCGCAGGGGCCGCATGTGCGCTACCTCAAGCAGGTAAAGAACCGCACCAACGAGGAAATGCCAGGCGTATTAGTGTGCGAACTAGGCGTCGCCGCAGGTCACCTTGGGTTTACCCTGGTAGGACCCGGCGAGGAGGGAGACCACTTAGCCGCTCAATCAGAGGAGCGCGTCGGCAAGGCTCGCAAGGAATCCCGCGCGCCACTCAAATCCGTCTTGGAAGAGCTACCCAGCTTACTCGCTACCCCACAACCGGCGGGAAAGCTCGAAGCCGCGTTAGCTAACCTATTTGAGTGCAGCGCCCGCACCATTCGCGACCGTCTCAAGGAAATTTCGGCTTCCGGCGGCGCCTACGTGACCAACCAGGACGATGTGCTGTGCAGCGTGGAACAGGTTGGCGATGGGCGGGAATCCCGGTATTGCTTGCGGCCCGTGACTGGCGCCAACGAGTAGCCTCCATAACCAATACGCCACAGCCCACGATGTTGGAAGCTGGCAAGCTGGCAATACCTGCTCAAGGTCATTTCCAACTTGCCAGCTTCCAATGTGAGAGCCTTATGACCTCCCCCCTCATTGCATTGCTATGCCCGTTTCTTCCCTTCCTTACCTCCTGCAACAGTACGCTGGGCCTCGGTCTCGCACAGCCTGCCCGGCCTGTGGCACGCCGCGCAGCTTTACGCGGTATTTCATCGCCGCAACGGGCGAATTGCTGCCCGAAGCCTTTGGCCGCTGTGACCGCGAGGTCAAATGTGGTTTCCACCTGAGCCCCTACGCCCGACCGTCTGAGGGCGGCCCAAGTTATGCGGCCTCCCTGAAGCGTGGCAACACGTTCAAAACAGCTAAACCGATTGGCTTCCGACGGCGCCTGCCCCCCCTTTCCCCGCTCACCATCCCACAGGACGTGTACCGCGCCAGCCTTTGCCATTACGAGCGTAATGCGCTAGTACAGCTCCTGCGCAAGCGATTTGGAGAAGTCGCCGTGGCTGACCTGCTCGCCCGCTTTCCCCTAGGCACCTCGTCCTACTGGCCAGGGGCCTGCGTATTCTGGCTAATTGACAAGCAAGGTCGCGTACGGGGCGGTCAAGTGGTGCTCTACGATGATACGGGCCACACCGTCAAACACCCACACCGGCACACGTCGTGGGTGCACCCAGCCCTAGTGCGAGCACATCAAAAGCGCGGCGAAGCCCTACCTGATTGGCTTCAGGAATACGCCCGAAATGGAGCAAAGAGCCCCTGCCTGTATGGTTTACCTCAGTTGAACATGGAACTGCTGAGCAAGCCCGTGGCGCTGGTGGAAAGCGCCAAAACGGCTATGCTGGCGACTCTGCACTTTCCCATGTTCGTGTGGCTGGCTACGATGGGCCTGAGCTATCTAACAGCGGAGCGCCTGGAACCCCTACAGGGGCGCCGTGTTGTCTTATTTCCCGATGCTGGCGCCTTCGACAAGTGGAATCACAAGGCTGAGGGGTTGCGCCGCTTAGGTTTTGATATAACCGTTTCCGATGGGCTGGAAAAGCTCGCCACCCCCGCCGAGCGCGAGGCAGGTTTGGACTTAGCCGACATCATTCTTCGCCAAGCACCAGCCTTAGAGCACGCCGATAACGAACTTAGTCCCTAATGTCGGCAGAGCGCCAGTGAGCACGAAAAAAGTCGATTTGCACAGCCATTGCCCTGGCCATAAAGCCGAGACGTAACGAATCACAGACCATATTTGCGAAGTTGAGACTCCACCTCCTCACGGCTCAACCCCTGCTTTTCCATAACCCGTTGAATTGCCTGTTCCCGGCGATTTGCACCCGTTGGCCCCTCGCCTTCCAAAGGAACTGAAACTTGGGAAAGTTGGTGTGCGACCAGCATCGGCACTGCCAGTGGCGCACTGGGTGCCGCGTTCTTCCGATTATTCACATGACGCCGCCGCGCGGTCCAACGTAATGCCGAAATAATAAGCCAAATGGTGCTGACAACACGCGCAAAAGTCCCGTCTGCAAGGCCCATCCAACTTAGGATAAAGGTGAGCGCGAGTAGTCCAATGACGCACTCCACGAATGAGTATAGCTCAGGAAGTACAGCCAACGAAATAATAACTATTCGCCGCAGAAAAGGGGACTGAATCATAAAACAGTTGAGAATTAAGCCACGTAGGTGTTTTCAGTTTCTAACTAACTCAGCGGCGAGAGGCGTGTGAGGTTGTTGCATCTAAGTGGGGAGGTTCAGATGAATGGGTAAGCTACCTACACGCTGAGCGAACATAGGCAATCACCTTGCGCACAGCTTGCAAGTCGCGCACGAGTTCAGCGGGCCAGAACTGAGCATTGGCGGGGGCTCTGATTTCAGATGCTATGCGTCATAGTGGCCTGTTGCTTCCACGAAGCATCGGCACGAGGAGTACCGAGGGCCTGCTTTAAACGCCCATCCCATTTGCTGCTCATTCCTCGTCGTCTACTAAGTCCCCTTCTCGGTACTCTTCCAATTCTGCTACCTCATCGGTGTCCGGCTCCACCTCATACAGGAGCGTTAAGACGGGGCCCTTCGGACTGGAATACACCTCCCTTTTTTCGACGCGCAGGGAGGGGTAGTTGAGACGTGCTGCGCCTCCCCGATGCAGGTAATCGCCGGCTACCGGCAGGCCGCCGGTGACCATCAAAAAATGCTTGATGACCTCATAGCATCCTTTCAGCGATTGGTCCCAGTCGTCGTACTCCTCCCGAAGCTGCGCCGATGCATTGGGATTCTTGCCCATCACGGCCCAGTACCGCTTGCGCATTGCGCGGTTCATGCGAGAACTCCACGAAAGGTGCAGTTCCAAGTTGGGCCCCATGTCGAACGTGTTCTTTGCCATTACCGCAGCACCTTTTACAACGCCGAGGCCGATAGGCGCCGGCTCCGAGGAGTTTGAGTCGACGGTGCCTCGTAGCGGTACCGCTCTACCCCCAGGTAAATGACAACCTCAACGTGCGTTGCTTCGCCTATCTGGCGGTGCGTAATGTGACGCTGGTCCACCTTTAGGTCCAACGGCTCCACGACCAACAAGTCCCCTGTGGCCGGCAATAGCCCGCCGAGGTGGTACAAGTCGGCCATGATGCTTTGGGCTTGGTGGCGACCTTGCTCCACTCCGCTCAGCGCGGACATCGCGGCCTCGGCCCAGAACTCCAGCGGGCGCTCGGGGTGGTCCTGGAATTGACGCCGCTCCCACTCATGCACGAAATCATCGACGCGCGGCGACCAGCGTACAATCATGGAAAAGTTGGGGGCCAGCAGCACGGGTTCGTCGTGGAGCATAATGATGGAAGTGGAAAAGGGTATTGAGGGCCGAAAATACACATGAACCATCAAAATGCATCAAATATGATGCGCGGCCCGACAGGGACGCAGCGGAGCTTTCCGCCGTGAAACATGCCGCCGGTATTCTGGCTTTTGGCCTCCATCTCCGGCGGCTTCGACTAGCCCGCAAACTGACCCAGTACGCCTTGGCGGACTACGCCGACATATCTCGGCCTACCGTGCAGCGCATCGAAAAGGGAGAAACGGCTGCCTCACTGGAGGTGCTCCTAGCCTTGGCCCAAGCATTGAAAATGCCCTTGCGGGAACTGGTGGACGCGCCTGGTATCGACCAGCCAGTTTAAATGTCAGCCGTTTCCTCAGAAACCACTTGCTAACGGGCAGTTGTGTGTACCCTGGGGGCTCTTATACAAAGGGCGGGGGAGGGTAAAGCGAAAAGAAACGCAAATGCTGGACCGGGTAGCCTCCGATTTGGGGAGTTGGTTTCGTTTTGATTTGAGGGGAACAGGAGGCCAGCAAGCCGTGGCTAGGGTAAGCAAAACCAGCGAAAACTAACTCGGCTATTCTTGGCAAGAATACCCAAAATGGCTTTAATCAGCTTATATAGCAGATTTCCGAGCGGTGCGCACAACCCAGCGCACGAACTGCGCCCATTAGCACACGACTCTGACCGCTGCTTTCGATTGACGACGCTCCGCACCATCTGAGGAAGTTATGGTGCCTTACCAGTCCTCTCTACAGCGTCGCTCGCAGATAGATACGGGACTGCCCCAGATAGTTATTGTCCCCCTAATAAAAGCCAACGGAATGCCGCCCTACGAAAGCAGCTATCAAGCGTCAGCACGGGATGTAGCAAACCTTCTCAGTGAACCAAGCCCAACCCCTAGCTATCAAACGCGGTGCACTCAGCCCCCAGCAGGAGGGCCAACGGGGCCTTAGTAGTAACCCAATTAACAAGAAAGGCTAGCGTGGTCAGCAGCGCTTCGGGTGAGCAGGGTGGTGTTTTGGGCCTTAATGGCTTCGAGGAGCACGGACGTAGGCTAGTCACTCTCTAGCGCTCGGAACCGAGTGTAGCAACGGCGCTTGCTTTTTTCTCTAAGCCGCCTCGTAGCTTGCTCACTACATTTAGCTTCTTACCCGAAAATTCCAATACTTATAACCGCCCCCTTTGCCGGCCATGAAAAAATTTGCCGAATACACCCAGGAAGAATTAATGCAGGAAGCCGAGCGCCGGATTGAGGAAGCGCACCACACCGGTGCCGAGGTGCTCCGCCTGGATTTTTGGACCGAGGACTATCCGGGGAAGACGCTATACCAATTAATAAGGACTGATATAACATTGCCACGCTTGGAGCAACTTCCTCAGTCAATTTATCAGCTTACGAACCTAAAAGAATTGTATGCATCGGGCAACGCAATTCAAACATTATCCGAAGAGTTCGGAAAGTTAACTGGTCTGCAAAAAATTGACTTGGTTTTTAACCAACTCACGGCCCTGCCCGAGAGTCTAGGCCAGCTCACCCAGCTCCACATACTGAACCTTTCGGAAAATCAGCTCACGTTTCTACCCGAGAATCTGGGTCAACTTGCTCATTTGCAGGAACTGAACCTTATGGGCAACGAACTCACCACCTTGCCCGAGAGTTTGGGGCAACTTAGTGAGCTGCACACACTCAATCTTATGAGCAACGAACTTATGGCCGTCCCTGAGGTCCTAGGCCGGCTCACCCAGCTGCACGCGCTGGACTTTATGAACAATCAACTTACGGTCCTCCCTGAGTGCCTGAGCCAGCTCACCCAGCTGCACACGCTGGACATTACGGACAACCAACTCACGGCCCTGCCCGAGAGCCTGGGCCAGCTCACCCAATTACAGGAACTGCACCTTGCGGACAACCAACTCACGGCCCTGCCCGAGAGCCTGGGCCAGCTCACCCAATTGCACACGCTGAATCTCTTAGACAATCAAATAACGGCCTTACCCGAGAGCTTGGGCCAGCTTACTAAGCTGTGGTCGCTGGACCTTCAATATAACCAACTCACGGTCCTGCCCGAAAGCCTGGGCCAGCTCACCCAATTGCACACGCTGGACCTTGCGGACAACCAACTCACGGCCCTGCCCGAGAGCCTGGGCCAGCTCAGTGACTCAGTGAACCTAAGGCTTGAAGAGAATCCGCTTCCACCAGAATTGCTAGCCATCTATGAGGAAAGTACGCTGGCCCTGCTGGCTTACCTCCGTGCGCCTAAAGTTGCCCTATACGAAGCCAAGCTAATACTGGTGGGCGAGGGCGAGGTGGGCAAGAGCTGCCTGCTCGGGGCGTTGCGGGGCGAGCCTTGGAGGAAGCGAAATTCTACCCACGGCGTGGAAATCAAGCCGGTGCCGGTGACCGACCTTACCAGCGGACAGGATATAACTCTCAACGGCTGGGACTTTGGCGGGCAGCAGGTTTACCGGCCCACCCACCAGTTGTTCTTTAGCGCGCCGGCTGTATACCTAGTGGTGTGGAAGCCCCGCGAAGGGCACCAGCAGGGGGCGGTGCAGGAATGGATACGGCTGGTGAAATACCGTGAGCCGACCGCCAAAGTCATTGTGGTGGCCACCCATGGCGGCCCCGGTCAGCGCCAGCCCGACATTGATAAGCAAGAGCTGTGGGACCTATTTGGTTACGACACCGTGGTGGGCTTTGCCTCCGTGAATAGTAAGGACGGCACCGACATTGAAAGCCTGCGCGCGCAAATTGCCGAAGTGGCAGCGGCCCTGCCCGAGATGGGCCGCCGGGTGCCCGAAGCCTGGCTGGCCGCGCGGGCCACCCTACAGGCTTTGCCCAAACCGTATTACAGCCGCGAAGAAATTGAGGCCCTCTGCCAGGCACAGGGTATGAGCCTGACCGAGGCCGCGCGATTTGTGCGTGTGGCCCACGAGCTGGGTTACTTGATAAACTATCAGCACGACGAGCTGCTGCGCGACATCGTGATTCTAAAACCCGACTGGCTGACCAAGGCGCTGAGCTTCGTGCTGGACGATGCCAGCACCCGGGACGGGCACGGTCTGGTAACCTTCGAGCGCCTAGGCCAGTTGTGGAGCGACCCGGCCCGGCCCGCTGCCGAGCGCTACCCGGCGGCGCTGCACCCAGTGTTTCTACGGCTGATGGAGCGCTTCGAGCTGTCGTACCGCATCACAGACGAAGTAGACAGTTCTCTGACTAGGAGCACCAGCCTGGTAGCCCAACTCGTGCCCGACGTGCGCCCCGACCTGGCCGCATGGGAATCCTACCCTGCCCCCTTGCAGCAAACCCAGCTGTGCCAAATTGTAGAAGCAAAGTTCGACCAGTCGGCTCCGGCCGAGGGGATTTTTTACCGGCTCATCGTCCGGATGCACCGCTATTCGCTGGGCCGGCGTGACTACGCCGACAGCCTGCACTGGCAGCGCGGGCTGGTGGTGGACGACGGCTACAATGGGCGGGCCTTGCTGGAGCACATCGGCAACGACATCAAGGTGACGGTGAAGGCCGTGTATCCCGAAAACCTGCTTAACCGGCTGACAGGCGACGTGCGCTGGCTGGTGGACAATTTTTGGAAGGGACTGCGCTGCGATGTAATGGTGCCGTGCCAGGAGCCGTGCGGGCGCCAGAGGCCGGGCATGGGCCTGTTCAATGTCGAAACGCTGATGGCTTATAGAATAAAAGGCGACGTAGAATTTCCCTGTCTGGTATCCCGGTGCGTAACCAAGCAAAACATTGACTCGCTGCTGCGTAACGCCGCGCTGCCAGTGCCCACAGAAGTAGGCCCGGCTATTGACAAGCTGCTCACTGAAATTCAGGCCCTGCGACAGCAGCTAACCGACATGCAGAATGAGCAGCGGGAGCAAAATGCTTTGGAGTTGACCCGCATAAAGGAATTGCAGGATACAATTGCCAGCATGGTGGACACGGCGTTTACCAACCTGCTGGCTGCCCTCGACGACGAGGGCCGTGAAGCCCCCCGCCTGTTCAGCCTAGAGCCACTTGACGACAACTGGCTGAGTTGGCCCATGGGTGTAGCGCGCCGGAAGTTCCGGCTCACGCTCTGGTGTGAGCACACGCGCCTGCCCCTAAAGCTGTGGCACGGCCTCGACAGCACCGCCGGCGAGTACGTGCTGGAAGTGCCCAGGGAGTGGATTGGTGCCGCCGCCCCTTTCCTGAAAATGATGTTTACCACCCTAGCGGCCTCGATGCCGCTGATGGCGGCGGCTGGCCCTGTTGGCGCAGCGCTGGGGGTGTCAGCAGCGGCAGCTGGCCTCACCCTTGAGGGGGTAAAAAAGAACTTGGAAGCCGCCGCCAAAGCTACCGAAAGCCTCAAAACCTGGCAAGAAGGCCGCCGCAAGACCCTGGGGACCGTAGGCGGTGCCATTCGGGAGGCTACCGTCAATGATGGGCCGATGCTCACGCTGCCCGAAATCATTGACAATGGCGGTCCAGAGCAGGCCAGCCAAGGGGCTTTGCGTAGCGTACAGGATTTCCTGCGTAAAAATGACCCCAGCTTCGGCAACTTGGCCAGAGTGCGGAACCGGCAGCGCAAGGTATTGTGGGTATCTCCCTTGTTCGCCAAAAACTCTGATTATGACTAACCAGAAGCATAGCAGATATCCTATCGCACTTGGTTAAATTCAAGGGAAAAGGCATCCCGGCTCATGCTGGCCTTGTAAACCCTCGCGTCGGGGTATTGAGTATCCGCGATTTTTAAAAGCTTCTCTTCGCAGCTAGGTGTCATGTTACACCCCATTACCAGTTCTGAAATCAAGTCTGCCGCAAAACCAGATTTATCCGGCGCATCAAATAGGGTAATGCGTACCTCTTTTTCATAAGCCCAAATCCTGGACTTAACATTGAGTAAGGTGGTCAGCACGTCCTTTTTCGTGAGTTTGCTATCCTTCTCCGGAAACTCCAGAATGGGATAATTGTCTCGGTAAGCCACATACCCGGCTAGGTACCCTCCAAGTTCAAAACATAGGTTTTTCAATCGCACAGTATCGAAACCAATCGCAAAGCCCTCGTGGTTCTGAGCATAATGGGACCACATCAAGATGTTATCCTTCCGCCGCCCTAAACAGAGGATTTTCGTCCTGTCCAGTAACGGGGCCATCCACCTGCGCGCTGCTTGGTCGTGTTGCACCGGGTTTAGCAGTGCTGCCTTCAAGTCCTGCATCTTAGCGACAATCAGATGCTCCCCAGCACCTGGCTCATTTCTTACAATCTCGGCGCGAAGGAATGCATCCATACGCTCCGGATTCATTAAATCAAATCGAATAAGCAAGCGCGAATCAAACGGGTCATTAAATGTACTGGGGCGTGGGAACCACAGCTCCTGGTTTTCAAGAATTTGCCAGTGGCGCACATTCGTTGCGTCGCGGTATTTGTACAATGTTCCAAGCGCAGCCAGCTTGTCTTCGGTCATTCGCTTATGAGGCCAGCTATCCCTTTCGCTGCGGTGCAAGATTGCTGTTTCAAAGATTGCCTCGACAATTTGAGCGTCTACTCCGCCAGCAAGGGCATCTTCATAAGCATACCGAAGATATTTAGGGAGTTGTTTGGAATTGAGCATAATACGAACGAATACGAGGGAGCATTCCAGTGAAACAGGTGGAAAGCGAAGGTAGGATAGTTTTCAGGTCCCGATAAAAAGGGAGAGTACGCGTTAACCGAGGGGGATGACTCGGGCCAGTGTAAGGTGGAACTGGGATGGCACGATAGTAGGAACGGAAAATGGCGGATAAGGGCAGGGGGTTCATAGCCTCCACTCTGCACCCAATAAAAAAGCCCCGACTATATGGCCGGGGCTTTTTCATGCGTTGTAAAATCTAAGCCACTGCTGCAACTGCCACCGGCCGAAATGCCTCTCGCAAGGCTGCCGCGTGGAGGGCACTCGCGGCGGCCCGCGCCTGGCCCAGCTCCGCCTCCAATTCAGTGCAATGAGCCAGCAGTTCGGCTACTTTGGCCACAATGCGCCGCTGCTCGGCGAGGGGGGGGAGGGGGATAGCAAGTGCGTACATCTGCTCTCGACTAAGATTTTTCATGGAATCACTCGTTCCTGTCGCCACAGACTTATAATAGGTCCGCGTGTATTCTGCTGCATTACATAGCGAGATGTATTCCTTATTGACATCCTCGGCAAAAATCATCCGGATGGACTTATCGCTCAAAAGAAGGTTAGCCTTTATTTCACCAACTAAAACACTTCTTCCGATTAGCTCCCCAGTGTTAGCACGAGAAATAAGGTAGTCGCCCGGCATAATCTGGTAAGCTAACTCAGGCGTCACTTCTTCTGGCAACTCTTTGCTCTCAGTTTCATCAAAAGTGCCCCAAGACATCGCGCTTACCTTGATTATACCCCATTTAGGATAAGAGGCTGGATAAGGATAGCAGGTGAGACTTTTGCCAGCTTCTGATTTGAGAACTAGTTGGCCCAGCCGACACCACACCCATCCCTCTGGCACCCCATAAGGCACTTCTGCATCGCTGAGCGGTGGTAGGGGCTTTTCGGCCCGCAGCTTCTTCTCTTTGATGAGGTGATGCTTCTCGGCACGGATGCGGGCGAGCAGGGCGGGGGCGGGTTCGTCGGTGGGGTCTTGAGGGAGCAGGCGGCCCTGCACCGCCTCGCGCAGAATGGCTTCGCGCAGGCGGGTGAGCAGAGTAGTCTGGTGGGCAGCTTCCTGGCCAAACTCATCCGATTCTAATGTGAGGGCATCGAGCCGGGCTACAATGGCCCGTTGCTCCTCCGGCTCAACATAAGGAATTTCAATGGCCAGGAACTCTTTGGGCCGAATAGCCGCGTAGTTGGTGCTCCCTTGCGAGCTAATCTGACTTTGAATAATATCGGATTGAGCGAGGTAGTATAGGTAGCGGGACAGCAGTTGCGCTTCATCTACTTCAAACAAGTAGTAATGGCTGCTCACAATCGCCCCGTCCAACTCGGCGGGCACGAAGCCGTAGCCGCCCACTTTAGCATCTATCTCGGCCACGAGAAAATCGCCGGGCTGGCAGAGCTGCTGCTTTTTGGTGTTGATGGCCGCACCTTTGGCTATGTCGCGTAATACTACTCCTTTGCGGTTGCTCTGTACCCGGCAGCGTTTGTACTCCGTGGTATCATCAATGGTGATAAACACCTTGCGTTGCGTCAGAAACTTGCTCAGCGGCTGGCGCTGGCCGGCTTCGTCGGGCGCAATAGCCTGATTATATAGTTCGAGCTGCATAAGTATGGCTAGGCGTTGAGAGCGGCACGAATCTTTTCCAGCTTGCTCAGGCTGCTGGCGAATGATTTCTCCAACTGCTCCAGTAACTCGCCGCTGTTGTATTCGCGTTCGATTTCGCCCTGGTGCGGGTTCTTAATATCCAGGTTGTACCCCCGCGCCTTGATGTCCTCGATGGAAACCTCCCAGGCGTTTTCGTTGGCGTAGCGGTTATTCATCCACCGCTTCAGCTCGTCAAACTCCTCGATGCGGACGGGGCGGGTTTTGGAATAGTTCTTCACCCCGGCCGGATAGGGGTGCTCGTAGTACCACACCGCTTTAGTCGGGCCGGTTTTGTCGAAGAGCAGCAGGTTGGTGCGGATGCCGGTGTAGGGCGCAAACACGCCGTTGGGCAGCCGCACGATGGTATGCAGGTTGCACTGCTGAAGCAGGTGCTCCTTCACGCGCAGCTTCACGCCGCTTTCGCCAAAGAGCGAGCCATCGGGCAGTACCACCCCGGCCCGGCCATTGGTTTTCAGCTTCTCGATGAGGAGGTAGAGGAACAAATCGGCCGTTTCTGTGGTCCGGAAGTTGACTGGGAAGCCGCTTGCCACCGCGCTTTCCTCCAGCCCCCCAAAGGGTGGGTTGGTGAGGATAAAGTCGACCATCGGCAATTCTTTCCACGCCTTCAGTGTATTGGCGTGCTGCACGGCCTGGGGCACCTCCACGCCGTGCAGCAGCAGGTTGGTGGTAGCCAGCGAGTGCGGCAGGGGCTTTTTCTCATAGCCGCGCACGCTGTGCTGCCAGTCGTGCTGCTGCTCGGCGGTAGTCAAGGGCTGCTGCTGGCGCATGTATTCGAGAGCATTCACCAAGAAGCCGCCAGTGCCGCAGGCGGGGTCCATCGTCAGGCGACCACCTTCATAGGTAGGGGCCACCAACTCGGTGAGCAACTGCGTTACGGCACGGGGCGTGTAGAACTCGCCAGCGTTGCCGGCGCTCTGCAAGTCGCGCAGTATCTGCTCGTAGATGTCGTTGAACAGGTGGCGCTCCTGCCGCGAGGTATAATCGATACCCTTCTGCAAGGCATCGACCACCTGCCGCAGCAGCGTACCCGACTTCATATAATTGTACGAATCTTCAAAGATGCTACGCACCAAGTGGGCGCGGTCGGCCGGGCCTTTTGGCGTCAGGTTCTTGAGTTGAGGAAACAGCTTATCGTTCACAAATTCGAGCAATCCCTCGCCGGTAAGTCCCTCGTCGTTGGCGGCCCAGCTACGCCAGCGCAGCTCCTCGGGAATGGGCGAGTGATAATCGTCTTGCTGGGCTTCGTCGTCCTGCTCCTTGTCGTCGAATATTTTTAAAAACAGCAGCCACACTAGCTGCGAAATGCGTTGGGCGTCGCCATCCACGCCGGCATCTTGGCGCATAAGATTCTGAATGGACTTAATGGTAGCTGAAAGGGAGGCCATAGGAATGATTAGCAGAAATAATAAGGCACAAAAGTAGGCCCTGGTCTTGCCCCAATCCGTCATTGAGCGGTCATCGTTTGGATATGGTCAGGGGCAAGCCCCGTCCCTATGCCGCGTACAGACCAGCCATCAACTCTTTAAGTGCGGTCTCAAACTGGGGCCGGCCACCGAATCGCTTCACCAGCTGAGCGGGAGTTTCCAGCGCGTCGAAGGGGGCAAGCTGGAGTACTTTTCCTGCCTCCAGGTCGTCGGGGCCGTGCTGGGTGTACTTATCGAGCAGCAGGTTCAGCACCTGCCGGGCCGGCTCGCCAAAGCGGGTGAAGTAGTCGCGGCGGCGCACCTGCTCGGCTCGCTCGCGGCGGGTGCGGGGAGGCGCATCGTAAGCCACATGGCACAGCAGGTCGAAGAGGTCGAGGTCGGGGCGGGCCGCTTCCTCGCGCAGCTCATCAAGCAGCAGGCCCTGCTGTTCCAACTCGTCCTGCAATTCGCGGGTAGTATCGGCCGCCCGCCAGCGTGCTATGAAGACATCCAGCTCGGCGTACTTGCCGCGCAGCCGCTGCCGGGTGTAGTCCTGCAACGATTCGGTGATGAGCTTGCCGTCGGGCGTGTAGTACAGCTTGCGCTCACGCAGAATGTCCACGCTCACGTCGTTAACATAGATTTTGCCTTGTGGGCCGGGTCCGTCGTCATCGCCGCCGTTGCTGCCTGGGCGCGGGCCGCCGGGGCTGGGCGGCTGAGCAGGGTTGTCGTCCTCTCCTCCACCCGGTCTGATAGGCTGACCGGGCAGCACCTCTGTTTCGTTATCGGGCTCACCGTCAAACAGCGGGTCGGCAAACAGGCGGGTAGCATGATGGAAGTCGAGGATGGTGAAAAAAGCCTTGCCGTGGTCTTCATCAATGCGTGTACCCCGCCCGATAATCTGTTTGAATTGCGTAACGGATGCGATGGGCGCATCGAGCACAATCACTTTCACCGTCTTGGTATCAACGCCGGTAGTGAGCAACTGCGACGTGGTAGCAATCACCGGATAAGTCGTTTTCGGGTCGGTAAACGCTTCCACCCAGCCTTCAATGTTAGGCTGTTCGCCGGTAAGCTGCATCACGTAGTGCGGGTGCTGCTGCACCATGCCCTGGTTTAGGTTGATGAGGGCCGAGCGCATGCGGCCAGCGTGCTCGCGGTCGCGGCAAAACACGATGGTTTTGGCATTGCGGTCAGTGGCCTTCAGAAACTCCGTTACACGGCGAGCCACGGCCTCGGTGCGCTTACCTAACACCAAAGTCCGGTCGTAGTCGGCGCGGTTGTACTCGCGGTCGGGCACCAGTTGCCCTCCAGCATCGGTATGGCCCTGCTCGGGCCGCCAGCCCTCGTCGCGGTCCAACTGCACCCGCATTACCTTGTATGGGGCTAGAAAACCGTCGGCAATGCCCTGCTTCAGCGAATAGGTATAGATGGGAGCACCAAAATAATCCGCGTTAGAGCGTTCGGCATCTTCGCGGGGAGTAGCTGTCAGGCCCAAATGTGTGGCGGTGGGGAAGTAGTCGAGAATGGCACGCCAAGCCGAATCTACGGCGGCACTGCCACGGTGACACTCATCCACCACAATCAAATCGAAGAAGCCGGGGCTGAACTCACGGTAAGCCTGTGCGTCGGGGTCGGTGCTGGTCAGTCCCTGGTAGAGGGCCAGGTAGATTTCGTAAGCCTTGTTGATTTGGTGGCTTTTCACCCAGGTCATGTGCTCGCCAAAGGGGGTGAAGTCCTTCCGGTAAGGCTGGTCGAGCAGCACGTTCCGGTCGGCCAGATACAATATGCGCTTTTTTGCTCCAGCCCTCCATAGCCGATGAATAATCTGAAAAGCCGTCTGGGTCTTACCCGTGCCCGTGGCCATTACCAGCATCATGCGGGTGGCACCCTTAGCCACAGCCTCGACCACCCGGTTGATAGCAACCGCTTGGTAGTAGCGAGGCTCGAAGCTGGTGGCGCTTTGGTAGTAGGGATGGCTGGCAATGCTGACTTGCGCAGGGGCCTCCAAGCCTTTGTAGCGGCAATAGCGCCGCCACAATTCTTGGGGCGAGGGAAATTCATGCAGGCCGATTTCGCGCTCCAATACCCCGTTCTCCTGCGTCAAATCATGTTCAATGAAACCATCGCCGTTCGAGCTATACGCAAACGGTACATCGAGCAGGACCGCGTATTGTAAGGCTTGCTGCATGCCGCTGCCTATGGGGTGCTTATTGTCCTTGGCCTCTACTACGGCCAGCGGCACATAGGATTTATGGTAGAGCACGTAGTCGGCCCGTAAAACCGTTTGCTTATCACGGGCGTGCATGTTGTTGCTCCGTACACGGATGCGGCCCGCAGTTAATCCTACATCTTCCCGTAATTGCTGGTCCCGGTCCCAGCCCGCTGCTAGCAACGCCGGCGTGATGAACTTGGTCCGAATGTCCTGTTCAGTAAGTAGCTTTTTATCCATAGATGGGTAGATAAATAGGATGGGGCTTGGCTAGACAGTAAAGCTAGCTGTTATTCAATAGAGCAAAAAAGGACTTGTGTAATTCAATGTGTAATTCAAAAAACAAAACAGCCACTTAGCAACGAAGCTAAGTGGCTGTTTCTGAATGAGCGAGAAACGAGGTTCGAACTCGCGACCCTCAGCTTGGGAAGCTACAGTATGGAGTCAACTAATAATTGTTAATAGCCCTTAATAGTAGATTAAACGCTGTTTTTAGCACCTATGAACTATTGGGGCTTATTATCATTACCCCCCTTTCTACTACATTTGTTTAAACCATTGTTTAAACCAGGACTGGGATAAAAAGATATGGCAACGACGGAGCACAAGGAAGGCAAGGCTACGGTCAAGGTCGTTTACTACACGTACAAAACGCTGGCCGATGGGACGCACCCATTTATGGTGCGTATCACGAAAGACCGAAAGCTGAAATACATTGCTACCGGCCAGAGCCTGCACCCAAAGTACTGGAACCCTCTCAAAAAGGAGGTACGCAAAAGCTACCCCGAGCCAGGTCGCGACCGGCTGCTGAAGAAGTTGGCTGAATGGGAAGCCCAGTATAGCGGAGCTGCCGACACGTTGGCCGAAGATGATGAACAGCACGACGTGCTAGCTGTGGCCGCCAAAGCCATTGAAGGACGTAAGGCAGCGCGACGGGTGAAGCTATTGGCATATTGCGACGAGCTGAGCGCGGGATACCTCAAAACCGGGCAGTCCGGTAACGCTACTGTGTACCGTGACTTACGTAACCAGTTGGCGAAGTTCATTGCGTCTGAGGCCAATGCCCCTGCCCCCCCTACGGGCCGGGGGCAAGCTGACGCCTGGGCTAAATGGCTAAGTGTCCATGACGTGCCCTTTGACCGGGTGAATGTATCTTTTTGCCACGAATGGGAGCAAGTGCTACGGGCTACCGGAATCAAGGAAATAACCCTGTCATTGCGTTTTCGCACGTTGCGGGCCGTACTCAATCAAGCCATTGCGGCCGGATTGATGAAGGCTACTGCTTATCCTTTCGCTCGAACCGTGGCCGAAAAGCACAAGCTGCAGGTTGGCAAGTTCGACGTTAGCACAGGCAAGAGGGCCATTAGCCGCGATGAGCTACGCAATTTGGAATCCTTAACGCCGGCTACATACAGACATCGGTTGGCGAAGGACGTGTTTTTGTTCTCGTATTACGGCGGGGGTATCAATTTCGTGGATTTGGGGCAACTCCGCTGGCGCGACCTGGCCGGGCTCACTGTAGGCACCGGGCATCCAGAACGCCTGCACTACGTGCGTCAAAAGACTGGGGGTAGGTTCTCTTTGCGTCTGCTGGCCCCTGCCGCCGCTATTGTGGCGGGTTATCGGCCACTCACCTTTGCTACGCCCGATAGCTATGTATTTCCGGTGTTGGATACTGCGAAGCACGTCAGCCCCGCCCAAGTGATGAACCGGCTGCACAAGGTGCTAGGACAAGTCAATAAGGACTTAAAAGAGTTAGGGCAACTAGCTGGCATTGCTACACCCCTCACTACCTATGTGGCTCGCCACACCTTCGCAACTACGCTGAAACAGGCTGGCACTCAAACAGCAGTCATTTCTCAGGCAATGGGCCATAAGTCCGAAGCGGTTACGGCCGTGTATTTGGATTCCTTTGCCTCTAATATTGTGGACTCTGCCTTTGAGCAACTTCTATAGTCAAGATAACATGATTCAATTTATTAAAACAGAATCATTCATACAGCGAATTTGGTCCGTAACGCTCAGCATTTCAATAGAATCCATTCGTTCTAAATTTTTACATTTCGACGAAAAAGCTCTGCGTGAGGAACAGGTCGAGCTTAAAAGCCAATACAATAAGTTTTTGCTAGAGCTCGAATACAACATAAAATTCTTATCAACAGATAATTATGCCCAGTTTTTCAACGAATTAGACAAGGTTTTTTTAATCCCAATATCAATATTAACCTCTGCAAATCAATTACTTGAGTCACTTATAATGCAACACGGCTCTGATTATCAGATATTTGCATGGAGAAAAATGAAACAAGAGTTGAGCGAAAGCACTGATAAAGACGAGGTTATACCACTCTGCATAAACCTAATTCTGGTGGCTACAGGTGGTGCCACCTTTTATCAAAAAGCTTACGCCGATGTTCAAAGACAAAGAAGAATTTTACTTGGAGCGCCTAATCAGAAAATACCTGCTTCAGCTGCGTTAGTTGCGTTTGTTGAAAAGCACGTTCCATCACTTTCACAAGTGGAACCTAAGCAAACAGATGGAAAGCTAAGCTTACGTCAAATCGCATTACTACATATCTACCAAGGGAGAGTAATTCCCAAAGCAGCAGATGAGATAGCAAAGGCGTACGGACATAATAGCGGAGCAAAACTATACGGCCACTATCTTAAGCTGAGTTCTCGTACTGGTCGGACTGGGGATGATATAAAGGGCCAGAGGTTAGCTTCAATGCTCGATGCTATATCAAGGCTGCTTCCTTTTCTTGATGGAGCTGCTTATGAACAAGCTAAAAGGGAACTAACAACTTTGGAAGCAAGAAATTAGACACCGGGGCACCCCGGTGTCTCCATACCATTCATCCCAAGCTTTGCCTCGTCAACCATCAACGACGAAGCACATGAACAACTATAACCCTTTTGATACCATCAATGCCCGATTAAGTAATCTGGAAGCATTGACGCTGGAGACTTTAAACTGCCTCCGCACTACGGCTACGACCACATCCCCCGAAGTAGGAGGCATTGAACTGGCACAGGAAATTACCCGGCTGAGTAAGACCCGCCTGTATGCCCTCGTATCGGCTCGCGGCATTCCTCACGCCAAACGAGGTAACAAGCTTTACTTCAATCGTAAAGACTTGTTGGCTTGGGTGGAGAACGGGCGCAGAAGTGAGGCAGATGGGTCTAGCGTTTACGTATCAAAGCCAGGCCGCCGGGGCCGCAATGCAACGCGGTAATGGAGAACCATACCCCAACTTTTGATGAGCACGCATGCCGGACGCTGCTTGCTGATGTCCGCTTGTGGCTAGACGATGGACTCTCCAACATACGCCTTGGACGCATCCATGCAAACTCCAAGCATGCACAGCGGGTGCGGCTTCTCGGCGAGGTATATGACCGTTTTCACGACTTAGTTGTGATGACGGTCATGGACCAGCTTATCGATGCTGTACATCGGCAATCGAATAGGCTGCTATTGGTCAAAAATGCTTTTTTGACCAAAGAAGTGACGTATTATCGAAGTATACTACTTGAAGAACAAGCGACATCAGCAGAATTCTATGACTTCGCGCTAGGGCGGCTTCTCAACAATAAGCAAAGAGGGAGACAGGCATGAACTATGCAGAACAGATTGAAGCGGCCCTCTTACATCCCCGCCGATTTGAACCTAGCAACGATGCAAGTGCCGCATCTTATCGTAGGGCAGCGTTGGCTGCTGACGAAGTCCGAGCCGACTCAGATGTCCCAGACCTCGTGCCAGTTGTTAGGATAAACGGCGAAACCTTCGCCGTGCGAGGGGACATATCCTTCGTTTCGGGCAAACCCAAGGCAGGCAAAAGCGTTGTCAGTGCGTGCTTAGCCGCCAGTGCGCTATTACCAAACGGTCACACTCAGGATACCCTTTGCATTGATGTATTGTCCGCCAATGGGCGGCCGGTAGTGCTCGTGGACACCGAACAGCCTCCAGCCAATACCAAGAAGATGGCTGGCAACGTGTGCCGCCTCATGGGAGTAGCGCCAGCCGACCAGCCCAAGAACCTACATATCTACAATTTACGAAGCTACCCGAAGGCCGAGAAATTGCAGAAAGTAAAGGATGCGTTTGATGCACATCCCGATGCGCATCTGTGGGTAATCGACGGACTGGCCGACTTGATTGATGACGTAAACGGTGCTACTGAAAGCGGCAAAATCGTAGACTGGTTTATGATGCAGGCCTCAACGCTTAACACCACCATCATACTGGTGGTGCATGAGAATCCCGGTACTGACAAGATGCGTGGACATCTAGGTAGCGAAGCCGAGCGCAAGGGCGGCGGCGTTATCGCCATCAGCAAAGACAAAGAGGCCGGGTGTCATATCATCCGCAGCAAGCTCTTGCGCAACGGCCCAGACTTTGAACCCGTTTACTTCTCATGGTCCGAGGGCAGGAAGTACTTCGAAACTGATGGGCGGGGCCCGGTCCTTGCCAGCGCAGAGAAGGATAAGGACGAACGCGAACTGGCCCGGGAGTGTTTTCCCAAGGGGACGGATGCGCTACGGCATGTGCAATTGACACAACGCATCAAGGAAGTACGCGGAGTAAAAGACACCTCGGCGAGTAACTGGCTCAAGCGCATGCGGGACCGAGGTACCATCCTCAAGCGGGAGGTAGAGCAAGATTATATCTTATCTCCATCCCTCGCATCTGACCCGTTATCGAGCCCAGGCTTTCAAACAGGATTTACCTACCCCACCATCCCGCTGCACACTTCACTCCACATCAGCAAGGCCTATGAGGAAGACGAAGTGGAGTGAAGTAATCCTGCTAAAGACGCTTACCTGTACATCACCATACTACACCACTACGCCCCCTCCTTGTATGAAGTGTAGTGTAGTGATGTAACAAAACAAAGAAGTGCAAAAGCCACTGTTTTTCTGGCCTACCATTCTTGGAGTTGATAAATTCAGGCGTTGCAGGTGGACCCGTTCTAAGTAATCTGACCTTATTAAACGGGCTGGCATTTGGCTTCCCACTTATTGGCAAACTCCGCCGATAAGTGGGAGGCCAAATGCCAGCCCGTTTAATAAGGTCAGATTAAGTGCCCTGTAAAGCTCTTACCCGACTTCCGCGACGAATGGGGCGCAAAAAGCGGTGGGCCTTGGTTTTCTCAATACGTTCAGCCACTTCTTCGGCCTGGGAGGTGGGCAACGTCTTAAGGACTGGGTGGCTTTTCAACACTTGCCAGAGCTTGTGCTTAGCAGGGTCCTTACTCTGGCTTGGCTCATCACAGATTACATAAAATGCACTCTTTTCCAACGACTTTTCGTACGTCCGCGTCAGGATTTGTGCCGCCGTTTCGTATTCAAAGATGTGCTGTTGCAGGGTGGGCATAGTGAACCGTTCCAGCGGCAGGGTATGCGCGGCCGTGAACGAACCGTTTAGTCCCAGGCAAGTCAAGTCCAGTTCAAAAAACAGTCCTGATAGCAGTTGGTCAGTCAAATGCAACTCGGTATGTACGGACCCTTTCACCCGCTCAACCAGTGCCCGTACCGGAGCCGGTGAAGTGAATACATCTAGGCTGGGGGCAGAAACCACTCTGCTTTTCTCAACCAACCGGCCATACAGTTGCTCGAAAACAGTGCCGGGAGCATCGTTCTCAAATAGCGCTACCGGGTTCGGGTTGCTGATTTGCAGCAGGCCATTAGAGTAGCGGTTCATGTATTGCCAATCGGCCAACTGAATCAGCTCGGGGCTGTTGGCTTTCACTCCCCGCAATCGAGCTTCCGTATCCCCTTCCAGCCGTTGCGCTACCTGCTGAATTAGCTGGTACACTATACGGCGGCTGGCTGGGGCCAATTCGGCTGCCAACCGCTGCTTGCGGGGAGAAAAACGGAACCGGTACCGCTGTCCGTCAAAAAACACGAGCCCCACGGCCACGGCTTCGCCAGCTACCGGATTGGGAGCGATACGGACGAGTAAGTGAAACGCGGCAAGTTGGGAACTCATAAATTCAGGTACGACAAAAAAGCCTTTAGTATAATATCGAGGCGGGAAGAATCGAACAGCGTAGCCGCCAAATTCGTTTGCTGAACCGCACTTAAACGGTAGTCATCAGGCAATTGGTCACATATTTCAGCAAAGTGGTCCTGGCATTTGCGGATGCGAAAGTAACACCCTTGGCGCAGTTCATCGGCTAGGAACAATGGATGGGCTGCCCGCTGCTGCTCAATCACGGCCCTAGTGGTAGTAGCGCTGATTAGATTCTTGTTTAGGTCGAAGTAGCGATAGTTTGGCCGTAGGTGCTGTGGGTCCAGTCTGCCGAATACATACGCATGGTCAATGGCCCAGCAACGGAGTTGGCGGCTGCCCACCTGTGCCGGGGCCAGCAGCAGGTTATGATGCGATGCCCAGCGGTCATCGTTGCCTACCCAGGCATCAAACAAAGACAACCACACCAAATCCCCCGCGTTGACGAGCATTGCTGGGTCGGTGGTTTCGCGGAGCCGTTCCATCGAGTCGTGCGCGTATGGCACTTCAAGCGACCCAAAACATGGTCCATGCAAGTAACTCCCCGCCCGTGCGGCAAATTTGGGCGGGCGCTTCCACAATTCTTCAGGCGTGTGCAGAACTGCTACTTCCGGTGTAGCAATTCCCCAAAGGCCTAACAGGTAATGGCAGAGCCACTCGGCTTGCAATTCGTATGGCTTAGTACCCTTGTGATACTTCAGATAATATGCCTCATATCCTTCCGTAAGCACAAGCAGCGGCTCATGAGCCGTGCCAATAAGCTTTTCGATGCTGCGAACGCGTAGATGAGGGAGCGGAGCTATCATTAACTGAACTACGCCTCAGCATGGATAGCTGAGAAACTCTCAAACAGCACCTGAATGGCCTCAAAATGTTCATGACTGCTCAGCCGGCTCAAGTCAAACCCCAGGCAAGCTTCGGTATTGCGTGGTGAGAAGTAGTTGGTATAAATCAGTGCTTCCTGAATTTGGTCCTCTTCCTGAGGGTACTCACGTAGCTCGGGGTCGTAGCTATCCACTAGAAACTGTTCAAAGCATCCTTGCACAACAGGGCGCATCAATTCCTGAATTACGTCAAGCAATGCCAATACTTCGTTGATTTTGATGTCGGCATTGGCCTCGCTGGTAAAATAGATACTGCCATTGGCATGAGCCATGTCATTGCGGTCATCCACCAACTTTTTCAGTTTGCCAATGTGTTGATGCTCGCAATCAACTAAGCGGAACAGGGTGAAAATTGTCCGTTCCTGCACCTTGCTAAATCTGAATGGTGAGGTAGCATCAAGAATCTTTTTCTCATCCTGATGTAGTATTAATGCAGTTTCAAACAAGCTTTTACGGCTGCCCTTGATTTGCCATACAGCGCAGTACACGCAGCTCATAAAGAGCATATGGTAAGCCAGAAGGGAGAATTGGTACTGACCGTTCTCGTAATTATGGGCAAAGGCTTGCCACAAAAAGTCGATATACTCTTGCTCCTTCTCGTTTTTAAAACGGCTAGGCAGATGGTCTAGGATGCGGGCGGCGTCATCAAGCATAATTCAAGCGTTACGCTGTTAGTACGCCTGTGCCCCATACCTTACCAATGGCAGCTTTTACCTTTTCTTCTTGCTCCGCGATTTCTTGTTTCAATCTCTCCATACGCTGCTCGTAGCTCGCAATTTCGGCCACGATTTCCTGCTGCACTGCCAGCGGCGGCAGTGGGATTTCAAGAGCTTCATATACGTCATTTCGATTCAATCCTGGTACTCCAGCACCGCCCCTTAGCTTAGGCAAATCAAGAGTTAGCAGTACTTGATGTAAGTAACGCATATCCACTCGTTCAGGTGATATTGGCTTCACATAATAGGTGGTATCAATGGGGTAGCAGTTTTTATCAACAAAAGTCACTTCTCCGGCAGAGCCTTTCCGCCCAACAATAATGGCTGGGCCTTCTATCAAATATTCATTATGATAGCCTGTAATGCCATTAGAACCTAAAACGGGATAAGGCCCTGGAACACGTTTGTCTTTAGGCAGTGGAGCACCATATTCAAGTGTACACACTTTTGAAAATGGCAACATTTCAAAAGAAGATATCTGTGCGATACTTTCTCGATACCGCTCCCCACTCAAATTCCAATCCCCGTTCTCCCCAATCCGATTTTTGCTCACCAAGTGCAACCCGTCCAAGTCAGGAGAAGTAGCATTCAGAGCACTATTGCTCAGATGGTGGAACCAAGTGCGAAGTTGGGCTGTGGCGGCGGGTAGCTCCGAGCCGGTGGTTTCGCGGCGCTGTGCCCCTAGGCCAAAGCCGTCATTTGCGATTTTGACAAACAGCACTTCATCGGTGTGCTGAGCAAGGCGCTTGTCGAGAATAAGGACACTGGTTTTTACCCCGCTGTAAGGCTGAAACACTCCGGCTGGCAAACTTACCACGGCCACTAAGCTTTGCTTCACGAGCAAGTGGCGCAGGGCGCGGTAGGCCGTGCCGCTTTGGAATATGATGCCCTCGGGCACAATTATGGCTGCCCGACCCTGGGGCGTTAGGTGCTCAGCGATGTAGTCCACAAACAGAACTTCGGAGCGGTTAGAAAGCATCGAAAACCGCTTGTGGGGTCTGATACCGCCTTTGGGCGACATGAAGGGTGGGTTGGCCAGTATCACGTCAAAGGTGTCGTTCCAGTGGTCCTCACTGGTGAGGGTGTCATATTCTTCCACCTGTGGCTCGGGGAAGCCGTGCAGGTAAAGGTTGGCCAGCGAAAGGCGTACCATGTCGGGCGAAATGTCATAGCCCTGGAAGTTGCGCACCAAGCGACTGCGCTCCTCAGGCGTGAGCGTGTCGCCGGGTTGCTGCTTTTGGTTGTGAGCCAAAATGTGCTTATAGGCCGAAATCAAAAAGCCAGCCGTGCCGCAAGCGGGGTCCAACACGGTTTCGTGCTTTTGCGGGTCCATCACATCCACAAGGAAATCAATTAGGTGGCGCGGGGTGCGAAACTGCCCCGCGTCGCCTTGAGCGCCTAGTACTGACAGCAGGTATTCGAAGGCATCGCCCAGCCGCTCGGAGTGGTCGTAGCTGAAGGCGTTGATTTCTTTGAGAAAGGCTCGTAGCGTTTCGGGGTCCCGATAGGGCAGGTAGGCATTTTTGAAGATGTCCCGGAAGAGCGTGGGCACACCAGGGTTCTCATTCATCTTCGCGATGGCCTCTGAGTAGAGGTTGAGTATGTCTTGCCCACCCATGCCCGGGGCCATGAGTTGCGCCCAGCCAAAGCGGGCAAAGAGCCCGGCAAAGAAGGTACGCTTGCCGTTCAGCTCCTCCGCTTCTGCGTCCATGTCATCCATGAACTTGTAGATGAGAGCAATAGTAATCTGTTCTACCTGCGACTTGGGGTCAGGCACTTTACCCACTAGGATATCGCGGCAGGAATCTATTCGGCGCTTGGTTTCGGAATCTAACACAGGAAAGTAAGGATTATAAAAGCAGGTGCTGAAATTACTATAAGAAGCGATTCAGCGACACGTAGTCTTTGATGTAATCAGGAATGCGGTTGCGCCAGCCGTCTGGCACGGCTTTGTAGTCCCTCATATTGAAGCTGGCGTTGTTGTTCAGTTCACCGAGCCGGCCATTGCTAAGGATGGTTCGCAATCTCCCATCGGTGATGTAAGCTTTGAAAAAGTACTTCATAGCCACAATGTGCCCAGTATCAGCAGGGTTGAAGTTGAGCACGAAACGCTCGAATTCTTCCTCGAGCAGTTCATCTTTCGACTTAAATGACGTAATACGGCCAAAGGCTTTTTCCAGCACTTCGCGAACGGTCAACCGGCGGTCCAGACCGGCGGCGCGGCGCAGCTTCTCGAGGTTGAAATACTCATGTGGCCTGTCGAAAAAGTTATTAACTAGGTACTCAGTGGCTTGCTCCCATTGCCCAGTTCCCACTTGTTGGCGCAGCGTGTCATCGGCCTTCACTTGGTCCTCGAACTTCTCGAAGAACATTCGGTCAATTTTCATCCCATCCAAGCCAATAAGCTGCTCCAGCAAGGTGCGCACCGCATCTACCTCGGTGGCTTCGTAGGTACCGGCTGCGGGCTGACCGCCGAAGTCTTCATCACGCTTGGTGGTGGTGGCACGGGCGGGTAGCTTAAGAACTTGGTCATAATTAAACCGTTCCTCAAAGTACTCGCAGTTGGCGAAGAAATCGAACAGCTTGAATGCCGTTTTGCGCGGGTGGCGCACTAGCTCGTGCTGGTCCTTGTCGAACAATTCTTCCAAGAAGTTATGCTTGCGGGTGCCTCGGCCCTTCATTTGTACAAAATCGGAGGGCAAGAAGATGGGTCGTACCAATGCCAGGTTCAGAATGTCTGGGCAGTCGTATCCTGTGGTCATCATGCCGACCGTAACGCACACCCGGGCCTTGCTCGTGCGGTACTCGGGCAGGAAGTTGGCTGTCCCCAACAGCTTGTTATTGGCGAAGTTAATGGTGTACTGCTGTGCGCCTGTCACGAGCGAAGTCACCTGCACCGCAAAATCGGACTGGTAGCGGCCAGGATATACTTTATCTGCCAACTGATTGAGGATTTGGGTCAACTTTCCTGCGTGGGCTTGGCTTACCGCAAACACGATGGTTTTGCCAAACTCCCCACTCACGGGGTCGCGCAGTCCGTGTTGCAGTAGCGTTTCGCAAAACACGCGGTTGGTGTCTTCGGAAAAGAATTTCTTCTCAAAATCACGCTGATAATAACTTTCCTCCGTTTCCTTTTCGCTGTTTTCCTGTTCGGCTAGCACAGTGTAGCCTTCATCGGATAGCAACTGCGTGGTTATGTCGGTGCGAGCATCTACCACTAAAGGGTTTATGAGGAAACCGTCGCGCACCCCGTCCAGTAGCGAATAGCGGAAGGTGGGCTGGCCCGATTCACAGCCGAAAGTGCGGTAGGTGTCTAGCAACGTCCGGCGCTCCAACTCGCGTGGGTCGCGGGTAGTGGGGGCCATAGTATCGAAACGTTTGAGGTAGTCACGTGGCGTGGCCGTCAGGCCCAGCTTGTAGCCGATGAAGTATTCGAATACAGCCCGCGCATTGCCACCGATAGAACGGTGGGCCTCGTCGGAAATCACCAAATCGAAATCAGTGGGTGCGAAAAGGCTCTGATACTTACCATTGGAAAGCAGCGACTGCACCGTAGTCACCACGATTTCGGCCTTGCGCCAGTCGTCGCGTTGCTCTTTATAGATGACCGATTTAGCGTCGTTTTTCAGCAATTGCACGAAAGCCTTGTTGGCTTGTTCTTCTAGTTCGATTCGGTCTACTAGAAATAGAATCCGCCGTGCATTGCCGGTGCGTAGAAACAGCTTAATGATGGCAGCTGCGGTAAGGGTCTTGCCAGTACCCGTAGCCATTTCGAACAGAAAGCGGCTATGGCCTTCGCTCACCATTTCCTGCAACCGTTTTACTGCCCGTAACTGGTACCCACGCAGAAAGCGCAGCTTGTTTCTCTCCATGAAGTCCGGCCGCTCCAATTCGTTTTTCCAACCGGCTTCGTTTGCGTAGTTCGGCTGCTGCGTGAGGGCGATGTAATCTGCATCCACTGCCTCATCCACCAGCTTCGCTGGGTTCGGCTCAAACTTCTTGTAGCCAGCTACGGATTCCGGCCCTGGAAACCGTGAAATAATATAGGGACTACCCTGCGTTAAATCCCAGAAGTAATGCAGGTTTCCGTTAGAAAGTAGCACGAACCGACAGTTTTGAGAGCGGGCATACTTTCGGGCTTGCTCCTTCCCAACCAACGGGCTCTTATCCTCAGCCTTGGCTTCCAGCACAATCAGCGGTGCACTTTTCTCATCGAGTAAGAGGAAGTCGACGAATCCGTTCTTCACACTCCCGAAGTCATCACCCAAGGCTGATACCTGCGCAGTAGTCAGCTTGATGTTAGGCTCAAGCACAATGTTGGCCTTGCCTTCATCAGAATCGAAAAAGCGCCAGCCGGCTTCTTCCAATAGCTTGTTGATTTTGATTCGAGCGGTAGCTTCTTTGGTGGCCATAGGGCAGATAGGCAAAGCATCAAAGTTAAAACGATGTTAGGGGAATCAAGTCTTGGACATAAAAACTGGCCGAACCGGCGCCAGTGCGGCGCCGAACCGGCGCCAGTGCGGCGCCGAACCGGCGCCAGTGCGGCGCCGAACCGGCGCC
>NZ_JAELXR010000024.1:0-22074 GCF_016427455.1 Hymenobacter miniatus
TGCCCCAGTCGCAGCTGAGGAAGGTGGTGGTTGGGTCCATATTTTGACGGGCGCCTCTCCCCCCGGCCCCCTCTCCCAAAGGAGAGGGGGGGCCAAGGCAGCGCGGACGCAGTTAACTAACTATTCTAAAGTATTCGACTGACTCGCCCTCTCCTTCGGGAGAGGGAGCCCTTACCACTCCGCCACGCTGCCATCCACGTTGCGCCACACGGGGTTGTGCCAATTATGGCCAATGGCGGCGCGACTGATGAGGTATTCTTCGTTAATCTCAATGCCCAGGCCCGGCCCTTCCGGAATGTTGCAATAGCCGTTTTCGTACTCAAACACCTTCGCGTCGACCAGATAGTCCAGCAAGTCGTTTTCCTTGTTGTAGTGAATGCCCAGGCTTTGCTCCTGAATGAAGGCATTGTGACACGTGGCATCTACCTGCAGGCAGGCGGCCAGCGCAATGGGCCCCAGCGGGCAGTGCGGCGCCGCCGCCACGTCGAAGGCCTCGGCCATGCTGATGATTTTCTTGCACTCCGTGATGCCGCCGGCGTGCGAGAGGTCGGGCTGGATGATGTCGACGTAGCCATCAATGAGCAATTGCTTGAAATCCCAGCGCGAAAACATGCGCTCGCCGGTGGCAATGGGGATGTTGCTGTGCCGAGCTATTTCGCGCAGGGCCTCGTTGTTTTGGGGCAGCACGGGCTCCTCGATGAACATGGGGTGGAAGGGCTCCAGCTCCTTGGCCAGCACCTTGGCCATGGGCTTGTGCACCCGCCCGTGAAAGTCGATGCCGATGCCCAGGGCCGGGCCGCCGGCCTCGCGCACGGCGGCCACGCGGGCCAGCACTTCGTCGATTTTGACGTGCGAGTCGACGTAGTTCATTTCGTCGGTGCCATTCATTTTCACGGCGGTGAAGCCTTTGGCCACCATGCCCGCGGCGGCCAGGCCCACGTCGTGGGGCCGGTCGCCGCCAATCCAGGAGTACACGCGCATGGTGTCGCGGGCCCGGCCGCCCAGCAGCTGGTGAATGGGCGCGTTGTGGTACTTGCCCTTGATGTCCCACAGGGCCTGGTCGATGCCGGCAATGGCCGACATCAGGATGGGCCCGCCGCGGTAGAAGCCGCCGCGGTACATCACCTGCCAATGGTCTTCGATGTTGAGCGGGTTTTTGCCGATGAGGGTTTCCATCAGCTCCGCTACGGCGGTGGCCACGGTGGCGGCCTTGCCCTCAATCACGGGCTCGCCCCAGCCCACGAGGCCGGCGTCGGTTTCGATTTTGAGAAACAGCCAGCGCGGCGGCACCTGGAAGAGGGTAAAACGGGTGATTTTCATGAGCGGATTAAAGACGGATAAATCAGAACGTCATGCTGAGCTTGTCGAAGCATCTCTCCCGCTTCGTTGCAGCGGGGTTGCTTACTACTGCGGTAGAGATGCTTCGACAAGCTCAGCATGACCGTTTCTCTAGCACCATTACCCCCATTGGTATCACCCCACCACGGCCGCCACAAACGCCCGCGCCTTTGCGGTGAGCTGCGTCAGGTATTCATCGGTCACGGCCTGCCGGGTGTCGACCAGCGCGCTGCCCAGGCCGAAGGCTTTCGCGCCGGCATCGGCAAAGCCCTTGATGTTGTCGAGCGAAACGCCGCCGGTGGGCATGAGCGGAATGTGCGGCAGCGGGCCGGCAATATCTTTGAAATAGCCCGCCCCGCTGGCCCCGGCCGGAAACACTTTGATGAGGTCGCCGCCGTACTCGTAGGCTTTCAGAATCTCGGTGGCGGTGTAGGCGCCGGGGATGCTGACGGCGCCGTAGCGCTTGGTCATGCGGATGGTTTTCTTGTTCAGGGTGGGCGAAATGATGTATTTCGCGCCGGCCAGCAGGGCGGCGCGGGCCGTTTCGGGGTCGAGCACGGTGCCGGCTCCAACGAGCAGCTTGCCATCCATCTCGCGCGCGATTTCTTCGATGGAGGCCAGCGCGCCCGGCGAGTTCAGCGTGATTTCCATCAGGCGCACGCCGCCGGCGTGCAGAGCCTGGGCAATGCGGAGCAGGTCGGGCGGGTTGGCGCCGCGCACGATGGCAACGACTTTGTGTTCGAGGATGTGGGCGAGCGGATTCATAGCAAGGAAGCAAGGGCGCGAGGTAGTACAGCCATCTGCCAACGTAGAAGCTGGAATTCAGGTTAAGTTCATCATCCGGCGCCGACTATTGCCCGGCCGCCACAAAGCGCCGCCGTAACGCAACACCGACGGGCCTAATGGAGTACGCTTGGCAACTGTTGGCTGCCCCGGCGCCGGCCCTCCCGCCCCTTTCTTTTTACTCTCCTCGTCTCATGGGTCCCCAATTCCTTTTTGCCACCGGCATCGAAAACAGCAACCCCACCATCCAGAACGGCAAGCTGCGCGTGGATGAGCTGGAAAAATGCAGGCACTACGAGTATTGGCAGAAGGATTTTGATTTGGTGCAGGAATTGGGCATCAGTTTTCTGCGCTACGGGCCGCCCATTCACACCACCTTTTTGGGGCCGGGCAAGTACGACTGGAGCTTCGCCGACGTGACCTTTCAGGACCTGTTGCGGCGCAACATTGCGCCCATTGTGGACTTGTGCCATTTCGGCGTGCCCGATTGGATTGGCAACTTCCAAAACCCGGAGTTTCCGGAGCTATTTGCGCAGTACGCCAAGGCGTTTGCGCAGCGATTTCCGTGGGTGCAGCTCTACACGCCGGTGAACGAGATGTACATCTGCGCGCAGTTTTCGGCCCGCTACGGCTGGTGGAACGAGCAGTTGACCGGCGACCGGCCCTTCGTGACGGCCCTCAAGTACATCGTGAAGGCCAACGTGCTGGCCATGCAGGCCATTCTGGAAGTACGCCCCGACGCCATTTTCATCCAAAGCGAGTCGTCGGAGTACTTCCACGCCGAAAACCCGGCCGCCATCAAGCCCGCCGAAACCATGAACGCCGAGCGGTTTCTGTCGCTCGACCTCAACTACGGCAAGCGGGTGAACTCCAGCATGTACGAGTTTTTGCTCGACAACGGCATGACCCGCGAAGAGTACCACTTCTTCCTCGACACCAAGATGAAGCGGCACTGCATCATGGGCAACGACTATTACTACACCAACGAGCACCGCGTGTCGGCCGACGGCAGCACCCGCGCCTCGGGCGAAATATTTGGCTACCACGTCATCACTTCGCAGTACCACGACCGCTACCGCCTGCCCGTGATGCACACCGAAACCAACATCTGGGAAGGTCCCAAGGGCGACGAGGCCGTGAACTGGCTCTGGAAAGAGTGGGCCAACGTGCTGCGTGTGCGCAACGACGGCGTGCCCATGGTGGGCTTCACCTGGTACTCCCTCACCGACCAGGTGGACTGGGACACGGCCCTGCGCGAAGACAACGGCCGCATGAACCCCGTGGGCCTCTACGACCTCGACCGCAACATCCGGCCCGTGGGCACGGCCTACAAGCAGCTCATTGAGGACTGGCGGCAGGTGCTGCCTTCCCAAAGCGTGTGCCTGCAGGTGCCCATTGTGATGCCCAAGGAAAGCAATGAGCAGTGGGCCCGCGAACAGAAACAGGACGTGAAAGAAGCCACCGCCGACAAGTCGGCCACCGCCGCGAACGCCGCGCCGGAGTCGTGAGGACGGGCGCTTCACCCCCGCCCCCTCTCCTCAGGGAGAGGGGGTCAGGGGGTGAGGCGCCCGGCCGCGCCGGCCCAATAATCATTCAACCCCTTCCCCAATTTCCTATGGAAGCCCGCTTTACCGATAAAGTAGTCCTCGTCACCGGCGGTGCCAGCGGCATTGGCCTGGCCGTGTGCAAGCGCCTGGCGGCCGAGGGTGCCCGCGTCGTCATTGCCGATTACAACCAGGCCAACCTCGACGCCGCCGTGCCGGAGGTGAAAGCCGCCGGCGCCCCCGATGTGTGGGGCAGCCTGTGCAACGTGGCCGTGGAAGCCCAGGTGGAAGCCACCGTGGCCGGCACACTGGAGAAATTTGGCCGCCTCGACGTGGTGGTCAACAACGCCGGCCTGATGCAATTCAAGCCCTTGGAAGAGCTGACTGGCGACGACTGGACGCGCATCCTGAACGTGGACCTGCTGGGGGCTTTTTTCTTCACCAAGCAGGCTTTTCTGCACATGAAGCCGGGCGGCAACATCGTGAACGTGGCCAGCATCCACGCCGTGGAAACCAGCCCGCTGGTGGCGCCCTACGCGGCCGCCAAAGCCGCCATGCTGTCGCTCACCCGCTCGTCGAGCCTGGAAGGCAAGCCCAAGGGCATCCGCACCAACGTCATCTTGCCGGGGGCCATCGACACGCCCATGCTTTGGGACAACCCCAACGTGAAATCCGGCGTCGAAATCATCGACAAGGCCGACGTGGGCCGGCCCGAAGACGTGGCTGCCACCATCGCCTACCTGGCTTCCGACGACGCTGCGTTTGTGCAGGGCGCCGAAGTGCGGGTGGACGGCGGCCGGCTCAGCCGGCTGTAGCCGATTGGTCGATTTTTTTGGGCTCTCTGCCTGGGCTTTGGGCGGGATTGGAGATGCGGCATGCGCCTTGCAAAGGCAAACGACAATCGCGGACAGCGGCCCCGATTCGTAGGAATCGGCGCTGTTCTGCGGTTTACGCGTGTTCTCTCTTGCTGCTCTTCGCCATGAAAAAAATCATTCTCTCCGCGCTGTTCCTGGTGCTGGCCACGGGCTTGGGGGCTTCGGCCCAGGTGTTTAAGCTGCCCACCATCAAGGGCATCAATCTGCCGAACATCCTCAAAGCCCCCGCTGGGGGCACTAGCACCGCCGGCACCAATGGCCTCAGCAGCGCCGATGCTGCGAACGGCCTCAAGGAGGCCTTGCTACAGGGCATCGGCAAGGGCGCCGACCAGGCTTCGCAGACTGATGGCTTCTACCTCAACCGCCTCATTCGCATTCCTTTTCCGCCCGATGCCCAGCGCGTGGCCACCACGCTGCGCAGCATCGGCCTGGGCAGCCAGGTCGATAAATTTGAGCTGAGCCTGAACCGTGGCGCCGAAGACGCGGCCCGCAGCGCCAAGCCCATTTTCATCTCGGCCATCAAAAGCCTTACGTTTTCGGACGTCTGGAACATCCTGACCGGCCAGAAGGACGCGGCCACTCAGTTTTTGAAGCGCACCACCTCCACGCAGCTGGTGACGGCTTTTTCGCCCATCATGCAGCGCAGCCTCGACCAGGTGGGCGCCACCCGCTACTACACCCAGCTGGCCACCACCTACAACCAGCTGCCGCTGGTGCAGAAGGTGCAGCCCGACCTGAACCAGTACGCCACCGGCAAAGCCGTGGATGGCCTGTTCACGCTCATCGCCCAGGAGGAGGCCAACATCCGCGAAAACCCGGTGGCCCGCACCACCGAGCTGCTGCGCCGCGTGTTTGGCGGCCGGAGCTAAGACGGATTGCCTGACTTGATTGGTGGCGTATGTTTGCGGCCTTTCCCGCAACCGTACGCCACTTGTTATGTCAAAAATTACCATTCGCAGCTTAGCCGAGCTGGAGGCCTGCGTGGGCCAGGAACTGGGCGTATCCGAACTCCACACCATCACGCAGGAGCAGATTAATCAATTTGCCGCCGCCACGCTCGATTTTCAGTGGATTCACACCGACGCGGCGCGGGCCGAAACCGAGTCGCCGTTCAAGGCCACCATTGCGCACGGCTACCTCACGGTTTCGCTGCTGCCCTACCTGTGGCAGCAGATTGTGGCCATCGAAAACCTGAAAATGCAGGTGAATTACGAAATCGAGAACCTGCGCTTCAACCAAGCCGTGACCGTGAACAGCCAAGTGCGCCTGCGCGCCACCTTGGTGTCGGTGGCCAACCTGCGCGGCATTGCCAAGGCCCGCGTGGGCGTGACGCTGGAGATAGAAGGCCAGAAAAAGCCTGCTTACGCGGGCGTGGTCACGTTCCTGTACCATTTCCAGGAAATCTAGAACTATCAACAGCTTACTGCGCTACTGAAAACGCCCGGGCCGCTCTTGCGGCCCGGGCGTTTTTGTTTACATTCGGCCCACACATTCACCCTTTTTTCTGCTTACTTATGAGACGAATACTTCTTGGCCTGGGCCTGCTGATGGCCCTGGCAGCCCCGCACGCGGGCATGGCACAACCGGCCAAGGCCAGCGCCCAGCCGCCACTCATCGACCGCGAATTGCTCTTTGGCGACCCTGAGATATCCGGCGCGCAGCTCTCGCCCGATGGCAAGTTCCTGTCGTTCATCCGGCCTTACAACGGCACCCGCAACATCTGGGTGAAAGGCCTGAACGAGCCCTTCGACAAGGCCCGGCCCATGACCAACGACCAGGCCCGCCCCGTGCGCAGCTACTTCTGGAGCCGCGACGGCAAGTACCTGCTCTACAGCCAGGACAAAGCCGGCGACGAAAACTTCAACATCTACGCCGTGAACCCGGCCGAGGCCCTGCCCGCCGGCCAGCCCGTGCCCACCGCCCGCGACCTGACGGGCCTCAAGGGCGTGCGTGTGCAGCTGCTCAACGCACCCCTCTCCGACCCCAACAGCTTGTACATCGGCCTGAATGACCGCGACAAGGCTTGGCACGACCTCTACAAGCTGAACCTGACCACCGGCGAAAAAACCCTGGTGCGCCAAAACACCGACCGCATCGGGGCCTGGGAATTCGACTGGAACGACCAGCTGCGGCTGGCCTCGCGCTCGAACCCCGACGGCAGCACCGAGTGGCTGCGCGTGGAAGGCGACAAAATGGTGCCCTTCTACAAAACGAGCATCGACGAGCAAAGCGCCGCCATCGCCTTTGCCAAAGACAACCAGCACGTGTACATGGCCACCAACATGGGCGCCGGGCGCGACCTGGCCGAAATTGTGCTCATGGACCCCGCCACCGGCAAGGAGACGCCCTACCAGGCCGACCCGCTGAAGCGCGTGGACGTGGGCAACCTGGCCATGTCGGAAAAAACCCACGAGCCGATTTTTGTGAGCTTTGAGGACGACCGGCTGCGCCGCGTGTGGAAGGACAAAGCGTTTGAGGCCGACTTCAAAACCATCAGCAGCAAGCTGCCGGGGCTCGACGTGTACCCCGCCTCCAACACCGCCGACGAGCGGCTCTGGCTGCTGGCGGCCAGCTCGGCCACGCAGCCCACGGTGGCGTATTTGTTTGACCGCCAGACCAAACAGCTCACCAAGCAATACGAAACCCGGCCCAAGCTGAAAGCCGCGGACTTGTCGGACATGAAAACCGTGCGCTACAAGTCGTCGGACGGCCTGGAGATTCCGGCCTACCTGACCTTGCCGAAGGGCCTGACGGCGAAAAACCTGCCGGTCATCATTCTGCCCCACGGCGGCCCTTGGGCCCGCGACAGCTACGGCTTCAACGCCATGCACCAGTTCCTGGCCAACCGCGGCTACGCCGTGCTCTCGCCCAACTTCCGGGCCAGCACCGGCTACGGCAAGAAATTCCTGAACGCCGGCAACGGCGAGTGGGGCCGCAAAATGCAGGACGACCTGACCTGGGGCGTGAAATACCTCGTGGCCCAAGGCATTGCCGACCCCAAGCGCGTGGGCATCATGGGCGGCTCGTACGGCGGCTACGCCACGCTGGCCGGCGTGGCCTTCACGCCCGACGTGTACAACGCCGCCGTGGCCATCGTGGCGCCTTCCAATCTCACTACTCTGCTCAACGCCATTCCGCCCTACTGGGAGGCCGGCCGCAAGCAGATGTACGCCCGCATGGCCGACCCTGGCACGCCGGAAGGCCGCGCCGCCCTGGCCCGCATGTCGCCCCTGACCTCGGCCGATAAAATCAAAACCCCGCTCATGGTGGTGCAGGGCGCCAACGACCCGCGCGTGAACAAGGCCGAGGCCGACCAGATAGTGGTGGCCCTGCGCGACCGCAACTACCCCGTGCAGTACCTCTGCGCGCCCGACGAAGGCCACGGCTTTGCCCGCCCCGTCAACAACATGGCCATGTTTGCGGCTTCCGAAAAGTTTCTGGCCGGCCAGCTCAAGGGCCGCTACCAGGAGAGCATGAGCCCGGCCGTGGCCAAGCGCCTGCAGGAAATCACCGTGGACCCGAAAACCGTGCAGCTGGTGACGACTACAAACGTGAAGTAGCCGCGTTGAATTGCAACAAAAAAGCCCTGCCGATATCGGCAGGGCTTTTTTGTTGCAATTTGTAGAGACGCATATTTGCGTCTCGTCGTTGAACGAAATAGTCTGACGAAGCTAGCGCGAGTTGTTCAACGACGAGACGCAAATATGCGTCTCTACACCTCCTCCGGCACTTCGTCGCCGGCGTATACGGGCTCCATGTCCTTCTCTTCTTCCTCGGTGAACAGCCGGGAGCGGATGAGAAACCGCACGCCCAGCGGGATTTCCAGCGAAAAGCTGGCGCCGCGGCCCTTCACCACGTCTACCGTGAGCTGGGTGTGCTGCCAGTAGGCAAACTGGCTGGCGCTCATGAAGAAGTCGCACCCGTGAATGCGGCCCAACCACACGTCGTTGCTGCCCACCCGAAACTCGCCCTTGGCGAAGCACATGGGCGAGGAGCCGTCGCAGCACCCACCGCTTTGGTGGAACATGAGCGGGCCGTGCTCGTCGCGGAGCAGGTCGATGGTGGCTTCGGCGGCGGGGGTGACGAGGACGCGGGGCGTGGGCATGGAGGGTTTATTTGTGACGTGCGGGCCGCGGCGCGGCCGTTGGCTTGGGCTTAGCCCGGCGAAAGGTGTAAAACGTGTTCGTTTTGGTGAGCACCGTTACGAGGCTATCGGGCGCTTGGCTGCCGGGCTTGCTACGCCAGTAGTAAAGCAGCAGTCGTGTTTCGTCGTAGAAAGAATACTCGTCGTTGCGTACGTGCGTAATGCCAGTGCGCCCCACCGTGGGCATGGCCGTGGCGGGGCCACGGCCGCCGGGGCTAATGTTGGGCATGGGCTCCCGCGCCATTTCGTTGGGATGCACGACGCCATTTGCTGCGGAAGTGTTGTCGTTGGGTTCGTCAGGCTTTCCGACGCCGCGGGTTCGGGTGTTCTTCAACACCCAATCCGGATTGTGAGCGCCCGGCACGGGCAGTAATTGCGCCTGCGCCCATGACGACACGCAGAGCAGTGCACTTGCACTTATTACGGTATGGATTTTCATAGCGGCAGCGCGAAGAATTTGGATTGCAACGCAGTGCAGTACGAAAAATTGCCAAATGAGCGCTTGTACATAAGACCGTCAGGCAGAGCGAGGTCAAAACATCTCTACTGCAAAAGCAAATCCGATTAACCAGGATTGGCCGCGTGGGAAAGATGCTTCGACTACGCTCCGCTTGACGGTCTTTTCAACCTAGCAACCTCGCTACTCCGTGGCCTAGAAGAAGCCCAGCTTCTGCTGGCTGTAGCTGATAAGCATGTTCTTGTTCTGACGGTAGTGGCCCAGCATCATCTTGTGGTTTTCGCGGCCGAAGCCGGAGGCTTTGTAGCCACCGAAGGGCGCCCCGGCGGGGTAGTCGTGGTAGCAGTTCACCCACACGCGGCCGGCCTGAATGGCGCGGGGCACTTCGTACAGTTCGTGGGCGTCGCGCGTCCACACGCCGGCGCCGAGGCCGTAGAGGGTATCGTTGGCAATTTCAATGGCTTCTTCCGTGGTTTTGAAGGTTGTCACGGACACCACCGGCCCGAAAATCTCCTCCTGGAAAATGCGCATTTTGTTGTGGCCCCGGAACATCGTGGGCTGGATGTAGTAGCCCTCGGCCAGCGCGCCGTCGGTCTGGGTGTAGGCATCGCCGCCCACCAGCACTTCGGCCCCTTCGGCCTTGCCGATTTCGAGGTAGCTCAGGATTTTCTCGAACTGGTCGTTCGAGGCCTGCGCGCCCATCATGGTGTCCATGTCGAGCGGGTTGCCCAGCTTGATGGCCTTCACGCGCTCAATCACGCGGGCAATGAACTCGTCGTAGATGTCTTCGTGCACGAGCATGCGCGAGGGGCAGGTGCAGATTTCGCCCTGGTTGAGGGCAAACATCACGGCCCCTTCGATGGCCTTGTCGAGGAAGTCGTCGTCGGCGTCCATCACCGATTTGAAGAAGATGTTGGGCGACTTGCCGCCCAGCTCCATCGTCACCGGAATCAGGTTTTCGGCGGCGTACTGCATGATGAGGCGGCCGGTGGTCGTCTCGCCCGTGAAGCTGGCCTTGGCAATGCGCGGCGACGAGGCCAGCGGCTTGCCGGCTTCCAGCCCGAAGCCGTTCACCACGTTAATCACGCCGGCCGGCACCAGGTCCTGAATCAGCTCCATCAGCACCATGATGCTGGCGGGGGTTTGCTCGGCGGGCTTCATCACCACGGTGCAGCCGGCGGCCAGCGCGGGGGCCAGCTTCCAGGTGGCCATGAGGAGCGGGAAGTTCCAGGGAATAATCTGACCGATGACGCCCAGCGGCTCGTTGATGTTCATCGACACGGTGCTGCTGTTCAGCTCGGTCACGTTGCCTTCCTCGGCCCGAATCACGCTGGCGAAGTAGCGGAAGTGGTCGATGACCAGGGGCATGTCGGCGTAGGTCGTTTCGCGGATGGGCTTGCCGTTTTCCACGCACTCCACGGCGGCGAGGTGGGCGAGGTTTTCCTCGATGCGGTTGGCAATTTTGTTGAGGATGTTGCTGCGCTCGGTGGCCGAGGTTTTGCCCCAGGTCTTGAAGGCTTCGTGGGCGGCGTCGAGGGCCAGTTCGATGTCTTCCTTGGAGCTGCGGGCCACTTTGGTAAACGCCTTGCCGTCGATGGGCGACGGGTTTTCGAAGTACTGGCCTTTCACCGGGGGCACCCACTTACCGCCGATGAAGTTGTCGTAGTGAGACTTGAATTGGGGGCGGGCCACCACGGTGGTGGGTTGTTCGAGGGTTTCAGCCATGGCTTATGATGGGAATTAGGGTGAAATAGAAACGGTGTAAAGGTCTCTTTTCCCCGGCCCGGCGGGTTGTGGTATTGTCGCAAAGAGTGCTAAAATTGTCGCAACTTGTGCCACCATCCCGGTGTTGAGAGTGGGTACTCCCTCACCACAGCTGCTGTTGCCATGACCTCCCGCGTCCATTTGCCTGCTGCCGTTGCCCCCCTGGCCCTCGAACGCCTGCATTCCCTGGTCGAAAACCGAACGGTATATTCCCTGGAAGGCTTCGAGCTGAACGTGTTCGAGACCCACCGCGCCGCCCACCGGGTGCCCCTGCGCCTCGATGGGCTGGCCCTGACCACCATGCTGCGCGGCAAGAAGGTGATGCACCTGCCCGGTCGCGCCGCGTTCGACTATTTGCCCGGCGAGAGCGTGGTGGTCGACAAGGACGAGCTGATGGAAATTGACTTCCCCGAGGCCTGCCTGTGCCAGCCCACCCAGTGCCTGGCGGTGGCCATAGCGCCCGACACCATTCGCCACACCGTGGACCTGCTGAATGAGCGCTACCCCAGGGCCGAAGTGCACCAGCCCTGGAAGATAGAAGGCCCCGACTACGCCCACCTCACCAACACGCCCGAGCTGACCGACACGCTGGGCCGCCTGGTGGCCGTGTCGCGCACTTCCGACATCAACAAGGACGTGCTGGCCGGCTTTACCCTGCAGGAGCTGCTGGTGCGCCTGATGCAGACGCAGGCCCGCCAGCTCATCTTCCACGACTACGCCCGTTACCTCACCACGCACCGCTTTGCGGCCGTGGTCGACTACATCAAGCAACACTTGGCCGAAAACCTGAGCATCGACAAGCTCAGCGCGCTGGCGTGCATGAGCAAGGCCACGTTCTTCCGCGTGTTCAAGCGCGAGTTCGGCCTCACGCCGGTCGAGTACATCATCCGGGAGCGGCTGGGCGAGGCCAAGCGCCTGCTGCGCCACCCCCTGGCCAGCGTGGCCGACGTGTGCCTGCGGGTGGGTTTCAACAACCTGTCTTACTTCCAGGCGCTGTTCAAAAAGTACGAAGGCGTGACGCCCGGCATGTATAAGCGGCAGCTGGTGGCGTAGGGCCGGGCGGGCAGCGACGCCCTCGCAACGCCCCGCCGAACAAGCAACTCATTGTTATCATCCCGAAATTCGCCGGTGGCTTCTCGACGAAGCAGGCGTGGGTGCGCCCGCCGCAGCGCCTGCGTGCAACACCTCCGCGCGGCTCCGCATCTTTAGCATAAACTCCGGCCTTGTATGCGTCATTTTGCGCTTGTTGTATTGCTGCTTAGCCTTGGCCTCGGGCTGTCGGGATGCGCCCGGCGCAGCTTCGAGGGCCAGGCCCTGGTCCCGGCCGCGCTGGCCGCGCACCGCACCGTGGCCATTTTGCCTTTTGCGGTGCAGTTGGAGCGGCTGCGCGACGTGGTGACGCACGCCGGCGTGTGGGCCCGGGACAGCGCCGCTCGCCCGCTGGGCAGCACCCTCGAAAACGGCTTGCTGGCCGAGCGCCGGCAAATGGGCTACCAGCTGCAGGCCGCCCTCCAAGCCGAGTTTATGCGCCAGCAAGCGGAGCACCCCGCCACGTGCACCTTCCAGAACCCGGCCGAAACCAACCAGCGCCTGGCCCGCGCCGGCATTACCTACGAGAACCTGCCCACCCGCTCGATGGCCGAGCTGCGCGCCGCCCTCGGCGTAGATGCCGTGCTGGCGGGCCAAACCACCATGCACCAACTGCTGCCCGGCGGCGTGAGCATCGCCGTGTTTGTGCTCAGCAACGGCGCCAACCCCATGGCCGACAACACCGTGCAGACCTCCCTTGACATCTACGACACCCAGAGCGGCCAGCTGGTGTGGCGCTTCGACCACGAGCTGCGCGGCAAGCCCAGCACCAGCGCGGTGGCGCTGGCCAAAGCCTTGGTGCGCGACATGAAGGGCGAGGTGCCGTATCTGAAAAAGTAGCGCAGTGGCCGATGGCCCGAAAACGCTAAAACACCACGCTGTAGGGCACGTCGGCCAGGGTGCGCACGTCTTCGTGCAGCTCCACGCCCAGGATTTCGTGCACGTTGGCCCGAATGCGGTTGGAAATCTGGGTGAGCGGCAGGTCGTTGCTGTCCTTGCCGAAAGGGTCCTCGATTTCGTCGCCAATCATTTCCACGCCCAGCAGCGCGTAGGCCCCCAGCATGGTGATGGGCACCGTGAGCCACTCGTAGGTATCGAGCAGGTTGAAGGGCATGGTGAGGATGAACACCGTGACAAAGCCCTTGATGAAGTAGCTGTAGGAGAAAGGAATGGGCGTGGCCTTGATGCGCTCGCAGGCGCCGGCCACGTCGAGCAGGGCTTCGTGGTGGCGCTGCAGCGTGATGAGGTGGTTGGGCAGCAGCACCTCCTCGCGCAACAGGCGCTCGAATGCCTCCTGCAGCAGCGCCGAAAGGCGCGAGGGCACGTGCTGCACCTGCTGCAGCCGCTCCACAAAGCCGGCGTCGGCTTCTTCGAGCTTCTCGAAGCGCACGCCCTGGCGCAGGTGCCCGTCGAGGGCGATGGGAAAGTTGGAGAGCAGGCGGGCCAGGTAGGTGCGGTTGGCGTGGTCGTGGGCGGGCAGGCGGGCGTGCAGCAGCACGGCCAGGTTGCGGCAGTTGTTCACGAGCTGGCCCCAGAGGCGGCGGCCTTCGTAAAACCGGTCGTAGGCCGTGTTGGTGCGGAAAGCCAGCAGCAGGCTGAGCATGATGCCCAGAAACGAGAAAAATTCTTTGTCGACGGCCAGGTTGAGCTTGTCGTATTTCACCACCAGCCCCGTGACCACGGCGGCGTAGAGGCCCACCCAGAGCACGCGCTTCAGCAGCAGGCGGATGATGTCGGAGGCGCGCAGGTGGCGCAGGGCTTCTACCCAGTCGGTCGATTTGTAAACAATCATGCAGTAAAAAAGCGGTGGCTCCGCCCGGCGCAAGTTAGCAGCCGGGCCGGGAGTGCCCCGGTACGAAACAACCTTCTCTGCCCTTACGAACGGGCCCGGCCTTAGCGTTGCAATCACATTGCGCAAATGCAATACTTTAGCAGCCAAACCACCCTTTCCAACTTGTTTATGCAGGCAACGCTTTCGCCTTCTGCTTCCCGCTGGCCGCTGTGGCGCAAGTGGCTCTTTTGCTTCTCGTGCATCTACCTGCTGCTGTTCATTTCGCCGCTCACCTGGCTGGCCAGCGTGCCGGGCCTGGGTGAAGTAGCCGGGGCCTACGGCGCGGCCGAAGGCTGGCTGGTGAACCTGGGCAACCGCCACCTTTTCCACGTGAAAGACGTGCTGGTGCCCCTCAACGGCAGCGGCGACACGTCCTACGGCTACGCGCAGCTGTGCTTTTTCGCCTTGGCGGGCGTGGTGGGCGCCACCCTGTGGGTGCTGCTCGACCGCCGCCGGCCCAGCTACGACACGGGCTACCGCTGGCTGCTGGTGCTGGTGCGCTACTTCGTGGCCCTCAACGCCCTGGGCTACGGCATCCTCAAGCTGTTTGCCCTGCAAATGGTGCCGCCCACGCTCAGCGCGCTGGCCACCCCGCTGGGCGACTTCCTGCCCATGCGCTTTTCGTGGTACTTCATCGGCTATTCCAAGCCCTACCAGGTGTTTTCCGGGGCAGCGGAGGTGGCGGCCGGCGTGCTGCTGCTGTGGCGGCGCACCAGCACGCTGGGGGCCTTTGTAGCCGCCAGCGTGTTTCTGAACGTGATGATGCTGAACCTGTGCTACGACATTCCGGTGAAGATTTTCTCCATTCACCTGTTCGTGCTCAGCTTGTTTTTGCTGCTGGGCGACGCCGGGCGGCTGCTCAATTTTTTCATTCTCAACCGCCCCACGCCGCCGGCGCCCGAGGCGTCACCGCTGCCTTGGCGCTGGCGCGTGGCCCAGCTCACGCTCAAAACGGTGTTCATTGGCCTGTTTGCCTTGTTGCCGCTTTACCAATACGCGCAGGGCAGTGCCACGGCCAGCGCCCCGGCCAAAGGCCGGCTCGCCACCGGGTTCTTTGAAGTGGAGCGGTTTGAGGCCAACGTGCCCGACAGCCTGCGCTGGAAGGACGTGGTTTTTGAAGCCAACACGTCGGGGAGCGTGGGCTCGCCCGACACCCTGCTGCGGCAGCGCTACCGCCGCGGCTACTTCGCCTACACCCTCGATTCGGCCACTAGCACCATCGCCTTCAAGAAAATGGCTTCGGACTCGCTGCCCCTCTTCACCCTGCGCTATGCCCAGCCCGACAGCAACCACCTGGTGCTGCGCGGGCGCATGCGCAACGACTCGGTGCTCATTGCCCTGAAGCGGCAGCGCCGCCACTTCCAGCTAGCCGAGCGGCAGTTCCATTGGCTCTCGGAAGCCAACCGCTAGGCGTAGGCAATGGCCGTTACCTCCACCACTTCCTCCTGCGGGCCCAGCTTCAGCGTCAGCTGCTGCTTGAGCTTGGCGCCTTGTACGGTCCGCGCGATGGGTGCCACAAAGGCCACTTTGCCATGGGCAACGTCGGCCTCGTCGACGCCCACAATGGTGAAGGTGCGCTCAAACCCCACCTTGCCGCCGCGCACGGTGCGCAGCGTGACGGTGGCCCCAAAGCGCACTTCCCGGGCCGGCTGGCCGGCGGGGTCCACCACTTTGGCGCTGCCCAGGCGCTCGGTGAGCAGGGCAATGCGGCCGTTGTAGAGCGAGAGCTGGTGGGTGCGGTCGGTGTCGTTGTCGCGGTTGGCTTCGGCTTGGGCGCGCTCGGCTTCGAGGGCCGCGAGCTCGGCGCGCAACGCTTCCAGCCCGTGGGGCGTGACGTAGTTGGGCGTGCCCGGCGGCAGCGCCGCGCGGGGCGGAATGATGGGCGGCGTCTGCGCGTCGTCTTCCTTGACAAAACCTCGGCTCATGCCCGGTTGAACGCAGCGGCGCAACCGGAGTTGCCAGCCCGTGGGGCCGGCAGTTGTGGCGCCTGGTGCCGGGGCCGAAGGGCAGTGGGGTGCAACCATCGGGCGCGTTAGGCGGTTGGAGGAGTCTTGTGCCTTCGCGGGCCCCGGTCCGTGCCTTCCTTCCATGTCCAACTCCGCAATCGAAAACCGACCCCTCCCTCCTGCCCCGGAGGCTCCCGCCCCGCCCGCCGAAACGCCGCCGCTCAGCAACGCCCTGGTGTGGCTCATGGCCGTGACCTGCGGCTTGGTGGTGGCCAACATCTACTACAACCAGCCGCTGCTGGCCGCCATCGGCCGCACCTTTCACAAAACCGACAGCGGGGCCAGCCTGGCGGCCACCGCCACCCAGATTGGCTACACGCTGGGCATGCTGCTGGTGGTGCCGCTGGGCGACATGCTGGAGCGCAAGCGCCTGATGCTGCTCATGCTGCTGGGGGCGGCCGGGGCCATGGCGGCGGCGGCGTTTGCGCCCTCGTTTGCACTGCTGGCGGCGGCCAGCGTGCTCATCGGGCTGCTGTCGGCGGTGCCGCAGCTGCTGGTGCCCATGGCCGCCCACCTGGCCCCCGAGGCCGAGCGGGGCCGCGTGGTGGGCCGCGTGATGAGCGGCCTGCTCATCGGCATTCTGCTTTCGCGCACCGTGAGTGGCTACGTGGGGCTGCACCTGGGCTGGCGGGCCATGTTCGAAATCGGGGCCGGGCTGATGGTGCTGCTGGTGGCCCTGCTGGCCTGGCAGCTGCCCCAGGACCGGCCCAGCTTCACGGGCTCGTATGCCTCGCTGATGAAGTCCTTAGGCACGCTGGTGCGCGAGCAGCCGGCGCTGCGGCGGGCCACGCTGGTGGGCGCGTTTTTGTTTGCGGCCTTCAGCGTGTTCTGGACCACGCTGGCGTTTTACCTCGAAGGCCCCCGCTTCCACTACGGCTCCGACGTGGCCGGCTTCTTCGGGCTGATTGGGGCATTTGGAGCCCTGGCCGCCCCGCTGGCCGGCAAAACGGCCGACACCCGCGGGTCGGACTATACCATTGGGCTGGGCATTGCGCTGGCGCTGGGGGCCTACGCCATTCTGGGCCTGGGCGGCGGCTGGGTGGCCGGGCTGGTGGTGGGCGTCATCCTGCTCGACGTGGGCGTGCAAGCCACGCACATCTCCAACCAGTCGCTCATCTTCTCGCTGGTGCCCGAGGCCCGTAGCCGCCTCAACACCGTGTACATGACCGGCTACTTCACGGGCGGCTCGCTGGGCTCCGTGCTCGGCGGGCTGGCCTGGACGCACGGCGGCTGGCCCGGCGTGTGCCTGCTGGGCGCCGGCCTGGCCGGTTCGGCGTGGCTGATAAGCCGGTTCTACGCGCGGAAGTAGCGCCACCGGACCGGGACACCTTCACCCTACCAGCACCGCGGCGGCCGGCACCCACAGCCGGAAGCAAGCGCCGGGCTCGTTGCTCATGGTCATCTCGCCGCCAATTTGCTGGCTGAGGGCCGCGATGAGTTGGGTGCCGAAGGAATTGCCGGTGTCGTAGCCGGGCGGCCGGCCGGGGCCGTTGTCTTCCACTTCCAAGAGCAGGCCGCCGGCGGGGCTGCCCAGGTACACGCGCAGCAGCGGGCGCGCCACCCGGGCGTAGGCGTGTTTGAGGGCGTTGGTCACCAGTTCGTTTAGGATGAGGCCCAGGGGCACGGCGCGGTCCACGTCCACGGCCGGCAGGTCGAGTTCCAGCACCAGGTCGAACCGGTCCTCGTCGAAGCCATAAGCCGCCAGCAGGTTTTCGACCAGCGTGGTGAGGTAGGGCCGCATGTCGACGCTCACCACCTGCTCGGTCTGGTACAGGCCTTGGTGAATCAGGCCCATGGCTTCCACCCGCTGGCGGCCTTCGCGCACGGCGCGGGCGGCCACGGGGTCGGCCAGGCTGCCCGACTGCAGGTTGAGCAAGCTGCTCACGATGGCCAGGTTGTTTTTCACGCGGTGGTGCAGCTCGCGCAGCAGCAGCGTGAGGCGGGTGGCCTGCTCCTGGATGCGGGCGTTGTTTTCCACCACGGTTTGGTTGGTGGCGCGCAGCTGGGCATTGGCCCGCCGCTGGGCCCGATACTGCCAGGCGCCAAACGCCAGCAGGCCCGCCAGCACCGATAGGCCCACCCCCAGGGCCAGCAGCACTTTCTGCTTCCGGGCGTTGGCCAGGGCCAGGCTGGCAATGCGGGCCTGCTGCTTTTCGAGCCGGTAGGCGGCTTCGATGCGGGCCACGGCCTGGGTTTTTTCCAGGCGGTTGGTGTTGTTATCCAAGAGGCGGCGCTCCTCCATCAGCTCGGTGGCCTCGCGGTAGCGGCCGGCGTCGCGGTAGGCAAAGCAGGCCGCTTCGAGCGAGTTGCTGAGCCGGTGCGGGTCGCCGATGGCGCGGCCCAGGGCCAGGCAGGTGTCGGCGGCCGCCACGGCCTGCGGGTGGCGGCCCTGCAGGCGGTAGGCCCAGCTGAGCTGGCGGTAGGCGTGCTCCAGGCCGTTGCGGTTGTGCTGGGCGCGGTGCTGCGCCAGCGCCCGCCGGAAATAGCCAATGGCCGGCGGGTAGTTGCGGTCGTAGTCCATCAGCAGCTGCCCGTAGTTGGCATACACCACGCCCAGCGACGAGGGCTCCGGCCGGTGCTGCAGTTCCACGCGCATGGCTTCCTGGTAGCAGGCGCGGGCCGAGTCGGGCAAGTTCAGGTCGCGGTAAATGATGCCTTGCGTCGTCAGGGCCGACACCATCACGGCCGGGTACGGGCCGCTGCGGGCCAACGCCAGGGCCTGCCGGGCCTGCTCCAGGCCCTTGCGCGTGAGCAGTTCCACTCCCTGGGCGTCGCCCATGCGCTTGTAGGTTTGGGCGTTGAGGTTGAGCACCCAGGCCACGCCGTCGGGCCGGTGCTGGGCCTCGAACAAGGCCTGGGCCCGCCGGGCGTAGTAGAAGCTGGAATCGAACTCGCTGGCGTTGCGCAGGGCCGTGCCCAGTTGCAGGCAGCTCTGGGCCACGCCGTAGGCAAACTGCAGCCGCTGGCTGGCGCGCAGCAACTGCCTGTTCAGGGCCAGCGCCGAGTCGTTGTTGCGCGCCAGCAGCCGCCAAGCCGCGCCGAGTTGGGCGCGCACCTGGGCCGTGTCGGTGGGCGCGGGCAGGCCCTGCCCGGCCACCGGCAGGCGGGTAAACAAGGCGAAGACGAACAACAACCGGCGAAGCATGACCACGGGAAAATACGGCGGCGCCGAACCATTGGGCCGCCGCGGGACCGGCGAAATGCCAACCCGCAACGAAAGTACAGGCCCTCATAACTCAGGCGGCCAGAAATGGTGCCAACGCCCCGACCCGGCCAGTGAACGACGCCATTTGGTAAGCCGCCACCAGCCCGGCCCTACCGGAACTGAAACTGCTTCAAGAACGCCTCGCGGTATTGCCGGCCCAGGGGCACGGCTTGACCGGCCACGGTGGCCTCGGCATCGGAAAAGCTCTCGACGCGCTGGATGTTGATGGCGAACGAGCGGTGCACCCGCACCAGTTGGGCAAAGTGCAGGCGTTCGAGCACGGCCCCCAGGGTGAGGCGCAGGGCGTATTTGCGGCTGGCCGTGACGAGGGTGGTGTAGGTGTTGTCGGCCTCGAGCAACAGAATATCGGCCAGCGGAATGCGCACGAACTGGTGGCTGTCTTTGATGAAGACGTGGCCTTCGCGCTGCAAAATGGTGTCGCGGGTGAGGGCGTCGGCGCTGGGGGCCGGCTCGGCCGGGGCGGGCGCGGCGGGGCGGGCCACCGAATGCAGCGCCACGGCCAGGGCGGTGCGCAGGCTGGCCGCCGACACGGGCTTGGGCAGGTACGCCGCCGGGGCCGTGGTCAGGGCTTCGTCGAGGGTAGGCTGGTCGGCCAGGGCGGTGAGGTAGATGAGCGGCACGGGGCGCACGGCCAGTAGGCGCCGGGCGGTTTCGATGCCGTCCCAGGGGCCTTGGAGGTGAATGTCGCAGAGCACGCCATCGACGGGGTGCTGAGCAAAAAGCTCCAGGGCCCGCGGGCCGGTGGCGGCAATGCCCACCACGCCGTAGCCTTCGGCCTGGATAGTGGCGCGCAGGTCGAGGGCCAGCACGGCTTCGTCTTCGACGATGAGTAGTTGGGCGGGAGAAGGCATACGGCAGGCGGCCCGCACCATGCAGGCTCCGAAAGTTACGAACGCGCCCGTGCTCACATACCACGGGCCTGTCGTTCGCATACCACCTGGGGCTTTCCACTGCTTTTTGTTGCCCCCCTTTTCAACAAAGCCCACTTTCGACCCACTGAAACAGCTTTACCCACCCCTACCTCATGAACCAGTTTCTCCGCTTCGTTGGCCTTTCGTCGGTGGCGTTGCAATTGCTCGCGGGGCCCCTCGGTGCCTGGGCCCAAACGGGCGGCGTCACCGTTGGCGCGGCCGGGGCCCCCGATGCCTCGGCGGCGCTGGAAGTGCGCAGCACCACGCAGGGCCTGCTGCTGCCCCGCCTCACGCTGGCCCAGCGCAACGCCGTGGCGGCGCCGGCGGCCGGCCTGGTGCTGTACCAAACCGACAACGCGCCCGGCCTCTACGCCTACGACGGCACGGCCTGGGTGCGCCTCGGCGGCGACAACCTCGGCAGCCACGCCGCCACCCAAAACCTCAACCTGCAGGCCTACGCCCTGGTGGGCACCAGCGAAAGCGTGGGCCCGGCTGTGGGCGTGGGCGTCACGCCCCGCGGCGGCCTCAACCTGGGACAGAACACGCAGCAGCTCTTCGTCGGCTACCAGGCCGGGGCCGCCACCACCGGCACCTACAACCATTTCGTGGGCTGCCTGAGCGGAGCAGCCAACACCACCGGCTCCTACAACTACTTCGCCGGTTTCCGCAGCGGCGGCAGCAACACCACGGGCGACTACAACCATTTCAGCGGCCTCAACAGCGGCTACTCCAACACCACGGGCACCATGAACCACGTGGAAGGCCACAACGCGGGCTACAACAGCACCACCGGTTCCTACAATCAGTTCATCGGGTTTCAAAGCGGCTACCACAACGCCACCGGGAGCGGCAATTTCTTTTCCGGGCTCCGGTCGGGCTTCGCCAACCTCGACGGCCGCGACAACCACTTTGAAGGCTATCAAAGCGGCTACGCCAACGTCTCCGGCAATGCCAACACCTTCGTGGGCGCCAGCGCCGGGGCCAACAACATCAGCGGCAATTTCAACACCGCTTTCGGTTACGAAGCCGGGCCCAGCGTCAACGGCCTGGCCTACGCCACGGCCATTGGCTACCGGGCCAAAGTGAGCCAAAACAACAGCTTGGTGCTGGGCGGCACCGGCGCCTACGCCGTGAGCGTGGGCATCGGCACCACCGCCCCGGTGGCCACCCTCGACGTGCGCGGCACGGTGGCGCTGGGCGACCGGGGCACGGTGTTCGAGAACCTGCTGCGCCAAACCGAAAACCTCGACGTGGGCCCCATTGGCGCCAACACCACCCGCGTGGAGCAGGTGCGCATGGCCGGGGTGAAACCCGGGGCCACGGTGTGGGTGAGCCCGGCCACGGGCTTCTCCAGCGCCAGCATTGCCTGGGCCCGGGTGTCGTCCCTCAATACCGTCGAAATCGGCTTCAGCAGCCCCGTCGCCACCGACCCGGCCGCCAAGGACTACTACATCACCGTCATTCAATAGCCTTTTCGAACCGTCTTTTTTCTGCTGATGAAATCTACTTTTTACGCTGCTTTTGCTGCCTTGCTGCTGGCCGGTCCAGTGGTGGCCCAGGCCCAAACCACCGGCGGCGTGCGCGTGGGCACGGCCGGCGCCCCCGACGCCTCGGCCGTCCTCGACGTGAACGCGTCTGACAAGGGCTTTCTGCCCCCGCGCCTCAGCCAGGCCCAGCGCGACCTGATGCCCGCCAAAACCGCGGGCCTCACCATTTACAACACCACCACCAACCAGCTCAATGTCTGGAACGGCACGGCCTGGCAGGCCGCCCTCGCCGACACCAGCCCGGCCGTTGAATTTGCCTACACCGGCGCGCCGCAAACCTACACCGTGCCGGCCGGCATCACCCGGCTGGGCGTGGACCTGGCCGGCGCCGGCGGCGGGCCCGTGTACGCCAAACCCGATGGCGGCGGCCTGGGCGGCCGGGTGCTGGCCACCCTGTCCGTGACGCCGGGCGAAACCCTGACCCTCTACGTGGGCGGCGCCGGTAGCACCAACGCCGCGGGCTACAACGGCGGCGGGGCGGCCTCGGGCGGCGATGGCGGCGGCGGCGGGGCCAGCGACGTGCGCCAGGGCGGCGCCGGCCTGGCCAACCGGGTGCTGG
>NZ_JAELXR010000025.1:0-18177 GCF_016427455.1 Hymenobacter miniatus
AGATGTGTATGAGAGGCAGACGCTGGACGAGTTCTTGCTCCTGTACTGGGTGGTCAAGCGGCCGGGCGGCTCTAAGTCGGCGGCCTTCGGCTACGCCGGGCTCGGGCCCACGACCGGGGGGCAGATGCTGGCCCGGCTCGCGGCCCGGGGCTGGCTGGCGGCCGGGCCCGACCCGGCCGACGGGCGGCGGGCGCGGCTGGCTCCCACCCCGGCCGGGCACGCGGCGTTTGCCGCGGCGGCGGCCGGGCTCACGGCGGCGGCCGAAGCGCTGGTGGCGCCGCTGGCCGGGGCCGAGGTGGTGCGCCTCGAGCAGCTGCTCAACGCGGCGGTGGGGTCCGCCCCCCAGCTGGCCAAAGGCTAAGCGCAGGCCGGTCCGAGAAGCTATTTTATGTAAAGTTGATCAGCCAGAATTCGTTGGTACTAGGCAATGCTTACTTGCTTTTGCTCGAAATGAAGGTTGGGGACGTCGGGGAGGCACGAGTAGGTACAATAATCCAACTTATTGCTTTACCAGCCACTCTTCGCCATCCCGTTGTTCGTACGCGAAGCCTTGATTAAAATAGATTTGCTGCAGGTGCTCTTCAAAGGTTGGGGCGCGCTCCAACAGCTTTGCGTACGGCCCGGGATTGTCATACATTTCCCGTACTTCTGAAACCCTGTAAGCAACTACTTCCGCCGGTTTAGCGGAAGCTACTTTTAGCTTTTTCTTTGTTTCCCTTGTTTTCAGCAACTCCTGATAATCCTCCAATAAGTACTTTTCCACCAAGGCTTTGTAGATGGCTCCAGCCATGCGCTTGACCTTGCCTAATTGATGTTGCTTCTGGATGCGGTCAAGAACAAAATCAACGTATCCAAGGTCGTAATCGCCCTCCGCGAGTTGCTGGCCAATGCGAGCGATGCTACGGGCATTGAGCCCAATTTGGGCGAGTGCCGCGCCCCACTCTGCCTCCGCCGTGGGTAACGTCTCTTTTGTAGCAGATAGCGCCAGATGAAACAAAAACTTGATGCGTTCTACCACTTTGCCTTCCCGTTCTAGCTCGAACGTAAATGGCATATCTGTTTCCGCGAGTTCGTTCTGTGCTTTATCCAGGATGCGAGCTTTGAAGTTGCTGAAACGGGGGTACTCCCCTTCCTTCACGTCCAACACAAACCGCAATTGTTCTACCGTCATTGTGCGCCGGCCAAAGTCCGCGTACTCTTTCAACAACCAGTAGATCCGCAACGCATGTGGGCTTTTCAGCTTTAGCACCTCCTTCAAATCTGCGGTGGTGAAATTGCCGCTTTCCCGCAACTGGAGCAGATAGGGCATAATCTTGGGGTTGAAACTTGCTAGCACTCCCCCCTGCTCGGCCGTGTAGCGGGCCTCTGACATCAGTGGAATGTAGGTAAAGCTGGGCTTGCGGCGCCGGCGCCGGGTACCTTCCTCCAAGTCCTCAATGTATAGCGTGAACGACGCTAGCTTCTTACACATGTCGTCTACCTGCTCATAAGCCGACCCGCCCCGGCGGTCAAACACCAGCTCGCTCAAGGGTACGAAGTGTTCCTTAAAATCGGTGTCATCGGGCCTAATACGCGACAGCAGCCCCAAAAACAGGCGCATCTGCAGCGGCACAAAGCTGAAACGGGCATTTATGAGCGCATTGTGTTGCGCTACAGTTTTATCGAGACTTTCCATGTAAACGTCTTTTTTGTAGCAGCACGTCTTTGTTGTAGCAGGTTAATCAGTCTCAACGTCTTTTTTGTAGCAGATACACGTCCTTTTTGTAGCAGATACATTGTATCTAACGTCCTTTTTGTAGCAGATACACGTCTTTTTTGTAGCAGATGCCCTCTTTTATAAACTGATAATCAAATAGTTACGGCACCTATAATACTTATAATAGTAAACTAATAAGAATAAAGCAGCTTTATTTTTTTTAAGATAACGTCTTTTTTGTAGCAGATAGTGAGAGCTTTTAGGGTAAAAAAAAGCACAAAAGCGAAAATTCCGCCGGCGATTTTTGTACTATTATTTACTGTAAAACAGCGGTTTAGCCCCCATTACTGTTAACGTTTTTTGGCCGGTATTGCTTGGTGGCTATCCGGCCGGGAGGCAAAATAGGCTTCAAGGGCATCATTGAGGATATCCACCTTCGCTTCACGGCTCCAATAAGCCAGTTGCTCTAGACGCAATTGGTTCTCAGCTGTAATACGCGAACTGAAAGGTGAATAGACCGGTTTTTCGGGCTTAGGCGAGGCTATCGGTGCTTGGTGCGAGGGCTGTGCCTTAGTGCCCGGTTTGCGGAGCATAGAGACGGCATCCTGAGTGGCTTTGGGAGGCATATTCATGAGAATTTGTAAGGAGGTGGGATAGAAAATAGAGGCCGGTCATGAATTAGGCCAGCCTGGCCCGGACGATTTCGGCCAAAGCAGCGTAATCCATCGCTGCGTTAGAATCAGGTTTATGGTCGTAAATGGTCTTTACGTGTACTTGAGACTGCACCACAGCTGCGTCGCGTCGTACGCTGGGTAGCAGCGATTCCTCACCATACTCCTCCCGTACGGCCTGCACCACTGCCGCGTGCATGGAATTGCGTTGCTTGGCGTTGTAGCGGGTAAAGAATACGCCCAGGAACTGTAACCCAGGGTTAATGCGTCGTTCAATCTGGTCAGCCAATTCTTTTACTAAACGCAAGCCATCGAAGGCGAATTTCTCCGGCTCAGTAGGAATTAGATATGCGTCGGCCGCAGCCAAAGCCATGTAAGTGAAAGTCTGTAGCGAAGGCGGGCAGTCGACTACAACGTAGTCATAAGTACCCTTCACTGTTGCCAGGGCCGTAGCTAGCCGCGTATGGTAGTCCTTCTGCTTGTAGATGATTGGCTCGTAACTGGCAAGGCGAAAGTCGGCTGGCACTAAATCCAACCCAGCCTCGGTAGTAAGGATTACTTCAGCCAATGGCACCGCTCCTACTAGAGCATCCCCTACGTGCGCAGCAAGTTCCAACTCGCCGCCAAGGTTGTTGGTTAGGTTTGCTTGCATGTCCAAGTCCACCATCAATACTCGGGCTCCCTGGCGTTGCAGCGCCGCGCCGATACTGACGGCACTCGTGGTCTTCCCAACTCCTCCCTTATTGTTGGTGATGGCCAACACCCGCATTGGCGGCGGGCCAGTCTTTTTTGCTTTCATGGCTTGCAGTGCTTACTATAGAAGTATTGACAGCAACAAATGTATGTAAACTATTGCTTACAAAGCAAGTAATAAAATTAAGAAATGTCTTGCATGTAGTTCATGTAAGACATGTGAATCATGTATCAATTGTAATACATGTTAAACATGTGTATCAAGTAGACATTTTTTGCTTGCAAAAGCTGAGAATGAGTAAAGGAAGCCTTAGAGCATGCATTTAAGGTCTTTTCAAAAAACATAGGCATAAACCGAATTCACCTATATGAAATGAATACTTTTATCATCCGACGCCTTGACATACCATGAAGGACCTCGCCGCAATTTTCGCCACCACGCTTCCGCTCTCGTCGGATGTGCAGGTGACCTTTGACGCCCGTCGGCGCACCGACCCGGCCGACACCGTGCGTGGCCGGTTCCTGCTGCTGCTCGACGAAGGGCCCCCAGTGGTGCTCGGCGAAGTCGTCTACGCCGTGACATTTCTCACCCGGGCCCACGAATACGTGCGCACCGCCTACTTGAAGCAAGATGCCGAAAAGCTGCTCAACCACTTGGCCGGGGAGGGGGAGGGCGACGAATGCGCCGACGGGCAAGCCCGGGGGTAGGGCCGGGTAAAGTAGCCCTATCGGGCCGACCGGCTGGGGTAATCAGCAGGGGAGGGGGCATCGCATGGAATAGCCTACGCCGCCCGTGCCGTCGAACCAAGCCGCGGCCCCAGGGGTTACGGGGGGCTCTTCCCTTTCGAAGCAACGCCGTTCCCGCATGAGACAGTTAAAAATTAGCAAGCAGATCACCAACCGCGAAAGCCAGTCGCTGGACAAGTACCTGCAGGAAATCGGCAAGGTGAGCCTGGTGTCCATCGACGAGGAAGTCGAGCTCGCCCAGCGCATCCGCGAGGGCGACCAGATGGCCCTGGAAAAGCTGACCAAGGCCAACCTGCGCTTCGTCGTGTCGGTGTCCAAGCAGTACCAGAACCAGGGCCTGACGCTGGGCGACCTCATCAACGAGGGCAACCTGGGGCTGATCAAAGCCGCCAAGCGCTTCGACGAGACCAAGGGCTTCAAGTTCATCTCCTACGCCGTGTGGTGGATTCGCCAGAGCATCCTGCAGGCCCTAGCCGAGCAGAGCCGCATCGTGCGCCTGCCGCTGAACCGGGTGGGCTCGCTGAATAAAATCAACCGCTCGTTTGCCGAGCTCGAGCAGCAGTTCGAGCGCGAGCCCTCGCCCGACGAGATTGCCGAGTTGCTGGAGTTGAGCACGGCCGAGGTGGCGGACACACTCAAAATTTCCGGCCGCCACGTCTCGATGGACGCCCCCTTCGTGCAGGGCGAGGAAAACGGCTTGCTCGACGTCATGGGGGACGACGCGGCGGACACGCCGGACGCGGGCTTGCTGCGGGACTCCCTGCGCCGGGAGGTGCAGCGCGCTCTCTCGACCCTGACGCGGCGGGAGGCCGACGTCCTCACCCGCCATTTCGGGCTCAACGGCCAGGCAGCGCGCACGCTCGAGGAAGTCGGCGAGGAGTTCGGCTTGACCCGCGAGCGGGCACGTCAAATCAAGGAGAAGGCCATTCGGCGCCTGCAGCACACCTCGCGCTCGCAGTCGCTAAAGTCGTACTTGGGCTAGCCCCAGGCCCGGGTTTCATGCCAGGAGACCGGCCGGGGCGGGAGGTGGACCATTTTGGCAAGGCCGCCCCGAAACCTTAGAGACCGCCGCGCCAGCTTCTGTGGCTTCGGGGCGGCCTTGCGAGGGCGAAGCGCCGCTTACGCCGCCTGCTTTTGGGCGTGCCAGAGCACGAGTTGCCAGCCGTGGGCGTCGGTGCGGATGTATACGACCACGTATTTGATGCGCGTGAAGGTGGGCTGGCCGTCGGCGCCCGGGCCCAGCTCGATCCGGACCAGCCCGTTGACCACGGCCGTGCGGTCGTCATTGTAGGCCCGCACCGTCAGGGATTCGAAGTCGACCCGGTCGTAGCGGCTCTGCCCGCTGGCAATGGAGGCCAGGTAGCTGGCCTTGTCGTCCTGGTGGCCGTTGGAGTGGGTGTAGACCAGGTCGTCGGCAAAGATGGCTTCCAGTGTGGGCAGGTCTTTGGCAACCTGTGCGTCGAAGCGGCGGCGCTCGAGCTGTTCAATTTCGGCAATAGTGGACATAAGGCGTCATTCGTCAACGCGGCAAAGTAACACCCTGCGCGGGGTTGGTGGGCCGCCTGTTCGCGTCGGTGCTCCGCGTGCCCAGGGGCCCGATACCCAAGACCTACCCGATCGCCCGCCAGTGGGGGAGGGGTGTTATAACGTTTAACAAACGTGCGTTTAACAAATGTTATGCGGCGTAGCTTTGCGGGAAACCGACCCTGACCATGGCCGCTGCCCTCCCGACCTACGTGTCCTACTTCCGCGTGAGCACCGCCCGCCAGGGCCAATCCGGTTTGGGGCTCGAAGCCCAGCAAGCCGCTGTGCGCGCCTTCGTCCAAGATCCGGCGCAGTTGCTGACCGAGTACGTCGAAATCGAGAGCGGCAAGAAGAACCAGCGGCCGCAGCTGCTGGCCGCCATTGCGGAGGCGCGAAGGGTGGGGGCGACGCTGCTCATTGCCAAGTTAGACCGCCTCAGCCGCAACGCGGGCTTCATCTTCGCTTTGCGTGACTCGGGGGTGGCCTTCGTCTGCTGCGACATGCCCGACGCGAACACCCTCACGGTCGGCCTCTTTGCTGTCATCGCCCAGCACGAACGCGAAACCATTTCCAAACGGACCAAGGACGCGCTCACGGCCAAAAAGGCGCGAGGAGCCAAACTGGGCACGCCGGCTAACCTGACGCCGATGGCCATCGAAAAGAGCCTGGCCGTGCGACAGGCCAACGCCCGGGACAACCTGCAGAACCAGCAGGCCACCCGGCTCGGGGGGTTGCTGCAGAAACAGGGGCACACCTTGCAGCAGATTGCCCACGAACTAAACGATGGCGGTTACCGCACCCGGCGTGGGAAGCGATTTTTCCCGATGTCCGTGCAACGCTTGCTAAAGAAACGCATATAGGTGCAATTCCTTCACTCCCATCTTAAGAGTGAGAATGCGCATAAGGTTATAGGAGTCCAGGCGTCAAATTAAGCGTTTATATGGTTGTACAATTTTGTACAGTGTCGTATATTTGCCAAAAGTATTGGCATACCTTATGAGCGACAACTTTGCAAATGGCCCTGACCTCCCGTCCGACTTGATGGATGAGGTGCTAAAGCTGCTGGCGTCGTCCAATGCCCCTTCTTTAGCGAGTTTGATTGAGCAACGTCGTGAAGAGCTGGGGCTGTCGACCAAGGCGGCCAGCGAGATTCTGAGCATGACGCGCACATCGTATGAGCGGCTGGTAACCGGCGCGCTGCAAAAGCTGGACGTGCTGACGGCTCTGAAGTTGGCACATTTCCTAGATGTGAGCATTGAACAGGTCATGAAGCTGGTGGCCGCTTCGGTGATGCCGGCGGAGGACTACAAGACGGTGGAGCGTGTAAAGGAAGCTTCCTTCATCGTGCGGAACTTCGACGTGGCGCGCCTGCGCAAGCTTGGCTTCATCGAATCGCTGGATTACGGGCACATCCGGGACCGGATCAAGCACTACTTCGGGCTGAACTCCTTGTATGAGTACGGCACCGAGATGGCGGCTGTGCTTTATCACAAGGCCAACACGCGGGTGGAGGATAAAATGAAGGCCTTCTGGATTATGTCGGCCGTTCAGCAGTTCCAGCGGGTGCAGAACCCGAACCCGTTCGACCTGCGGCAGGTGGAGAAGTTGGTGACGCAGATTCGGCGCTACACCCGGCAGGAGCGAGGGGGGATGCTCACCGTCATGCGGGCGCTGTACGCGGCGGGCGTGACGGTGATTATGCAGAAGGCGCTGCCCAGCACGGCCGTGCAGGGCGGCACGTTTATCATCAACAAAAAGCCCTGCATCGTCATCACGGACCACTTTAAGAGCTACCCCCGGCTCTGGTTTACGCTGCTACACGAGCTGGGCCACGTCCTGTTTCACCTCGATAAGCTGGCGGTTATCAAGTACCACTTGACGGAAGGGGTGGAAGACTTATTCCTGCTGGAAGAGCAGGCCAACCAGTTCGCTGACGAGTTGCTGCTGCCGCGGCTGAAGTACGACTATATCAAGAATTACATCAACGTCGAGTCGTTTGTGAACACCTACGCGGCGCAGAACAACGTGCACCCTTCCATCATCTACTACCGTTACGCCATGGAGCTGAGCGAGAAGCAAGATAAGACGGGGTGGCAGTTCTACGGCCGTTTCATGCCCAAATCGGACGTGTGCACCACTGGACTGAGCCGGGCACCCTGGCTAACGATGGATACCTCGCTGGCCACTGAGGGCGACGAGGTGCGCAGCATCCTAGCTCCTATTTCCCAATCCACTCAACAACCTGTTGCCTAGGCTCCTTATGAAAAACAATTACGACCTCCCGAACGAAGACGAGTTCGACGAAAACCAACCGTACGATTCCGAAAAGCAGGAAAGTGACGCGCAGGAGTTGGACTTTCTGGCCCGACTTAAGCGCTTGTCGGACGACGCACAGGAGGAAGCGGAAGGTCGGCAAGGGGCCTTTGCCTTTTCGCCGGAAGAAGAAACACAAGAGGAGCCGTTTGGGGCCGAATTTGCCGGCGACCAGCACAACCAGAAGGAATCCTACGACCTATATTATGCCATTCGCCGCCTGCTTATGCTGGGGCTGCCGCGCGGCGATGAGGAAGAGAAGAAAAAGCTGCGCCAGATGGTGTACGACGAGAAAAACCTACTGCTGCGCGACGGCGTGGACCGCCCTGCGGGCGGGGGTACCATTGGAGCCGATAGCCGACAGGGCAAACCCTCACTGGCGCGAATCGCATATGAGAAAACGCAGGCTTGGGCCGACCGGGGCGGCAGCGCCTACGACATCTTCCTAGAATATTACGACCTCAACAAGCAAATGCGCTTCCGCTAGCCACAACCGTTTTGTGGGTCAGTATGAGAATTCTAGACATGATTTTATGCGGCAATAATGCCCTCCACCTTTCCCAATTGCTATTTTTGAGCGCCGGGTCGTGTTCGCACGCTACCCGGCGCACTCATTTTAACTGATGCGCTATTACATCTACTGCGACGAGTCCGTTTTGCGGGGCCGCCTATTTTCGGACTTCTACGGAGGACTCATCATCGACAGTCGAATTGCCGGCCTGCTCATCCCCCTGTTGCAGGACAAATTCGCGGAATTAGGGCTAACGGGCGAGGTAAAGTGGACGAAAACCAACGAGTTTTTGCTATCTGCCTATCAAGACCTGATCGACTACTTTTTTGACTTCGTTGACGCCGGTCATATTAAAGTACGCATCATGTTCACGCAGAATCTGCATGCTCCTGGCGCAGCCTTAACCACTTACCAACGGCAGCATCAGTACCACTTACTGTATTACCAGTTTCTCAAGCACGCTTTCGGTCTGCAATACATGCCTGTTCCCTTAGAGGGAGCCAATCATCTGGAATTATTCTTCGATAAACTCCCGGACAAAGAAGCCAAAAACCAGATTTTCAAGAACTATTTGTTGCGGCTGCCCCAGCAACCAGAATTTCAAAACGTCGGCATTCAAATCGCTGCCGACGCCATTGGCGAAGTTGACTCTTCTCATCACCCCTTGCTGCAGTGCCTAGACGTGGTCCTGGGCGCCATGGCCTTTCGCCTTAACAAGCAACACCTCGAAATACCGCCTGGCAAACGCCACCGCGGCAAACGCACCTTGGCGAAGGAAAAACTGTACAAGCACATCCACAAGCGCATTGTTGCGCTCTATCCACGCTTTAACATCGGAGCCAGCACAGGCAGGCCAACCCCTGAGGCAAGTTGGGAACAGCCTTACCGTCATTGGAACTTCCACCGCCAAACGCCCACCGGACAGCTTCCAGCACCTGAAGAGACCACATAAAGAAAGCCCCCGCACCACCTACGACGACTCTCGCGTGCAACGCAAGGCTTCGGTGAGTACAGAGGCTTCTCTTGTACAAATACATGTACAGTGCAAATGTAGTACATATTCTGGCTAGGAAAAGTTTTGCTCCTGTAAAGGAGCGTTTCCCGCTTTGCGTGGCCGACAAGAGAACCCTGTTTTTCAGAGGCTCATTCGAAATTCTACCTATTCTCGAATGAAACGGATCGCGTCTGAAAGCGGCCGTAGAATGAGTGGTGGGCTTGGTGGCGCAGTGGGTTTTTCGAACGACCGCCACGGCCGGGCCTCAAGGCCGTCACGGCGCCCGTACCTCCCGCCCTTGTCGCGGCGGGATCGTGGTGGGCCTGGTCATACCTTTTATCCCCAACCGCTCCTCATCCCCAACCGCTCCGCCCGTGCCCCGTTTCGTCCGCGCCCTCGCCCCCCCGCTGCGTTGAGCCATTCGAGCGGCTGCGGTTCAACCAGCCCTTCGTTTCCTCTTGCTACCAAAGCCCCGGGGGTGTCCCGCCGCCGGGGCTTCTTTGTGGCATCAAGCAAACGCCCATCCTTTTGCCGGTGCCGCACGAAAGGATGGGCGTCCGTCCTGCCTCAGTTGGCCCATTTGCTGCCCCTGGGGCACCGCTTATGGCAACTGCCCGCACGGGAAATCAACAAGCATTGACACACGCCATTACGGGCATGAATTCAAGCCATTTATGGGAATAGAACATTGGAGATAAAATATTTTATTAATATAAATATTAATACTTTTGTATTTACTATAACGATTGCTACATTAGAGTCAAATTAGTCCCGTGCGCGTCGCGGCGTTGTCTGCCCGGGAGCGCCACGGGGCAGGCCGTCAGCGGTTCCCATGTGCTGCGGTTGCCTCACGTTCCCCAAAGCATGCCCCACTTAAACCTCCTCACCATGAAAATCGCCGCGTTCACTTTTTTGTTAATTGCCGCTTCGTTTCAAGGAAAAGCGCAGATGGCGGCCTACTTGTGCTCGCAAACCGGCGCGTACGGCTATTGCTACGGCAACAACGACGTAGCCAACTGCGCCTACCAGCGGTGCCAAAGCATGGGGGGCACAAGCCCGTATTCCATCTATTCGACGGGTTCGAAAGGGTACGGAGCCATTGCGATTGGCCAAACGGCGGCCGGTGTCCGGACGGTCGGCGCTTCCGGCGGATATTCGAATGCGACGGATGCCCAGACCCGGGCGAAAAATGAGTGCCTCGAACGCGGGGGGCAGGGGGTTTACATTGCCCACACGTGGTACGACAAGTGAGCCGGCGCCTAGCCCGGCGAAAGGCCGGCTTGCGGGGCCGACAAGGCGGCGTTCACCCGACGGCAAGCCGAACGCGTGTTTTCACCCTGTGCCACCTTTTCCCCTTCATGACATGAAACCTTCCCTGTTCAAAACGGCATTCGTTCTCCTGCTCCTGACCACGGTTTATTCCGCGCACGCGCAAGGGGACTATAGCTTGCAATCCAGAGGAAAAGTCTCCGTCTCCTGGCGCCTCGTGTCGGATTTCCAACGAGAAGGGGCGACCTGTTGGGGCTGGACCTATCACATATTCATCGCCAACATGAATCCTTTCCCCATCACACTCAAAGAAAACGAAGCCTACCAAAACAACGGGGACGGGTCGTCCTGCTGGCAGGGCGGGTCCGTGGACCTAACCGACCGGGTGATTCCCGCAGGAAAATGGGTCGACTACACCTTCCGTGTGTCATCGGCATCCGGCGGGCGTCCCGGCCAGCCCGGGTTGCGAAGGGCCATAGAGTGGAACCAGCGAACGGGATACCAGCAGAACATTGACTGATGTTTTTGTGGTGCTGGCCCCCGCTTCTTCGCCCGCCCGCCCGGACGCAAGCGCACGGTTAGGGCCTCCCCGTGGCCCCGGCCCGCAGTCGGTCAGCTCCTGACCACCGGGCGAGCCACGCCCCGCTCGAGGCGTCGCGTGGAGGTGCGCGTTCTTGTCTACCTTATTCCGAAGCCCCGGATGCGTCCAGCAGCCGGGGCTTTGCTGGCTTCACTTGTGAAGCACGCGGCGCAAGCCGTAAGCGCAGCGACAAGCCGGTCAGTACACCGAGCAGGCACCCGTCTGCTCGGTGTACTGACCGGCTCGTGGCGGAGAGAAAGGGCCTGCCGCGCCACATGGTCGCATGGCGCACGAGGCTATCCACCCTTTGCCGGAACAGGCGTTGCTTTCGTTTGATGCAACTACGTCTTGTCGGGTGGGCCTGGTTGCTCGCTGCCGTGCTGTGGACGCGGCCGGCTCTCGTCGCCGCGGGGCCCTTTTATTCCACGCCGACGGCGTTGCCCCTGTGGGGCCGGCTGTTTCCCTTCTTTTTGGCATTGCTCATTCTCGTGGCCTGCGGGGTGCAGGAGGTAAGAAAGAAGCGGCGATAAGCTTGCTTTGGCTCTTCGGACCGTTAAAGTGAACGATAGTCGGGGCCAATTTTCTGGTAAAGAATCTGCTTTTTTGTGGTTGCCGCCTCGCGGCAGACCCACGGGACCCGCGTAACTTGGCCCCGATGGAAGAAACGACGCTTTCGCGGCTGGCGGAACAGATTGGGCAGCTCCACGCCCAAACGCAACGAGCGGCCGCGCAACAGATCAACTACTGGCTGACGGTGCGCAACTGGCTCATCGGCTGGCACATCGCCGAGTACGAGCAGCGCGGCAGCGACCGGGCCGCGTACGGCGAGCGCCTGCTGCCGGAGTTGGCGCGGCGCCTGCACGGCGTCAAAGGGCTCGCGGAACGGCGGCTGTACCAGTGCCGCGAATTTTACCGGGCCTACCCCCGGATGTTGCAGACGGTGTCTGCGGAATTGCACCGAACGGGCTTTGGGGACGCGTCGACGCCTTTCCCGTCGGCCGCGCCGGTCCCGGCGGGCGACTCCCAGCCCCTGCCGGGCCTGGCGCCGGAGTTGCTGCTGAACCGGCTGAGCTTCTCGCACTTTCTGGAACTGCTGGCCCTGGACCGGCCGCTGCAGCGCGCGTTTTACGAGGTGCACGCGGTGAAAAACAGCTGGTCGGTGCGGGAGTTGAAGCGGGCCATTGAGTCCGCGCTGTACGAGCGCACGGGGCTCTCGACCGACAAGGCCGCGGTGCTGGCCGGCCACGCCGGCGCGCAGCCGCTGGCGGTGGTCGACGTGGTGAAAAACCCCTACGTGCTGGAATTCCTGGGGCTGGAGGAGCGGGCCCGTTACAGCGAGAGCGACTTGGAAGCGGCGATTATTGCGCACCTGCAGACGTTTCTGGTGGAGCTGGGGCGGGGCTTCTGCTTCGAGGCGAGGCAGAAGCGCATTACGTTTGACAACGAGCACTACTTCATCGACCTGGTCTTCTACCACCGCATCCTGAAGTGCCACGTGCTGGTGGACCTGAAGATTGGCGCGTTCAGCCACGCCGACGCGGGGCAGATGAACGTGTACCTGAACTACTACCGCGAGCAGGAGATGACCGAAGGCGACAACCCGCCGGTGGGGCTGATTCTGTGCGCGCAGAAGAACGACACGCTCGTGCGCTACGCGACCACGGGCCTGGCCGAGCAACTCTTCGTCAGCAAGTACCAGGTAAACCTGCCGTCGGAAGCGGAGCTGCAGCAGTTGGTGCGGGAAGAGCAAGAACGCTTGCGCAACAACTGAAATTACCGTTTTCGTGAATTGAGTAGACTAAGGGCATTGGTCGCACTTGTTCACCGAGTGGCCTATCTTCCGGCTCAAAATTCCTTACGCCTCCTTATTTAGCTTTCCGTGTATGGGCTATACCCTGTGTGCCTTGGTGGGCCACGCTGACGCATTGCTTCCCGTTGTTCAAGCCGCTCCCCAAGCAGTGCTCGTCGAGTTAGGGCAGGGCCTTTCCCTGATGCCGTTGCTGGAGGACGTAATTGACGGGCTGACCAATTGCCAGCCATCGGAAGCGGTCGTGCCCAGTTACTTTCTAACCGCCCACTTGGAAGCTCGCATCCTGCAACATATCGGGACCGCGACCGTGGGCTACCTGGAAGCCGAGTACTTCGGCGGCCACGGCGAGCAAACAGCAGTCCTGTGGCAAGGAGGAAACCGACAATTCGTCGCAGGGCCTACGTATGGGGCCATCAATGCGGTGCTTGAGGCCTTAGGTGTGCGCCTACATTCCACAAAGGAAGATGCCTTCGATGCAGTGAATTTAGGCCGGTACCGGCATACCGATGAGTGGACGCCTGATTAAGTTGAAACGCTCCTTTCCGTGGACCGCTAATCTAGACAGGCAGCAAGTTCTGCAGAGGCCTTGGGATGGGCTTTCCTGCCATTGTCGAGTTTAAGAAACCCGTCTACCAATCAAAGTTTACGAAACTGCGTTAGCAGATGAGTTTCGTAAACTCCGCTGCATGAATATTGGCTACGCCCGCGTCTCGACCCGCGACCAGAATTTAGAACTCCAACTCGACGCCCTGACCCAGGCCGGGTGCGAGCTCATCTACCAGGAGAAAGCCTCCGGGGCGCTGGCCGCCCGGGTCGAACTCGACAAGCTCCTCTTGCAGGTGCGCCCGGGCGACACGGTTTACATCTACAAGCTCGACCGGCTGGGGCGCTCGCTCAAGCACCTGCTTGACCTGGTAGCCGAGTTGCAGCGCCGCGGCATCGGGTTGATTTCGCTCACCGACGCCATCAACACCGCTTCCGCCCAGGGCCGACTCGTGCTCAACCTGTTTGCCTCGCTCGCGGAGTTCGAGCGCGAGCTCATCCGCGAGCGCACCCTGGCCGGGCTGGCCGCGGCGCGCGCCCGGGGCCGCGTCGGCGGCCGCAAGCCGGGCTTGTCGGAAGAAGCCCAGCGCACGGCCCGCGCGGCCGAACTGCTCTACAAGGCCCGCGAGCTCAGCGTCGACGACATGGCCCGGAGCCTGCGCATCTGCAAGGCCACCTTCTACAAGTACCTGCACCACCGCGGCGTAGCTCTGCACGTTCAGCCCTTGCCCAGCCCCGTGGCCACCCCCGCCCCCTAAAACAAGCACCGGCGCCTGGACATGCGGCGAATAGGCGGTATATTCACCGCAGATTATGCGGAGATTAGGCCCCTATATTCACCAACGGCCGGACTGGCCGGCCTTCACCTGGGACCCGGCGGCCCTGGAAGCGCTGCTGGGCACCGTGCGCCACCAACAAGGCCGGCTGCTGGGCCGGCTCGAGGCCTTGGGCGTGGACCTGCGGGCCGAAGCCACGCTGCGTACGCTCACGCTCGACGTGCTCAAATCGAGCGAAATCGAAGGCGAGCTGCTGCCCCCGGCTTCCGTGCGCTCCTCCATCGCGTGGCGCCTGGGGCTGGAGCAGGCCGCACTGCCCCCGGCCGACCGGCGGGTGGAAGGCGTGGTGGCCATGCTGCTCGACGCCACCCAGCGGGCCGCCGAACCGCTCACCGCGGAACGCCTGTTCGGCTGGCACGCGGCCTTGTTTCCCACGGGCTACAGCGGGCTGTATCCGCTGCAGGTGGGCGCGTGGCGCACGGGGCCGATGCAGGTCGTCTCCGGGCCGCTGGGCCGCGAGCGCGTGCACTACGACGCGCCGGCCGCCGAGGAACTCGACGCGCAGATGCAGCAGTTCCTGGCCTGGTTCAACGCCGACCAGGGCCTGGACCCCGTGCTCAAAGCGGGGCTGGCGCACTTCTGGTTTGTGACCATTCACCCCTTCGACGACGGCAACGGGCGCATCGCCCGCGCCATTGCCGACTTGCAGCTGGCCCGGGCCGACGGCACGGGCCAACGGTGTTATAGCATGTCCGCCCAGATCCAGGCCGAGCGCCAGGCCTACTACGACCTGCTCGAAACCAGCCAGCGCGGCCCGTTGGACGTCACGCCCTGGCTGGACTGGTTCTTGGGCTGCCTGGGCCGGGCGCTGCAGGCGGCCGAGCAGACGCTGGGGCAGGTGCTGGCCAAGGCCCGCTTCTGGGAACGCCACCGGCAGACCGCGTTCACCGACCGGCAGCGGCAGCTGCTCGCGCGGCTGCTCGACGGCTTCGAGGGCAAGTTCACCACGGCCAAGTGGGCGCGCATGGCCCACTGCTCGCAGGACACGGCCGGGCGCGACATCGCCGACCTGCTGGCCAAGGGCGTGCTGGTGCGCGAAGGCGCCGGCGGGCGCAGCACCAGCTACCGCTTGGCGCCCGAACCAGAGGCCCGATAAGTCACCTGCCGGGCAACCGCGAAAGGGCTCACCATGGGCTCAGAGCCCCGAAGCAGCAAGTCTTAAAACCCTCTCATTGGCTTCTAAATACACATTTTGCGGTGAAGCAATGGGCTCACAATAGGCTCATGGCTTTGCGTAAATGACTTATCCAGAAAGTTCGTTTGGTAAAAGGAGCGTTATTCAAACGGCCGAGCAGGCAACCGGACATCAATGTAGAAGTCCATGTAGCTAAAGTCGCGGTTCAATTCGCTGCTCCACGTGGCCGCCAGTAAGTCGCCCCAATCTCGGTAGGTGGTACACAGGTAATGCCCGTCACTCAGTAGGGGGGCTCCGGCCGCACTTTCTTGGTGCCAGTCTCCACCGCCCCATACCCGGTTGGCGACGATGGATAGCCGGATGGCTTCTAGGTGCGCGTGCCACTCGGGCTCATACGCCTCCAAGTAGTCGGGCCAGCGCATGCCCTCTTTGAAAAAACCGCCCAGTCCGCCCAAGTCAAGGGTTGGGTCGTGCGTGGCCAGACGGTCGTAGGGCTGCCAAGTAACGGTTAAGGGGCGCATGGGTGGGTAAACGGGATTGGTAAGCTCAACGGCCACCAAAGAAGGGCAAGTTCAACGAAACGGTGCTTTCGCCGGTTGCCCCTGCCATGAATTCCCGTCGCCCGTCGGGGCGAGTGGCGCTGGAAGCGGGCCCCCGCCGCTCGCCCCGTGCGGTTGCCGGCCGCGGGGCGAAAGTACTTTCTAGGAGTTTCTAGGACTTGGCGAAAGCCCTAGAAACCCCTAGTAAGTACGAGCAACCCCTAGTAAGTACGAGAAAGCCCTAGAAAGTACGAGAGGCGCTTGGCACCGATGCAATGCTCCTGGAAAGTACGAGATGCTCCTAGTAAGTACGAGTTGCTCCTAGTAAGTACGAGAAAGTCCTTTCGCCCCGCTCGTTTAACGCGCGGGCCCGCGTTCGACGCCGGATTGGGCACTTTTCCGCGGGCCCTAGGCATAACGAGGATTTAGAGTCGCTACTTTGCAAGGGTGATAGAAAGAGATAACCGCCAAACCCTTCTTTACCTGCTGTTGAGTACGGTCGTGTTGGTCGGCTTCGTACTCTGGCACTACCCGCCTGGCCGGGCCACCGACCCAGCCAACGGAATGGTGCTGGAGCCTGCCAGTGACGTTCCTCGTCTGCGCATTGCCTGGGCTGTCGCGCGTACCTCCGTCCTGTTGCTAGCACTGCCGGTTTTGTATGCGGCACTCCGGAAGCCATCAGCCCGCCATCTGTGGGTCGTGTGGGTGTTGCTCGTTGCCTGCTGGCTGTTTGCAGGGGATTGGTACCCCAATGTAGACTAAACCCGCGCCTGCTGAGCATTTAGCAATTCGAGCCATCGTCCACGCAAAGGGTCCGAGCAGTAAAAGGAGCGTTACTTTGCCAACATGGGTTCTTTTCGTCTTTGTTTCCTTGCGCTGCTGCTCTGCGTAGCGGACACGGGGTGCGAGTGGAGTGACGAAACAGCCAGCTTTCGCACGGAGCCCCTGGAGCCGTACCGCCGGCAAATCGAGCAAGGAAGACCACAGCCCTGGACCAGCACCCCACGCCGCATCGTCGAACACTTGCTCGGGACGCCCGAGCGCGAGGCCGGCCCGGTCACCTACCAGGAAGTACATCACCTCAACGGGGTCGTGACGCTAATCGCCACGGAGGAAGACGTGCTCGATGACGAGGTTTACGCCGAGCGCCGCGTGTTCACCTTTGTCAGTAATCACGGACAATGGGCTCTGCAACAAGTCAAAGTGGGTTATAAGTGCCAGAAAAGTGACCGGCGGTATTCGGGCCAAGGCTGTAACAGGTAGACCAAGAGGCGTTCAGCAAAAGGGGCGGTTAGCGGTCACGCTTGCTCGCCGGTCAGGCGGGCTCGGTGGGCGGCAGGTCGGTGGCCAGGGGCGTGTCTTTGGGCAGGCCGGTCAGGGCCCACCAGGCCTCGAAGGCGGCGGTGAGCACCGCTTCCCGGCGCCCGGGGCCGGCGTCCGGGGGCAGGGCCCGGAGCCAGCGCACGGCGCCTTCCCAGTGCCAGGCGAACAAGCCGAGCAGGGCCCGGCCTTCGGCCGGGGCGAGCCCGCGCCGGTGGGCCAGCACCTGGTCCAAGCGCCGCAGCGCGGGGAAGGGCAGTTGCTCGGCCCCGCGGGGCAGCGCCGGCGTGTGCCAGTACAGGGCCCAGTAGGCGAAGGCCCCGGGGTGGGCCGCGGCGTTCACGGCCCACGATTCCCAGCGCTCGCCCAGCGCGTGGTAGAGCCACTCGGCGGGCGCGGCGGGGCCGCGCGTTCCTTCCCCGCCGGTCAGGCGCCGCGTGGCTTCGTGCAGGGCGGCGTCGAGGACGGCTTCTTTGCCGGGGAAGTAGGTAAAGAAGGTGCCGGTGGCCACGCGGGCCTCGCGGGCGATGGCGGCGGTGGTGACGCCGTGGAAACCGGCGCGGGCCACGCAGGCCCAGGTGGCCTCGAGCAGGCGCGTGCGTTTGTCGTCGGGCATGGCCAACAGAAGAGCGGTGAAAAGGCGAAGATACGGCGGTGACTGAACACTCAATCGGCTGACTGGGCAGTCATTCGCCGGCGCCGCGGGCGTTCATCACTGAGGGCTATTTCGTCGGCGTTGCCCCCAACGGGGCCGCAGCGAACCGGAACCCGCGGCCCCGCGCAGGTCATACGGTTTGGCAGTATGTTTGTCCCAAACCGTACTACTGGCCTGCTATGCCCCTCCCCTTCCCTTCCTCGAGCGCCGTGCCGGTGCTGCAGCACTGGGAAACCTACGCCGCCGCTTGTGCCGCCGCCGGCCGCGCCCCGGGCCTGGGCGACTTCGCCGCCTGGCTGGCCGCGCGCATGGCCGCGGCGGAGGCGCCCCCGGCCCCCGAC
>NZ_JAELXR010000026.1:0-17857 GCF_016427455.1 Hymenobacter miniatus
GTGACGTCGCTCGGATAAGCGCGGCGGGTAACTTCCATACCCGCTAATTTCGCTCACAAGTCCATAACACCGTCTAGTTAAATTAGCGAAGTCCCTGAGCGACCCCACCCGCCTTCGCCTGTTGCAGGAGATTGCAAAAGGGGATATCGCCGTGTGTGCCGACTTATTTCAACACGTGCCCATCAGCCAGCCCTCGATGTCTCAGCACCTTAAGGCCCTGGGAGATGCGGGCTTAATTGAGTCGCACAAAGAAGGCCGTAACATGTGCATGTCCATCAATGCGGAAAAGCTTAAGGAGTTAGAAGACTTCCTGCAACTGCTCAAACCGGCTACTGTTAAAGCCTAACAAATTCCATGGACCGCTGGCGTCACCGTCGGCGGTTTTTACTTATTTAAAACATTATTGATTGCTTATGCATTTATGGGTGGTACCTTTGCCGAACCATCGCACGAAGGATACCCGCTGCCAGCACGCGCCTTTGCCCGGGCTTTTTTTGCCTTATTACATAAGTTCATGCTTATTAGATAATGTATTAAGGCCAATTCGTACCATTCCAACGCACCTCGCATTTTACTCAGTCCACTTGTCTGGGCCGCTTTTTTCCATGAAACTATCTTCTCTTTTAGCCGGCAGCGCTCTGCTCGCCAGTTGCGCGGAGCAGCAAGCCCCGCAACAGGCACTGGCCCCGCCGACCCTACCAGTACAAGCCCTGCATACCGGCACAGCAACTACCTACCAGGATTACCCGGCCTCCATCGAGGGCGTTGTCAACGTGGAGATTCGCCCGCAGGTAGCGGGGGTGCTCGACCGCATCCTAGTGGACGAGGGCGCGGCGGTGCGCAAAGGCCAGCCGCTGTTTAAAATCAACGATGCGCCATTTCGCGAGCAACTCAACAATGCCGTGGCAGCCCAGCAGGCGGCGGCTGGAGCCGTTACCAGCGCCCAGGTGGAAGTCGACCGGTACGCGCCGCTGGTGCAAAACAAGGTCGTGTCAGAAGTGCAGCTTAAAACGGCTCAGGCGGCCCTCACCGTGGCCCAGGCCAACCTGCAGCGGGCCAAGGCGGCCGTCGGCAGCGCCCGCATTAACCTGGGCTACACCACCATTACGGCGCCGGTGAGCGGCTATTTGGGACGGCTGCAAACCAAGCAGGGCAGCCTGGTGGGCCCCACCGATGCCCAGGCCCTGACGCAGCTCTCCGACGTGCACGAGGTGCACACCTACTTTGCGCTGGGCGAGGACGACTTCATCACCTTCCGCAACCAGTACGCGGGCCGCACCCTGCAGGAAAAGCTCACGCACCTACCCCCCGTGGCGTTGGTGCTGTCCGACCAAAGCACCTACCCTACGCGGGGCAAGGTGGACGTGGTAGCCGGGCAATTTGACCGCACCACGGGCTCGGTCACGCTGCGGGCCACGTTCGCCAACGCCGACGGCCTGCTGCGCTCGGGCAACACGGGCACCATCCGGCTGGCCCTGCCGCACCCCAACGTGCTGCTGGTGCCGGCCGCCGCCACCATTGAGATGCAGGACAAGGTGTTTGTATACGCCGTGGGCGACAGCAACCGCGTCCGTCGCCGAGCCATCACCATTCAGGGCAAGAATGGCTCGAATTACTTGGTGAGCGAGGGCGTGAAAAACGGCGACCGGATTGTGCTGCAGGGCGTGGACCACTTGCAGGAAGGCCAAATTATTCAGCCCACCGCGCCGGCTCCGGCCAGCGTCAGCCTCACCACAGGCAAGGTCGCGGCTACCTCTACTTTGTAATAAGCTACTCGTCTCATGTTTAAGGTATTTATTGAGCGGCCCGTCCTCTCGACCGTCATCTCCATTTTGCTGGTGATAGTGGGGGCGCTGGCCTTGTGGAAGCTGCCCATTCAGCAGTTCCCCGACATTGCGCCCCCCGCCGTGCAGGTGACGGCGCTTTACCCCGGCGCCAACGCCGAAACGCTGCTGCGCTCGGTGGCGCCCTCGCTGGAAGAAGCCATCAATGGCGTGGAGCACATGGTGTACATGAACTCGACGGCCAGCAACGACGGCTCGCTGGTGATTACGGTGAACTTTCAGCTGGGCACCGACCCCGACCAGGCGGCCGTGAACGTGCAAAACCGCGTGGCCCAGGCCACCAGCCAGCTGCCCGCCGAAGTGGTGCAGCAGGGTGTGACCGTGGCCAAGCAGCAGAACAGCTTCGTGATGCTGCTGAACCTGTACTCCGACGACCCCAAGCAGTACGACCAGACGTTCTTGGACAACTACGCCCAAATCAACCTGATACCGGAGTTGAAGCGCATTCCGGGCGTTGGTTCGACGCCGTTGTTTGGGGGCAACCGGGCCTACTCCATGCGCATCTGGCTGAATCCGGCCCAGCTGACGAGCTACAACCTGACGCCGGCCGAGGTGATGGCCGCCATTCAGGACAAAAACTTGGAGGCCGCCCCCGGCCGCCTGGGCGAAAGCAGCCAGGAAGCGTTTGAGTACGTCATCAAGTACAAGGGCAAGCGCAGCCAGCCCCTGGACTACGAAAACATGGTTATCCGGGCTAACCCCGACGGCTCGATGCTACGTCTTAAGGACGTGGCGCGGGTAGAATTGGGGTCGGCTAGCTACAACAGCCACGTCCGCATTTCGGGCAAGCCGGGTATCAACATTGGCATTTTCCAATCGGCCGGGTCCAACGCCAACGAGCTGCAGATTGCGGTGGGCAAGCTGATGAAAAAGCTGGAAAAGGACCTGCCCAAGGGCGTGAAGCAGCAAACGATGTACAGCACCAAAGTGGCACTGGACGCCTCCATCGAGCAAGTGGAACACACGCTGGTGGAAGCCTTCATCCTGGTATTCATCGTGGTGTTCATCTTCCTGCAGGACTTCCGCTCCACGCTGATTCCGGCCATTGCCGTGCCGGTGGCCATCGTGGGCACGTTCTTCTTCATGCAGTTAGTGGGTTTCACCATTAACCTGCTCACCCTCTTTGCCCTAGTGCTGGCCATTGGCATTGTGGTCGACGACGCCATTGTGGTGGTCGAGGCCGTGCACAGCAAGCTGGAAGAAGGCACCCACTCGGTGAAAGAAGCCACCAACAGCGCCATGAGCGAGATTACGGGGGCCATTATTTCGATTACCCTGGTCATGGCCGCCGTGTTTCTGCCGGTGGGCTTTCTGGAAGGCTCGACGGGGGTGTTCTACCGGCAGTTTGCCTTCACCATGGCCATTGCCATCGTCATTTCAGCCGTGAACGCGCTGACCCTGAGCCCGGCGCTGGCGGCGCTGTTCCTCAAGCACACCCCGCACGACCACAACGGGGAGCATCCCGCGCCTAGCACGTTTAAGACCCGCTTTTTTGCGGGCTTCAACCGCAGCTTCGAGCGGCTCACCGCTCGCTACGTGGGCAGCATCCGGTTTCTGGTGCGCCACAAGTGGGTGGGGCTGAGCAGCCTGGTGCTGGTGGTGGCGCTCACCGGCTGGCTGGCCAAGCGCACGCCCTCCGGTTTCATCCCCTCCGAAGACCAGGGCTTTGTCGTGATGTCGATGGCGCTGCCGGCGGGCTCGTCGCTGGACCGCTCCAACCACATTGCCCAGGAGGTAGAGCAGCAGCTGCAAGCCATGCCATCGGTCGACAAAATCAACCTGCTCAGCGGCTTCAGTATTCTGACTTCCTCGGCCAGCTCCTCGGCCATTACCCTGTTCGTCATTCTGAAGCCCACCAAGGAGCGGGGGGCGGTGCAGGACATCAACGCCATCATGGCCGCGATGCGCGAGAAGGCCGCCGCCATCAAAGGGGCCGATTCCTTCGTGTTTACCATGCCTACCGTGCCGGGCTTCGGCAACGTGGAGGGCCTGGAAGTGGTGCTGCAGGACCGCACCGGCGGCTCGTTGCCCAAGCTTGGGCAGGTGGGCCAGGAGTTTATCGGCGAGTTGATGAAGCAGCCGGCCATTGGCTTTGCCTTCAGCTCGTTCCGGGCCGACTACCCGCAGCTGGAAGCTGAAATAGACGAAGTGAAAGCCGCCCAGCTGGGCGTAAGCGTCAAAGCGGTGCTGCAAACCATGCAGGCCTATTTCGGCAGCGCCCAGGCCTCGGACTTCAACCGCTTCGGCAAGTACTACCGCGTCATTGTGCAGGCCGACCAAGCCAACCGCGCCGACCCCACGGCCCTGAACGGGGCCTTCGTGAAAAACGACCGGGGCGAGATGGTGCCCCTGCGCACGCTCGTGCGCCTCAAGCGGGTATTCGGCCCCGAAACGGCCTCGCGCTTCAACCTCTTCAACTCGCTCACTATCAACGCCACGCCCAAGCCGGGCTACAGCTCCGGCGACGCCATCAAGGCCGTGGAAGCAGTGGCCGCGGCGCACCTGCCGTCGGGCTACACCCACGAATATTCGGGCCTCACGCGGGAGGAAATCTCGTCGGGTAACCAGTCCACCGTCGTGTTTTTGATGTGCCTGGTGTTCGTGTATTTCCTGCTGGCGGCGCAGTACGAAAGCTACATTCTGCCGTTTGCGGTGCTGCTGTCGCTGCCCGCGGGCATCTTCGGGGTGTTCGCGTCCATCGGCGTGGCGGGCATCACCAACAACATTTACGTGCAGGTGGCCCTGATTATGCTCATCGGCCTGCTGGCCAAGAATGCCATCCTCATCGTGGAGTTTGCCCTGCAGCGCCGCCACGCGGGCGAGCCGCTGGTGCGGGCCGCCCTCAACGCCTCCGCCTCGCGCCTGCGCCCCATCCTGATGACCTCGCTGGCCTTCGTGGCCGGCATGCTGCCCATGATGAGGGCGCAGGGTCCTTCGGCGCTGGGCAACCATTCCATCAGCATCGCGGCAGCGGGCGGCATGCTCACGGGCGTGGTGCTGGGCCTGTTCCTCATCCCGCTGCTGTTCGTGATTTTTCAACGCTTGAACGAGCGCCTCAGTGGCCCGTCCGCTCCCGCCCCGGCCAAGTCGGCCCGGGTGCCGGCCCACGCCACGGTTAGCTAACATCCATGACTACTCTTAAGAATACCCCCCGGCGCCTGCTGGCGCTGGGGCTGACTACCCTGCTGGTTATTGCCGCCTCGTGCAACGTGGCCAGGAACATTCCGCTGCCCACGCTGCCGCTGCCCGCCGCCTACCGCACGGCCCCCACCGCCGATACGGCCTCCATCGCGGGCCTGCCGTGGCGGAGTTTCTTCACCGAGCCGGCCTTGCAGCAATTGCTCGACAGCGCCACCGTGCGCAACAACGACCTGCAGCTGGCCTTGCGCAACATCGCCTCGGCCGAGGCCACCCTCAAGCAGGCCCGCTGGGGCAACGTGCCGGCCGTGAGCTTGCAGGCGGGCGTGACCACCAACCGGCCTTCGGGCAACAGCCTGAACGGCATCTCCCTCAGCCAGTTCCTGGGCACCAAGCACATCGAAGACTACAACCTGGCGGCGGCCGTGAGCTGGGAGGCCGACATCTGGGGCAAAATCCGCAACCGCACGGCCGAGGCCCGGGCCGCCTACCTGCAAAGCCAGGAAGCCCGCAAAGCCGTGCAAACCCAGGTGGTGGCCCAGGTAGCCCAGGGCTACTACAACCTTTTGCTGCTGGACACCCAGCTGGCCGTGGCCCGGCGCAACGTGGCGCTCACCGACAGCACCTTGCGCTTTACCCGGCTGCAGTTCACGGCCGGCCAGGTCACGGCCCTGGCCGTGCAGCAGGTGGAGGCGCAGCGCCTGCTGGCGGCCGGCCTCATCCCGCAGTTCGAGCAAGGCATCACGGTGCAGGAAAACGCCCTGAGCATTCTGGCCGGGCGCCTGCCAGGCGGCATCCGCCGCAGCGGCAACCTGCTGGCCTTGCAAGTGCCCGTGGTAGCGGCGGCCGGCGTACCGGCGGCCCTGCTGGCCCGGCGGCCCGACGTGCGCACGGCTGAGCTGGCCCTCGACCGGGCCAACGCGGCGGTGGGCTACACCAAAGCCGCCATGTACCCCACGCTTTCCATCACAGCTCAGGGCGGCCTCAACGCCTTCCAGGCCAGCAACTGGTTCAGCGTGCCGGCCTCGTTGTTTGGCCTGGCTGCCGGGGGACTCACGCAGCCGCTGCTGCAGCGCCGGGCCCTGCGCACGCAGTACGAGCTGGCCCAGCTTGACCGGGAGCGCACCGTCATTCAGTTTCGGCAGCAGGTGCTGGTGGCAGTGGGCGAAGTCTCCGATGCCCTGGGACAAGTCGAACGCACCCAAACCCAGCAAACCATTGCCACGGACCGCGTGCGCACCCTGCGCCAGGCCACCACCAGTGCGGGCCTGCTCTTCCGCAGCGGCCTGGCCAGCTACCTCGAAGTCATCACGGCCCAAAGCAACGCTCTGCAAAGCCAGCTGGAGCTGGCTTCGTTAAAGCGCAGCCAGTTGGAAGCCAACGTGGAGCTGTATCGGGCCGTGGGCGGCGGCTGGCAGTAATAAGCTCCAGTCTACTCGCCCTCCCTGCTTCGACCAGCGAATGCCAAGCAACATCCTCTTAATCCCACCCTACTGCTATGGATACCAAGTCCCTCGTCAAACTAGCCAAGTCGCTGAGCGACCCAAACCGTCTGCGCATGCTGCAGGAGATTGCGCGGGCGCAGCGGCTGGGATGCGCCAATCTGTATGAGTTTGTGCCCATCAGCCAGCCCTCCATGTCGCAGCACGTGAAGGCCCTGGTAGATGCCGGGCTGGTCAATTCGTGCAAGGAGGGCCGCAACATGTACTTGACCATCAACACGGATAAGCTGCAGGAACTGGAAAGCTTTCTGCACCTGCTGAAGATGAGCTAGCGCACGCATTCATACTCCTTGAAATGAACAATAGAAAAACGTTAAAGCTGGCCGCCGTCATCGATGGGCCGGGGTGGAATTTTTCCTCCTGGCGCCACCCTGCCATGCCCGCCGACGCCGGCGAAAACATCGATTTTTTCATTCGACAGGCGCAGCTGGCGGAGCAGGCCAAATTCGAAACCTTGTTTTTGTACGACGTGAGCCACATCGGCCCCGGCAACATCCCGTACTACCTGAGCATGTTCGAGGGCGGGACGCTCATGTCGGCCCTGGCCATGAAAACGGAGCGCATTGGCCTCTCCCTGACGGCTTCGACCTCCTACACCGACCCCTACAACCTGGCCCGGCAGGTCTTATCCTTGGACAAGCTCAGCAAGGGCCGGGCCTCCCTGAATGCCATTACCTCTAACCCGGGCGGCATGGTGAACTTCAGCCGGGGCCACTTGGGCAAAGCTGACCAGTACCCCATGCACGAGGAGTTTCTGGAAATTCTGCTGGGTTTGTGGGACACGTATGAGGACGACGCCTTTCCCCGCGATAAGGAAAGCGGTGTGTTTCTGAACCCGCGCAAGATGCACCCCGTCAACTACCGGGGCCAGTACTTCTCGGTGGATGGCCCGCTCAATATCAGCCGCTCGGTGCAGGGCCGGCCGGTGCTGTACATGGCAGGCAGCTCGCCCACGTTTGTGGACCTGGCCACGTCCTACACCGACGGCGTCTTCATGGCCGGCAGCACTTTCGAGGAAACCTTGTCCCTCGCCAATGCGCTGACAGAGAAGCTGCTTGAAAAAGGCCGGCGGCCGGACGACTTTTTGCGGGCCATTTCGCAAAACCCCATCGTGGGCCGCACCGATGCCGAAGCCTACCAGAAGTACCGAGAAATCCTCGCGCTGGGCCCGTACTCGCACACCCCCGTCCCCCTGTTCATGGGCTCGGCCGAGCGAGTGGCCACGGAAATACAGCGGTGGCACGAGGCCGGGGCCATCGACCTGTTCATGGTTCGGCAAGACCATCCCCACGGGCTCCGGGACTTCATCGAGTTGGTGGTGCCCATTCTGCAGGAGCGCGGCCTTTTTCACACCGAGTACGAAGCGGAAACCCTGCGGGGAAATCTGGGCCTGCCGAAACCCACGTTCCGAACCATTTAAACCACGCCTCCCTTCTCTTTCCTGCTATTCAAGCATCTGGCCTGCTACTCGCGGGTACTTATTCAAAGAATCCATGCCTACGCCTGTTCACGAGCTCAACCGCCCCCCAAAGCCACCGGTCGCCTATTCCATCTTAGACTTGGCCATCGTGTCGCAGGGCCACACGATACAGCAGACCCTGCACGACTCCCTGGCCCTTGCCCAGGCCGCCGAATCCAACAATTATACCCGCTACTGGCTGGCTGAGCACCACAATTCCGATAACATCGGCAGCAGCGCCACTTCGCTGCTCATCGGCTACGTTGCCGAAAACACGGCTACCATCCGCGTGGGCTCGGGCGGCATCATGCTGCCCAATCACTCGCCCTTGATTGTGGCCGAGCAGTTCGGGACGCTGGCGCATTTGTACCCGGGCCGGATTGATTTGGGCCTGGGACGAGCCGCCGGTACCGACACGCAAACTGCGCAGGCCATCCGCTCGGATTTCATGCAGGCAGCCCACTCTTTCCCCCGCGAAGTCAGCAAAATCCAGGAATACTTTTCGCCGGAAAATAAGCACGCGGTGGTCAGAGCCCCGGTGGCCGAGGGTACCGACGTGCCACTCTACATCCTGGGTTCCAGCACCGACAGCGCGCATTTGGCGGCCAAGCTGGGCTTGCCTTATGCGTTTGCCAGTCACTTCGCTTCCACGCACTTGTTCGACGCTCTGCGGATTTACCGCGACGAGTTTCAACCTTCGGCCGTGCTCCAGCAGCCCTACACCATCGTCGGCATCAATGCGTACGTGGCCGATACCGATGCAGAAGCCCAGCAGCAGTTCACGTCATTAATCAGAATGTTCGTCGCGCTCTTAACCGGTGGGGCGAAAGAGCCCTTGCAGCCCCCCACGGCCATGACCGCAGAACTGGAAGGCATGTGGCATCATCCGGCCGTGCAGCAAATGCTGAAGTTCTCATTTGTCGGCAGCAAGCAAACCGTGAAGCGGCGGCTGCAGGCGTTTTTGGCCGAAACGGGAGCCGATGAGCTCATCACAGCCTCCACCATGTACGCGCAGGAAAACCGGCTGAAATCTGCCCGTCTATTCGCCGAAATCATGACGGAGATAAATGGAAATAGTGACCAGAACGCTTAGCAAAACGGTAATTTAAACGCTTCCCTCCCCAAAGCCACTCCAACAGCAACACCACAAAGAAGCCCCGGCTGCGTGAGCGGCCGGGGCTTCTTTCGCTTCTCGCCACCGGGCGCTACATCGCCGGCGACGGGGTGCCGCCCGTCGGTTTGCCGCCGCGGCCGGCGTCCACCACGGTGCGGACTTTGAAATGCTCGGCCACCAGGTCGGGCCGGGCGCTTTTCAGGTTGGGCACGCGCACATCGAGCCAGTCCAGGCCGGCGCGGGCTTCGCCGAGGTGGCGCCCCGCGGCTTCGCGCAGCACGCTGCCGTTCGCCGACTGCTGGCGGGGCGTGCCCACCAGCAGCTTGTAGGCCGCCGTGCGGTCGTGCAGCAGTTGCAGCGGGTCGGCCGTCACCATTTCGTCGGCCAGCCCCGACGCCAGCGGGTTGGCCGTGCTGTACAAGTCCTCCAGCGTGGCCACCTGCGTCAATCTCCCCCTGGGGCAGAATGGCCGGTGCGGGTGTAGCCCGCCACCTTGCCCCGCGCCGGATGGGCGCCGTCCTGGTACAGCGCCTTCAGGCCCGGCACCCCACAAAAAAAGCCCCGACCAGACGGCCGGGGCTTTTTTCAGGTTGAAAGAATAGCTCAGAGACAGTGCAGGCAAACGCTTATTGCAGCACCACTTTGCGGGTCAGCACGTCGGGGCCGGCCTGCACGCGCAGCGTGTAGAGGCCCGCCGCCAGGCCGCGGGTCGACACCGACTGCTCGCCGGTGCCAGCCAGGGGCTGGTGTTTCACCACCTGGCCCAGGGCATTCAGGAGCTGCACCGTGCCCGTGCCGGCCGTGCCCGTGGCCAGGCGCAGCGTGAGTTCGCCGGTGGCGCTGGGGTTAGGATACACGGCGAGGGCGGTGCTGAGGCTGTTGCGGCTGCTCGACACCACCGAGGGGGTAATGGTGAACGTGCCCGGGGTATCCGAAGCGCCGAAGCCGCTCACGGCCAGATAATAGCCTTGGCCCACCGTGAGGCCACTCACCGATACGGTGCCCAGGGCCGTGTTGGCTGTGCCGCTGCCTTCGCACTGCACCAGGTTGAACGGACCAGCCGAGCAGCTGGGGCTGGTGAAGATGCGCAAGGTGCCGGCGGGGGCGCCGGTCAGCGTCAGGGTCATGTTCGGGCCGGTGGGCGAGAAGGCAAACCACACGTCGCGGGGCAGGTTGCCGCCGCCGCAGGCCGGCGTGCTGATGCCGGCTTGGGTGCTGGTGCTGGCACCGCTGTTCGAAGACGTCGTGGTGACGCCATTAACAAGCGCCACGGCGTTGCAGGGCTCGTCGTTGGGCGGCGTAGGCTGGTCGAAGGTGAGGGTCTGGGTGTTGTTGCTGGCGTTGCCGTCGGGGTTGCCGTTGGGCAGGCTGGCCGTCACGCTCAGGGTGTTGGTGCCGCTCAGAGTCACGTTGGCGCCCTGCGTGAAGCTCAACTGCTGGCTGGCGCCGGTGGCCAACGTGAGGCCCGTGAAGGTTTGCGACACGGGCGCGGCGCCGTTCAGGCTGTAGGCCAGCGTGACGGAGGCCAGCGGGCCCACGCCATTGTTGCGGATGGTGACGCGCACGGGGTTCACGCCCGGCACGGCCACGGCCGTGGGCGAATCGATGCTCACGAGGGCCACGTCGTCGGTCACGGGCGCAAACTCATAGGCGCCCAGGTCGGGCGGCGTGGAGCGCAGCACGCCCGCAAAGTCGCGCGGCACGCGGGCCAGCGCAATGCCGGCGCCGTTGAGCGGGGCGGTGGTGGGCTGCAGGTTGCCCTGGGCCAGGTTGGCGAAGCGGGGCTCGGCCTGCACGCTGTTCTGGTCGTAGGCGTTGCCGTTGGCAGTGCGCCAGTCCGAGAGAGCCGCGTAGTTGGTGGTGCCGTAGCGGCCCGTGAAGTAGAGCGCGCCGGTGCCCACGTACAGGTCGTTGTAGTTCGACACGATGGTCGAAGTCGTCGTCGCAAAATACAGCGCGTACTTGCTGCCCGAGCCGCCGGTGCGCGTCACGCTCACCAGGTTGTTGCGGAAGTCGATGCCCGTGGCCAGCGTGGTTTGGTAGAACCCATAAGTGGTTTGGGTAGCACCGCCCGAGGCGTTGTCGAGCGAAATCGTGTTGTGATAATAGCGGGCGTAGTCCGAGCTGCTGTTGTAAATGCCATACAGCGTGCCCGAGCCGGTGAAGTGGTACACAAGGTTATTCACCGCATCGTTCTCGGTCCCCGCCGTGCCATCGGCCGCCGTGAAATACAGCCCGTAGCCCGTGCCGGTGTCGCTGGGGCTGCCCGTAAAGGGGTCGTGGATGCGGTTGCGCTCAATGGCCGTGCTCACGCAGCCAGTCAGGTACACGCCGTAGAACGTGCTGACGTCGACGCGGGTGGTGCGGTGCACGTCGTTGCCCAGCACTTGTGCCCCGGCCTGGTTTTCCACGTCAATGCCGTAGAGGTAAAAGTCCCGCACTTCGTTGCCCGTGATGCGCAGGCCGGTGGCCCGGGCCGTGGTGCTCGTGCCGGTCACAATAACGCAGTAGTAGCCGCCGCTGAGCACGTTGTTCTCAATGCGCAGGTTGCGTGCATCGCCGGCGGAGGTACCGGACGCCACGCCGCCGCTGGCCGCAATGGCGGCATCGGCCGTGGTCGAGGTGGCCGCGGTGGGGCCCATCACCACGCAGTTGGCCACGCGGTTGTTGTTGGCCGCGCCCACCAGCAGCACGCCAATGCCGTAGGTGGTGCCCGCCGACGCATCGATGGTCAGGTTTTGCAGGGTGATGTAGTCCGTCCCGTTCAGCAACACGGCCGCCGGTTGGGCCGAGGTGCCGGTGTAGCGCAGGGTTTGCTTGGCGGTGCCGCCGTCCACCACGATGGTATCCGTGGCCGTCGCACCCGTTACTTGGCCCAGCGCAAACTGCTCCGTGTACGGGCCGTTCAGCACGTTGAAGCGCACGCTGGCCGAAATGCCGCCCGAGTTGAGCGCGGCGGCGGCCTCCGTGAAGCCGGCGAAGTTGGTACCGCCCGTGGGCTGGCTTTTGTTGATGGTGTAGGTGCCGGCCAGGGCCGTGTACAGCGTCAGGGTCTGGGTGTTGTTGCCGGGGTTGGCGTCGGTGCTGCCGTTGGGCAGGCTGGCCGTCACGGCCAGCACGTTGGCGCCCGTCACGATGGTGGCCGGGGTGGTGAACGACACGGCGCGGGTGGTGCCGGGGGCCACGCCGCCGGTCAGGGTAAAGGTCTGGGCCACCGGCGTGCCGCCGTTCAGCGTGTACTCCAGCCGCACCGAGTTCAGGGCCACCGCGCCGTTGTTGCGAAGCGTCACCGTCACGGTGCGGGCACCGGGCGCCACGGGCGCCGTGGGCGAGTCGATGCTTTCCACCGCCACGTCGTTGCTGGCCGGCGTGAATTCGTAGGCGCCCATGTCGGGGGCCGTGGTGCTGCGCAGGGCGTTGGCAAAGTCGCGCGGCACGCGGGCCAGGGGCGTCGCCGTCCCGTTGAGGGGGCTGGCCGAAGGCACCAGGGTCGGGCTCACAAAATCGGGGTTGGCCTGCACGCTGTTCTGGTCGTAGACGCCGCCGTTGGCGGTGCGCCAGTTGGTCAGGGTAGCGTAGTCGGTGGTGCCGTAGGTGCCGGTCACGTAGCCGGTGCCGCTGCCCACGTACAGGTCGTTGTAGTTCGACGTGATGGTTGAAGTCGTGGTGATGAACGCCACGGCGGTTTTGTCGCCCGAGCCGCCGGTGCGCGTCACGCTCACCAGGTTGTTGCGGAAGTCGATGCCCGTGGCCGCGCCGGTCTGGTAAAAGCCGTAGGTGGTTTGGGTAGCGCCCGTGGCCGCTTGGTTATCCAGCGAAATCGTGTTGTGGTAGTAGCGCGCGAAGTCGGAGCCCGTGTTGTAGATGCCGTATTCCGTACCCGACCCATTGAAATTGTAAATCAGGTTGTTCACAACGTCGTTCTCGGCGCCGGCCGTGCCGTCGCTCGTGAAGTACAAGCCATAGCCCGTCGAAGTGCTGGCCGGGTTGCCCGTGAAACTGTCGTGGATGCGGTTGCGCTCAATGGCCGAGCCCGCGCTGCCCACTAGGTATACCCCGTAGAAGGTGCTCACCGCGGCCCGCGTGCTGCGGTGGATGTTGTTGTTGATGACCTGCAGGCCGCTGTTGTTCTCCAGGTCTAGCCCGTAGAGGTAGAAATCCCGGATTTCGTTGCCCGTGATGCGGTTGCCGGTGGCGCGGGCCGTGGCGCTCGTGCCCGTCAGAATCACGCAGTAGTAACCGCCGCTGAGCACGTTGTTCTCAATGCGCAGGTTGTTGGCGTCGCCAGCCGAAGTGCCCGACGTGACGCCGCCGCTGGCCGCAATGGCCGCGTTGGCGGTGGTCGAAGTGGCCGCGGTGGTGCCCATCACCACGCAGTTGGCCACGCGGTTGCGGTTGGCCTGCCCCACCAGGTGCACGCCGATGCCATACGTGGCCCCCGTCGACACATCCACGGTCAGGTTTCGCAGGGTCACGTAGTCGGTGCCGTTCAGCAGCACGGCGGCGGGCTGGGCGCTGGTGCCGGTGTAGCTCAGCGTTTGCTTGCTGGCGCCGCCGTCCACCACAATGGTATCGGTGGCGCTCACGCCCGTCACCTGGCCCAGCGCAAACTGCTCATTATACGGCCCGTTCAGCACGTTGAAGCGCACGCTGGCCGAAATGCCCGACGTGTTGAGCGCCGCGGCCGCCGCCGTAAAACTGGCGAAGTTGGTGCCGCCCGTGGGCTGGGTTTTGTCGATGGTGTAGGTGCCGGCTAGTTGCGCCATGGCGCTGGTACCGGTCAGCAACACCAGCCCCGCTGCCAGCCCGCCGAGGCGGAAAAGCAAGCGGTTGGCTCTAGGCGTTGAAGTTTGTTGTCGAGTAGCTCTACTCATTAGAAAGGATGGAATGGTGGAATAATGGATAAGCGGCAGAAAGGAAGCACATTGCGGATTTTTCAAAATCCTCCACCATAGTTACACAATTATTGTCAAACTCTCAATTTAACCAAATTTTAATCTCATTTTAATAATCATATGCTTGCTGGCTTAAGTAGCGAGGTTCGCAACTTTTTCTTCATCTTCCGAAAATCATTTGGGCACACATTCATTTTTTTGCCAAAAATTCAATTCCAACACAATTTTGGCTTCGGCCATTTTTTTCAATTCAGCGAATGTATCGGCCGCCTGCATTAGGTGCGGTGCTGCCCATGACCGTTAAAAAGAAAGCCCCGACCATACAGCCGGGGCTTTCTTTTTGGCAGGAAAATGGGGACCGTTGCGTGCACCCTGAACGGGTGCGGCCCTAGCTTATTCCTTCACGAAGCGCTGGTGCGTGGTGCCGCTGCCGTCGCTCACGGTGAGCAGGTAGATGCCCGCGCGCAACTCCGAAATATTCAGCTGGCCGTTGTCGAACGACAAGCCTTTCACCTCACTGCCGCGCAGGTCGAACACGCGCACCGTAAACGGCTGCTCCGGGTCGGCATTCAGGGGGCGGGCAATGACCAGCACGTCGGTAGCAGGGTTCGGGTAGAGCGTGTACTGGTCGGGGGCACCGCTGCCGCTGGCCTGGCGGGCCGTGCTGCCGTCGGTGCGGGCGGTGCCGCCCGTCACGTTGAGGGTATAGTCCTCGGTTTCGCCGTAGCTGTAGCTGCCGCAGCTGGTGGTGCCCGAGTTGTCGCTCAGCACCACGCGCAGGCGGGTAGCGCCGGTTTTGGCCGTGGCCGGCACCGTGAAGGTGCCGGTACGGGTGGCGCTGCTGGCACTGCCGGCGGCGTTCACCAGCAGCTCGCCGGCGTCGGTGAACACGCCGTTCTGGTTCCAGTCGGCGTACACTTTCACGTATTCCGTGTAAGTGGAAGAAGTCGCGAACCCAGCCGAGAAACTGATGGTCTGCGACGAGCCGGCGGCCACGCTGGTGCTCAGGGCCGTGCCGTTGTAGTAGCCCCCATCGGCCCCCGACGTCCGGCTGATGCCGCCCAGTTGCACCAGGTCGAGGTATTCGTAGGCCACGCTGCTGCCCTTGCTGGCGCAGTAGGTGATGGTGGCGGGCGGCGTGGTGGTGCCGCCGGGCGCCACGCCGCCCTGCGAGGAAAGCAGGCTGACGCGGGCGCCGCCGGTGGCAAACAGGGCATTCATGCGGGAGCTCTGGCCCGTCGAGAACATGAACATGGCCGCGTCGTCCACATAGTCCATGTAGTTCATGAACATGTCGCCGTTAGGCCCGTTCGAGCACGACACGTGCGGAAACACCGGCTTGCCATAGTTTTCGGCGCCCTGGTTGGGGGTGTCGCTCACGTTGTCGGTGCCGGTGCAGGCGCCGTTGTCGTCGCCCCAGATGTGGTTCAGGTTCAGCCAGTGACCCACTTCGTGGCTGGCAGTGCGGCCCAGGTTGTAGGGCGCGGTCACGGTACCGGTGCGGCCAAAATACACGGGCGAAATCACCACGCCGTCGGTAGACGCCGCGCCGCCCGGAAACTGAGCGTAGCCCAGAATGCCGCCCCCGATGGTGCCCACCCACAGGTTCAGGTATTGCCCAGAGGGCCAGGCGTTGAGGCCGCCGGTGGCGGTGCTCTTAATCTTGTCGGCGGTGCCCCAGCTCGTCACGGTGCTGCTCTTGCGCTCGATGCCCGTGGTGGCCAGGCCGCTGGGGTTGCGCTTGGCCAGCGTAAACTGAATGCCCACGTCGGCCACCTGGCCGGCAAAGGCGCTGGGGGTTTTGGTGTAGTCGGCGTTCAGCTTGTGGTAGTCTTCGTTCAGCACGTCAAGCTGCGACTGAATCTGGGCGTCGGAAATGTTTTCCGACGCGTTGCTGTAGAGCACGTGCACCACCACCGGAATGGTGACCGTGATGGCCGAAGTGCGCTGCTGGGCACCGGCCGCTTTGTTGGCCGCAAACTGCAGCGCTTGGTTGTTGATGGCGGCCATGCGCTGGGCCAGGCCGGGGTCGGCGGCCAGCTGCGCCTGCAGCACATCGTCGGTGGCGCAAGTGCGGTGAGGAGGTGTTTGAGCAAGGGCCTGGGTAGCAGCCATTGCTAAGCCCAAAAAGCTAAGGGCAAGTGCGTAAACGTTTCTTTTCATGTAAAATATGTGGGTTTGTGGAAGTAAAAATTAGGTCGGCAAGCTATTTATAATTTTGCAAAAATGACAACATAATTCTGTCATTCACCATAATGTTGACAATTAATTCAATTATTCAATCAATAATTAGAATAATTTTTAACATTTTCACCAAACATTCATTTAACAAACGATTCCGGAAGGCTGTAAACGAGAAGAGCCGCCCCCCGGGCGGCTCTTTTATAGGCCAGAAACCACAACGCCCTGTCCGATTCGGGCAGGGCGTTGGGCTTATCAGCGCTAGTAAAATCTACTCTTTCTCGAAGCGCTGACGCGACGTGTTCACGCCGTCGCTGATGCTGATGTAGTAAAGGCCCTTGGGGAGGGCGCTGGTCTGCAGCGTGCCTTGGCCGTTGTAGCGGGCCTGGGTCATTTCGTGGCCGCTCATGTCATACACGCGCACGGCGTATCGGGCGGCGTCGGTGCCGGCGGGCAGCGTCAGGCTCACGGCGTCGCGGCCCGGATTGGGGTATACCGTGGTGGGGGCCACCGCGGCCGTCTGCCGCAACACGCCGCTGGCCACGGCAAAGCTGGAACGGGCCCCGCCGGCGTCGAACACGGCCGTCATGCGAGTGGCTTGGCCGCGCGAGAACATGAACATGCACTTGTCGTCGGTGTAGTCCATGTAGTTCATGAACATGTCGCCGCCCGTCGCGGCATTGGTGCACGAGGACTTGCCGGCGGCCGGGCAGCCGTAGTTTTCGGCCCCCTGGTTGGGGGTGTCGGCTACCTGGTCGGAGCCGGTGCAGGCGCCGCCGTCATCGCCCCAGATGTGGCGCAGGTTCATCCAGTGGCCTACTTCGTGGGTGGCGGTGCGGCCCAGGTCGTAGGTGGTGGTGAAGGTGCCCGTGGTGCCAGCCGGCATTTTGGCACGGCTGCCGAAGGCCGAGTACAGAATCACGACGCCGTCGGTGGCGGGGGCGCCGCCGGGGAATTGGGCGTAGCCCAGCAGGCCCTGGCCCAGGTTGCACGACCACAGGTTGAGGTACTTGGTGGCGTCCCAGGCGTCGTCGCCGCCGCGCTTGGAATTCTTCACCGCATCATTGGTGCTCCAGGAGCGGGTTTTGGTGAACTTGTGCACGATGCCGCCGGGGGCCAGCACAAAGCGCACGGGCGTGGCTGCGGCCAGGCCCGAATACGGATAGGTCTTGTTGGCGTCGGCGTTGAGCTTCTGGAAGTCTTCGTTCAGCACGTCAATCTGCGTCTGCACTTGGGCGTCGGAGATGTTTTCGGCCGCGGTATTATAGAGCACGTGCACCACCACCGGGATGGTGACCGTGCCGCTGAGCGCCGAGGAGGTGCCCGTGGTGGTGCCACCCGTAGCGCCTCCGCTGTTGCGGTGGGCGGCAGCCCGCGCGGCCACAAAGCGTTGCGTCTGGGCTTCGATGGCTTCCATGCGGCGGGCGAGGGCGGGGTCAGCGGCTATCTGGGCCCGTAGCACGTCATCGGCGGCGCAGGAGCGGCGCAGAATGACGGGGGTAGCGTCGTCGTTGGTGGACTGGGCGGCACGCGATGCAACGTTTTGCGCCAGCAAAGTGCCTGCGCTGCCCAAAAGGGCCAGCGCGAAGAGGTAAGCCTTTTTCATGTAGTTGTGGAAAATATGTGGTGGGAAAGGAGTGGAAGAATGATGACTTTGAATTGCCAAGCTAGAAATTATTTTTTGCTAAGCAAGCAAAATCGATTACGAATTTTTGAATTAATAC
>NZ_JAELXR010000027.1:0-16540 GCF_016427455.1 Hymenobacter miniatus
GACTCGCCCCGTCCCGATGCCCCCGGCGGCGCGCCCGGCGAGGCACGCCCCGAGGGCGGCCGCAACCGCCGCCCCGCAGCCGAAAGCGGCGAGCCTCGCTCCCGGCGCGAAGGCTCGGAGCCCCGCGCTGAGGGCGGCGAGCGCCGCGAAGGTGGCGAACGCCGGGAGGGCCGCGGTGGCCGCAACCGCCGCGGTGGCCGCGGCCCGGCCGGTGAGGGCGGCGCCGCGGCTGGACCCGCACCCGCACCGGCCGGTGCGTAATTTCTCCGCTTGATTATCGAATGCCCGCTATTTGCATGAATCACCGCTTTGCTCTCCGCGCGGCCGTGGCCGCCGGGCTACTGTGCGCGCTCACCGCCTGCGACCCCAACCGGGTGTTTGAGCAGAACACGGACTTCGCCAACTACTCCTGGGACGTGCAGCAGAAGCCGGCGTTTACGTTTGCCATTGAGGACACGGCGGCGCGCTACGATGTGTATTTCAACGTGCGGCATGCCTCCAGCTACGGCTACTACAACCTATACGTGAAGCATACGCTGGTGGGCCCGGCCGGCCCCGTGGGCCGGCCACTGTTGCACCAGATGCTGCTGATGGACCCCAAAACCGGTGAGCCCAAGGGCAGTGGCACCGGCGACATCTACGACATGCAGCTGCTGGCCCTGCCCAACCAGCGCTTTGCCAAGCCCGGCAACTACACCCTCACCCTGGAGCAGTACATGCGCCAGGACCAGCTGCCCGGCCTCATGGCCGTGGGCGTGCGCGTAGCCAAGCACGAGGCCAAGAAGTAGCGTTTGGCTTCAACAACAAAGCCGGTCTGCAGTGCGCAGACCGGCTTTGTTGCTTACAGATAGGGCCAGTGGTTTACACGATGCGGGTAACCTCCACGGCGTTGGGGCCTTTCTTGCCGGCTTTGATGTTGAACTGCACCCGGTCGCCTTCCTGGATTTCGTGGATGAGGCCGGTTTGGTGTACAAAAATTTCTTCCTGGTTGTCGTCGGCGACGATGAAGCCGAAGCCTTTGGTGTCGTCGAAAAATTTAACGGTGCCGGTGAGCATGAGCGTATGAATGGGGTAAATAACGGGCCTAGACTACGGTAGGACACAAGCGGCGCGCCGGCCGCCCACGCGCCGCACGGGCCCAGGCCCGGCAAAGGTAAAATTGCCGCGCCGAACGCCGCGCGCCACCAAGAGCTTGGCAGAACAACGGGTTAATCGCCGCGTATAGACGAGCAGTTCATTCTTCACCCGTTCCCGCCCCGCCAGCCCCATGGAAAACGAAGCGCTCAACCTCAACACCGAATCCAACGACATTGCGGGCAACCGCATCGACGGCCCCCTGGGCAACACGGCCGCCCGCCACACCGCCCCCGGTGCGGGCGTGGGCATTCCCGGCGGCCCGCCCCACACCGGCGCCCCCAACCCGGGCACGCCCGACATCAGCAGCCCCGGCGCGCCGGCGTCGAGCGAGTCGCTGGCCGATGCCGAAACCGGCGTGGGCCAGGGCGCCGTGGAAGCCAACCCGCGCCCGCAGGAAAACAAGGAAGCCGACCCCGCCGACCTCACGCCCGGCGACACCTACGGCGGCAATTTCAGCAACAGCACCCAGGACAGCTACCGCGACCAAGCCCGCCGCGACAATCAGGACAGCGACCCCAACCGCGGCGAATTTGGCGTGCAAAGCCAGCAGGGCACCACCCACGGCGGCTTTGGCAACCAGTTTCGGGAAGGCATCACCGAGCACCAGGGCCCCGCCGATGCTCAGTACTACGGCGAAGGCAACGTGCGCCCCGGCTCCGGCGACCTAAATGCTTACCGCACGTATGACGGCCGCGACGAACGCCCCGACACCCGTTCCGAGTACGGCTTCGAGCGCGGGCCCGTGCTGGCCAGCGCCCCCGGTGGCCCGGCGGCCGGCAGCGGCCAGGTGCGGGGCAGTGAGTATGCCGGCCCCAACGGCGACAACCGCAACCAGCCCGACCGCGCCGATGCCAACAGCGCCCGGCAAGTAGACAACGGCTCGGCCCAAAGCCCCACCGATACCGGCTTCGCGCCCGACTACGGCCATACCTCGCTGCGCGGCACCGCCGACAGCAGCGCCCAGCCCACCGGCGAGCACCGCAACCAAACCGAAGACTACCTGCCCACGCCGGGCGGCACCGACAAGCAAGGCCGCCCCGATGCCCACAACCCCAGCTACGCCGCTCACGCCCCCGCCGCTGCCGATGACCGCGGCGAGCGCCCCGCCAGCAGCCTGGGCTACGCCGACCGTGGCCGCGAGCAGCCCCGCCAAGCCCCCGACTTCGCCACCGGCGACGACCGCAACGGCTACGTGCAGGAGCAGGCCAACCGCGGCGATGCCGGCCAGGGAGTTGGCTCGCGCGGCGGGTCCTACAACGATGCCTACGACGACAGCCAGCCGGGCAGCAACGCCGGCTCGCCCGCCCAAGGCGAGCAGCGCAGCGAAGACCGCGCCCAGAACTACGGGCAGCAGGCCCGCCAGGAAAACCGCTCCGCCCAGGGCGACGACGAAGCCGCCGACCACGGCGCCCCCCGCCGCAATGCCGGCCGCGACGGCGAAGCCGACGAATAGAGAATGTAGGGGAGACAGGGAGAAAACAGCACGTCATGCTACGCTCAGCATGACGTGCTGTTTTCTCCCTATCTCCCAACCTTCCCGCTTTACCGGTGCACCTTCACCTTTACATCGTATTGGTAGCGCGGCGGGCCGCCCAGCGGGATGGCGAAAAAGGGCAGAGCCGTGTCGTACTGGTCGGTGACGTACAGCACCATGTCGTTGGGAGCGGGCTTGGTTGAGGTCAGGCGAAAATCAAGGCTGAGGCCGTGCTCTTTGTCGGCAATGGGCAGCGTGCTGCTGGTCCACACGCCGTCGCCGCTCATGGCGCCGGGCTGGCCATTTTTGGCAATGCTGAACACGTTGAGTGTGGCGGCATTGTCCACGTCGAAATTGCTTTGCTTGATGCTCACCACCTTGTCGTTCACGAAAGGGTAGAGGTGCACGGTGGTTTTGCTGGCCGTGGCCGGCAGCCGGAAGCAATACTCGTAGGTGAAGGCATTGCCGCCTTCTACCGACACGTTCTCGGTGGGGCTGGTGCTGAAAAAATAGCGGTACAGGTTGCCGTCGTTGCCGCTGAGGCCGCGAGCCACCAGTTTGAAAACGTGCCCTTTGAACTCGTCCACCATCTCGCCTTCCAGCGGGTTGAGCGGGCCGAAGGTGTACCACTTGCCGTCGTACTTCGCATCCTGCCCGAAGGTGACGCTTTTGAGCAGGCGGCCGGGGGGCGTGGGGCTGGTGGGGCGCGGGTCGCGGGCCTGCGGGCCGCTGAAGGTGCCCGGGCCGCCGTAGAGGCTGAACGACGTGGTGGTGTTGGCCAGGCCTTTCAGGTCGTCGTTTTTGCCGCCGCAGTCGGGGTCGAACACGCGGATGTACACGGGCGTGCGCTGCCTTTCCGGAATGAGGAAGAAAAAGGTCTGGCTGAAGTCGTCGTCGCCCCACTGCTTGTCCGACTGCGCCCCGAACGTGATGAGGCTCTCGACTCGCTCGCCGGGGTTGGGCACGGCCTGGGCTCGGGCGGGGGAGAGGGCCAACGTCAGAAGGCCCGCAAGTGCACTAGTTCCTAAAATCCGGTGTTTAAGCATGAGGCCAAGATACCGAACGGCAGTTAATTGCCCCGCCATGGCGCACGTCGTTGCGTAGAAAACCGTTCGGAATCAATTGCTAAATTGTATGTTTACGGCTTGTTAGCCCCCGCGCCCATGCCCGCTGTCGTTCGCGCCACCTCCGATTTTTTTGACCAACTCACCAACGACCTGCTGGTGCTGCGGGTGGTGGCGCAGCAGCGCTTTCGGCCCCTGAGCGCCGAGGAACTCAACCGCCGGCCCAGCCCCAGCCGCTGGAGCGCCGGCCAGTGCCTCGAACACCTCAACATCGTGGGCGGCTACTACTTGCCCAGCATTGCGGCGCGCATTGCCAAGGCCCAGGCCCGCGGCTCGAAGCCCGCGCCCACCGTGAAATCGGGTTACTTTGGGCGGCGTTTCATCGAGGCGATGCGTGCGCCTGCCAGCATCAAAACCTATGAGTCGCCGCAGCGCTACGCGCCCACCGGCACGCGCCTGCCGCGCACCGTGGCCGAGGTGTTCAGCCGCCAAATTGACGAATTGTTGCGCCTCGTGCTGCTGGCCCGGCAGGTAAACGCCAACGCCATCCGGATTCCGAACGCCATTTTTCCGCTGCTGCTCTTCCGCCTCACCGACCAGTTGGAGTTCATGGTGGTGCACATTCAGCGCCACATTGCCCAGGCCGAAGCCGTGCTCGTGGGCAACGGCGTGCCGGCCAGCAACGTGAGCGCCGCCTAAGCCCCCTTTCGATTTTCTTCTCCATCAAAAAGCCCCACTTCGGCAGTGCCGGCGCGGGGCTTTTTCATGTTTTGAGCGGACAAAGCCTATTTGCCGCCGAAGAAGTAGTTGGCCGAAAGCTGTAGCACACGGTTGTAGCTCTTGCTGCCGGTGTCGTTGCCGTCGGTGTCTTTGGGCACAAAGTTGACCAGGCCCAGGCCATAGCCCAGCTGCGCCTGGAACGGCCCCACGCGGTAGCCCACGCCGGCGTTGAGGCCGGCGTCGAAGCGCCGCACCGTGACGGTGGCCGAGAGGGTGTTGGACGTGCTGTTGTTGTTGGCGTTATCATTTTGCTTATCACCAAACTCTACCTTGAGCGAAGCCGGGAACGAGCCCGTGGCGCCGGCGGCTATTAGGTCGGGGTCGTTGGTTTCGATGGTGCCTTTGGCCGAGCCGCTGCCGCTCACGCCCAGCGCCGCGTAGGGGCCGGCAAACACCTGGAAGCCGTCGTGGCCGCCGAAGGTGTACACGAAGTTCAGGGGCAGCTCCAGGTAGTTGATTTTGGGCGTGGCCGTCACCTTGATTGACGTTTTGTAGGGAGGGTTGTCGGCGAAGTCGAATGACCCCACAAATTCGGCGCCCTTCTGCGAGAACAGCAGCGAGGGCTGGAACGAGAAGTTGTCGTTGATGCCCACGTTGAGGGTGGCGCCCACCTGCACGCCCATAATGGACTTGGTTTCCTGGCTGAACTGGCCGGCGGGCACGCCGCTTTCCTTCACGGTCGAGATGTTGAGGCCCAGCCGGGGGCCAAACTCGATGGCGGCCTGGGCGTGGGCGGAGGTAGCCGCCCCGGCCATGGCAGCCGTGAGGGCACACAGAGTAAGCAAGTTTTTCATAGAAAAAAGGAGTGGTAAAAGAGAAAAGAATGAAAGAGTTAAAGATGAAAAATGCAGGCAAAGCTACGCACGTAACTCGTGAGCTACGAGGATGTAGACGGTGAAAAAAAGGTTGCAACGCCGGCGCTGTGCAATAATTGAGCGGCGGGCATCTTTAAGGCGCTACCGGTTCAGCTTGTTATTTTGTTTATGCGCCTTTCCCTGTTGTTTCTGCTGCTGTTTGCTGCCATTCTAAGCGCCGATTCAGCCGCACCCACGCCACCCGGCCCGTATGCGGCCCGCTGGAAAAAAATTGACGGGCTGCTGGCCAAGGGCCAAACGGCCACGGCCGCCCCGCTGGTGCAGGCCCTGTATGCCCAAGCCAAAAAAGAAGGCAACAGCCCCCAGTACGTGCGGGCGCTGCTCTACAAAGTCCGCCTGCTGCAGGCCAAAGAGGAAGACGACGTCGAGAAATCCATTGCCCTGCTCGAAGCCGAAGCCCGAACGGCCACTTTCCCGGCCCGGCCCATCCTGCATTCGCTGCTGGCCGAGCTCTACACCCAATACCTCAACCAGAACCGTTACCGCCTCTACCAGCGCACGGCCGGCGCCGCCCCCAGCACCGGCCCCGACGCCAGCGCCAGCGCCGATGCCGGCACGGGCCTAGCCACCTGGGACATGGGCCGGCTGGGCGCGGCCATTGTGCGGCACTACTACCAGTCGGTGGAAGACGAGCCCCAGCGCCAGCTGAAAACCACCCTAGCCCAATTAGGCGACCTCGCCGCGGGGGGCGACGCCGAGGGCCGCGCCCTGCGCCCCACGCTCTACGACCTGCTGGCCCAGCGCGCCATCGAAGGCCTGAAGAACCAGGAGCTGTACATCACCCGGCCCGAGCAGCAGTTTCAGCCCACCGAGCCGGGGCTGTTTGGGACGGCGGCCGAGTTTGCGGCCCTGCGCCTGCTGGCGCCCGACGGCGACTCGCTCAACGGCACGCTGCACGCGCTGCACCTGCTGCAGCGCCTCACGGCCTCGCGCCAGCAGCTGGCCCCGCAAAACCCGGCCGCGCTGGCCGACGTGGACCTGAGCCGCCTCGACTACCTGCACGGCCTCACCCAGAACACCGGCCTCGCCGCCCAGTACGTGCCCGCGCTGGTGCGCATGGCCGATACGTACAAAGCGTTGCCCATCAGTACCGAGTTTATGGCCCGGCGCGCCGAAGCCGCGCGCGAAGCCGGCGACAACGTGACCGCCGTGCGCCTGGCCCGGGAGGCCGAAGCGCGGTTTCCGAAGTCGCGCGGCGCGGCGCGGGCCCGGGCGCTGCGCTCGGACCTTGAGCGCCCCGAGCTGACGTTTTCGGCGGCGGGCATTGTGGTGCCCAATCAGCCGTGGCGGCTGGACGTGACGGCCCGCAACGTGACCAAGCTATATGCCTGGGCCTACCGCATTTCGCTGAAGCAGTGGCAGCAGTCTTACGAATACGACCCGCTGCAGCGCTCGTTCGGGCAGCGCTACGCTCGCGCATTGAAGGAAGCGCCAGTCGCCACGTGGGCCATGGCAGTGGCTGCGCCGCCGGACTACAAAGAGCAGAAACTGGCCGTGGCCGGGGCGGCCGTGCCGGCGGGGTACTATCTGGTAGTCGTCAGCAACCAGGCCACCCGGCCCACGGAAGAAAAGCCGGGTGCAGTGACGAGCTATGCCCTGCTGGGCGCCAGCGAGCTGAGCGCCGTGAACCAGCGCGATGCCACAACCGGAGCGTTGCGCTTGCTGCTGATGCACCGCCAAACGGGCGCACCGTTGGCGGGCTTGCCGGTGCAGGCCACGACGCGGGTGTATGAAGCCGCGCCACCCAAAGATTTCACGATTACCAGCGAAGTATTGCAAACCGATGCCAACGGCATCGTGACGCTGCCCCTGCCCGCCACGGCCAAGGGCCGGACCGAGCGCATGCTGTGGACCCGGGCCTGGCGCGGCCCCGACACGCTGCAGCTAAACGGCGGTGGCAGCTACTACCGGCCCGGCACTCCCTCGGCGCCAGTGGCGCAGCGACGCGTTTTTCTGTTCACCGACCGTGCGATTTATCGCCCCGGCCAAACGGTGTATTTCAAGGGCATCCTCACCGAGAGCTTGGGCGCTAAAGCACGCTTGCTAGCCAAACAGCCGCTGGTGGTTGGGCTCATGGACGTGAACGGCCAGCCCGTGCAAACCCTGCCCTTCACCACTTCCGACTACGGCAGCTTCAACGGCTCATTAGTCCTGCCCACGGGCTTGCTCAACGGCCAGATGATGCTGCGAACCGAGTACGGCAACACCAGCTTCGCGGTGGAAGACTACAAGCGCCCCACCTTCCTGGTCACGCTCGACTCGGTGCCCGGCCGGCCGCAGCTGGGCCAGCCGCTCACCCTGGGCGGCCGGGCCCGCGCCTACGCCGGGCAAGCCACCGACGGCGCCGCGGTGAGCTACCGCGTCACGCGCCGCGAGTTGTTTCCGTTGTTCGACCTTGTGTACGGCTCGCGCGGCGGCTACCTGCCCGGCGGCAGCCGCGGCGCGCAGGAAATAGCGCACGGCCGCACGCTCACCGACGGCGAGGGCCGGTTCAGCATCACGTTTACGCCGCCATTGGTGCCGCCCGCGCAGGGGCGTCGGGGCTGGGAGCCCGGCTACCTGTTCGAAATCGCGGCCGACGTGACCGATGCGGCCGGCGAAACCCGCACGGGCACCCGGGCCTTTCCCATCGGCCGCAACCCCATCAGCCTGCAACTTACCGGGCCGAACATGGCCGACAAGCAGCGCCTGCCCGCTGTGACGCTGCTGGCCACCAACGCCACCGGCGAACCCGCGCCCGCCACCGGCACGCTGCGCCTCCGCACCCTGCGCTACCGCCCAAACCCGCCCGGTGTGCCCGGCCCGGTGCCGGAGACGGCCGAAAACGAAACGAAGTCGGCGGTACTCAAAACCGCTCCTTTCGACACCAACGCCGGGGCGCAGCTGGCCCTGGGCGCGCTGGTGGCCGAGGTGCCCACGGGCCGCTACCGCCTCGAAGCCGTGGCGGCCGGCGCCGACTCGGCGCGGGCGCAGCTCGATTTTACGCTCTACGACTCGCAGGCCGCCACCGTGCCTTTCGCCACGCCCGACTGGTTTGTGACGCTGGCCGACACCGTGGCCCCGGGCCAGCCCGCCACCGTGTTGGTGGGCGGCGGTGCGGCCGGCGGCCACCTCCTGCTCGAAGTAGACCGCGACGGCCAGCTGTTGCGGCAGGAGTGGCTGACGCTGAACGCCAACGAACAGCGCCGCCTCACGCTGCCCAGCGGCCCGGCCACGGCCAACGGCCCGCTGTTCATCCACACCACGCAAACGCGCGACAACGTGGTGTACCGCCACGATGCCACGGTGCAAGTGACGGAGAAGCCCCAGCCGCTGCAGCTGTCCATTGCCACTTTCCGCAACAAGCTGCAGCCTGGCCAGCAGGAAACCTGGCGCGTGACCATCCGCCAAGCCAACGGCAAGGCGGCCGATGCCGAGCTGCTCGCCACGCTCTACGACCAAAGCCTGGACATTTTTCGGCCGCACCACTTCACAGGGTTGGCGTTCTGGGATGGGTACCACCAGACCCGTTTCGGCTGGCAGGTTTTTTACCAGCTGCTGAACGCCGTTCCGCTCTTCGTGCCCACCGACACTGGCCGGGATTACTTCATTGAGTACCCCATGCTGCGAACTCATGCCGACTACTTCAGCGAAGCCGGCCGCACGCAGCGTGGCAGTGGCTTACACACGGTGGTGGAAGAAGTAGTGGAAAACAAGACGTACACGGCCGCCGCGATGCCGGCGCCGATGGCCGCTGACAGGGCCATGTCCGGCAATGCCGGCGGGGTGGTAAATTCCCAGCGCATCATGATTCGCGGCAGTGCGAGCATGCCGCCGGCCCCCGCGCCGGCCGCTCCCGACCTCAGTACCGTGCCCACCCGCTCCGATTTCCGCGAAACGGCCCTGTGGCAGCCGGCCCTGCACACCGACAAAAACGGCGACGTGGTGCTCGAATTCCAGATGCCCGAGGCGGTGACGCGCTGGCAGCTGCTGGCCCTGGCCCACGACAAAAACCTGCACAGCGGCCAGCTGGCCCGCCAGCTCGTGACGCAGAAGGAAATCCAGATTACGCCCAACGCGCCGCGCTTTTTCCGGCAGGGCGACACCTTCACCTTCCCCGCCAAGTTCTCGAACCTGACCGACCACGCCACCAGTGGCACGGCCCAGCTGTTTCTGCTGGATGCCGCCACCGGCCAGGACCTCACCACCCAGCTGCTGAAAGGGCCGGCGCAACAGCCGGTGTCGGCCGCTGCGCACCAAAGCGCCGCAGTGGGCTGGGAAATCAGCCTGCCGGCGGATTTTGCGCCGGCGGCGGTGACGTACCGGGTGGTGGTGAGCTCTTCGTTGCCAGTTATTGAGGAAGAGAAAAGAAAGAAATCGAAGCGCAAGAAGGGCGTGACCACCGACCCCCAACAGCTGACAACCAGCTTCTCCGACGGTGAGGAAAACAGCGTGCCCGTGCTCCCTAACCGCATTCTCGTTACCGAAAGCCTGCCGCTGCCCATGGTGGGGCCAAGCACGCGCACCTTCGAGCTGCAAAAGCTCACCAGCACCAGCAGCCCCACGCGCCGCAACTACAGCCTGACGCTGGAAATGACGGCCAATCCGGCTTGGTATGCGGTGCAAAGCCTGCCCTACCTCATGGAGTACCCCTACGAGTGCTCCGAGCAGGTATTCAGCCGCCTCTACGCCAACCTGCTGGCCGCGCAAATTATCCGGTCCAACCCGCGCTTCAAAACCGTACTGGCCGAGTGGACGCGCCAGGCCCAAAGCGGCACGGCCGCCCAACGCAACGCCCTCGACAGCAAGCTGGCCCAGAACCAGGAGCTCAAGAACCTGCTGCTGCAGGAAACGCCCTGGGTGCGCGACGCCCAAAGCGAAACCGAGCGCCTGGTTCGCCTGACCGAGCTGTTCGATGAAACCCGCCTGAAAGCCGAAACCAGCCGCGCCCTGCTCAAGCTCCAGAAAATGCAGCTGCCCGACGGTGCCTTCCCGTGGTTTGAGCAGATGCCCGCCGACCGCTACATCACCCAGCTCATCGTGGCCGGCTTCGGCAAGCTGCGCAAGCTGGGGGCCTTCGATGCCAGCACCGACCCCACTGCCCGGGCACTATTGCAAAGCGCCCTGCGCTACCTCGACGCCGCCACCGCCCGCGACTACGCCGAGCTGCGCCGCCAGAAAGGCGTGAAGCTGGCCGAAAACCACCTGGGCGACCTGCAGATTCAGGCGCTTTACGCCCGCAGCTTCTGGCGCCAGCTGCCCATTGCCACCGGCGCCAAGGACGCCTACAGCTACTACCACGAGCAGGCGGCCAAGCACTGGCCCGCCCAAACGCGCTACCTGCAAGCCTTGATTGCGTTGAGCCTGACGCGCGAAAAGGCCGGTGGGCCGGCCCCCCGGGAAATCATGCGTGCCCTGGCCGAAAACGCCCTGCACTCGCCCGAGCTGGGCATGTACTGGAAGGAAGTGCGCGGCGGCTACTACTGGCGCGAAGCCCCCACCGAAACCCAAGCCACCCTCATCGAGGCCTTCGACGAAATCAATCACGACCAGCAATCCGTGGACGAGCTGAAGCTGTGGCTGCTCAAGCAAAAGCAAACCCACAGCTGGGAAAGCACCCGCGCCACCGCCGACGCCTGCTACGCCCTGCTGCTGCGCGGTTCCGACTGGCTGGCGCCCGCCCAGCCGCTGCAAGTGACGGTGGGCGGCCAGGCCCTCAAACCCGAAGCGGCCCAGGCGGGCACCGGCTACTTCAAAACCAGCTGGCCGGCGGCCGAGGTGCAGCCCGCGCAGGGCAAAGTCACGGTGGCCAAGCCCGACGCCGGCGTGGCCTGGGGCGCCCTCTACTGGCAGTACTTCGAAGACCTCGACAAGGTGACGCCCGCCGCCACGCCGCTCAGCCTGGAGCGCCAGCTCTACCGCGAAGTGTCGTCGGCGGGCGGGCCGCAGCTGGAAAAGCTCACAGCCGCCGCGCCCCTTGCCGTGGGCGACGTGCTGGTGGTGCGCCTAGTGATGCGCACCGACCGCGAGCTGGAATACGTGCACCTGAAAGACCAGCGCGCCGCCGGCCTGGAGCCTGTTGGCCAGCTCAGCGGCTACCGCTACCAGAACGGACTGGGCTATTATGAGTCGCCGCGCGACGCGGCCACCAACTTCTTTCTGGGCGCCGTGCCGCGCGGCACGCACGTGTTCGAGTACCGGCTGCGGGTGAGCCAGGCGGGCGACTTTTCGGGCGGGCACAGCCAGGTGCAGTGCCTCTACGCGCCGGAGTTTTCGGCGCATTCGGCCGGCATGCGGGTCCAGGTAGCTCCTCAGTCCGTTAATCGGGCGAAATAGGCCGTTGGGACTCAGAAAGGGGCTTCACCGCGTTTAAAACCACTATGGCCTTGCATTTAACCGGGGTGCGGTGTAGCTTTGTCTTCCGTTGAAATTACGTTATTCGTTTATGAAACACCTATTTGTCTTCCTTTCGCTGCTGCTCACGTGGGGCAGCGCCCAAGCCCAAAATGGCGTTCAAACCCCCGTCACGAAGCTTCCCGGTGAGGAAAACCTGAGCCTGCGCGAGCGCGCCGAGCGAGACTTCCTGATGCCGGTGCGCCGGAAGAAAATAGTGGCCGAAGCCCCCAAGGCTGCCGCCGACGAAAGCACCGCCTCGCCCGAAACCGACGCCACCGCCCACAACGAAGAAGCCGGCGAAGAAGCCACCCTCACGGCCCGCACGGCCCGCAGCTACGAGGCCCGCCACGCCGAGGCTCTGGCCGCCCGCCGCGCCGCCGCCCGCCGCGAAGAAGCCCGCGAAGAAGCCCGGGCCGAGGCCCGCGCCGAAGCCCGCCGCGCCGCCCGCCACTCCTCGCGCAGCCACAGCAGCAAGTCGAAGTCGCACAAGTCGTCGCACAGCAGCAAGTCGAGCAAGTCAAGCAAGTCGAAATCCCACAAGTCGTCGTCGAGCAGCAAGAGCAAGTCGAGCAAATCCAAGCACAAAGCCAAGTCGGAGTCGCACGCCAAGTCCAGCAAGTCGAAATCGAAGAGCAGCAAGAGCAAGGCTTCTTCCAAGAAGAGCACCTCGCACAAGTCTTCCGCTAAAAAGAGCTCGCCTTCGAAGTCGAAAAGCAAATCGAAGAAGCACCGCCGCTAGTAGCCGCCATCTTGAATAAACAGCAACGCCCGACACCGATGTGCCGGGCGTTGCTGTTTTCGAGCAGGGGTAGCGTCTCGGCGTTGAACGATAACGCTTGAACGATACCCAAACGGCGCAGTCCCGGCCGTTCAACGACGAGACGCGAATACGCGTCTCTACACCAACGACGCACACGAAAAAGCCCGGCCTTCCGTGAGGACAGCCGGGCTTTTTGCATGGCATGGTTGCCTACCGCTTATTGCGGATAATCAAATTGTTGAACGCCGCCGTGTTGCCCTCGGCGCCCTGGGCCACCAGGGCCACGCGCACGCCGCGGTCCCAGGGCGGGAGGTAGGTGCCGTTGAGGGAGAAGCTCTCGGTAGGCAGGGGCTGCCAGGTGGCGCCGTCGGTGCTGAAGGCAAAGCGGTAGCGCTGGCCGCCCCATACTTCGAGGCGCAGGCTGAGCGTGTCGCAGGGCGCGTCGAGGAAGACCTGAGCGAGGCACTGCTGCAGGCCACTCTTCACGTGCCAGATTTGCACCTGGCCGTTGCCGGCCATGAGGGCGAGGGCGTTGTAGGGGTCGCCCACGGCGGCAATGCCGGCGTAGGTGTCGGCGGGCAGGGCGGCGAAATCGAGGGTGGTGGCGGCCTTGTAGGTGGCCACGTGGGTGCGGCGGGCCACCAAGTTGCCCAGGCGCGAAGCGCCGGCGGCGAGGTGCAGCTGGCCGCCGCGCAGCTCAGTGGCAGGCTTGGGGGCGCTGATGGGCCACTGCCACTCCAAGCCCAACCGGTCGCTTTCGAACTCGTCGGCCACGTTCAGGCGGGCCACGTCGGTGAGGGGGGCGGCCTGGGGGCTGCGGTTCACAAACTCGGGCCACTCCTGCTCGTTCCAAGTGAACTCAGAAAGCAAGCCCTGGCGGCCCACGAACTCGTGGCTATCGGCCAGGTAGGCGTGGTGCAGCAAGAACCAGCGGCCGTCCATTTCGGTCACCGTGCCGTGGCCCGGGCACTTCCACACGTCGTTGCGGTCGAGGATGGGGTTTTGTTCGTGCTTCTCCCAAGGCCCCAGCAAAGTGCGCGACCGGGCCACGCCGGTGGCGTAGTTGCAGCCCTTGCCGCAGCAGCTGTTGCCCGCAAAAAAGTGGTAGAACCAGCCGTTGTGGCGCACCAGGGCCGAGCCTTCCACGAGGGGGCCTTCCCATTTGGCGTCGTTGGCAAATAGCTCGGTGGCTTCGCCGATGAGGGCGGTGCGCTCGTCGTTCAGGCGCTGGGCCCAGATGGGGGTGTCCTGGTGGCAGGAGTTGCCGTCTTCTTTCCAGACGAGGTAAAGGTCGCCGTTTTCATCGGGCATCGCAAAGCCGTCGATGGAGCCGGCTTCCTGGCCCACCAGGGGGCCGTGGTCGCGGTAGGGGCCTTCGGGGCGGTCGGCGCTGGCCACGGCCACGCACAGCATGCCGCCCTGCTTGCTGCGGGCAGTGTAGTACATGTAGGTGCGGCCGTTTTCGTGGTGAAACTCGGGCGCCCAGAAGTTGGAACTGGCCCAGTCGGGCTGCCGGTCGGGGAAGACGTGGCCCACCAGCTCCCAATCGATGAGGTTTTTGGAGGAGAAGATGGGGAAGATGGCGCCCCACTCGGCGGTGGTGGCGCTGGCCCAGTAGGTGTCGCCGATTTTGGTGACGGTGGGGTCGGGAAAATCGCCGGGCAACACGACGTGGTCGTAGCTGGTGCGGGCCGGAAACGTTTGGGGGGCAGAGCCGAGCGAAACGGGGGCCAGCGGGGCGGTGAGTTCTAGTTCGATGGACACGGTGGGAGGGTGCAAAGAGGATAGAAAAGAATGCCGACCAAGGCGGAAACGGCTTTCCATGTTAGAAAGGTAGCGGTTTGAATCGAATTCCGGGCGTGAAATGGAGTTTTTAAGGACGAATTATGCAAAAGAACCGGCGAACAACACGCTGCGCTGGGCGAATAGCAGGCGGGTAAATACGCAGGTGGTTCGCTGATAAAGGGCCCTGAACAACTGAAAAAGGCTATATGCGGGTGGGCGCTGGTCTGGGAAGTACGTATGCAGATTTTGGGCCAAGCTACTTGGAAGGCAGGTATCAAATCCGGTAAGAATTACACTTTGCGAAGAAAGTATAGCTGGAAGCATCGACGACCCTCGGGCCAAAAGCCCTGCGAGGGGCGGCCGGGATTTGGCAGCCGTGGGCACGAAACCGATGGCTGGGCCACTTATTCAACGCTGCCAGTTTCGACGGCCAGGGCCCTGGCCTGCAGGGCGGGAGGCAGCTTGGGCGGCCGGGGTGGCTTATTGGGAGGGCGGCTTTATTTTAGCGCTGGCTCTGGCTGAGAAAGCACACACGGCGAATGGCCATTTCGCACAAGTCCATCAATGAATACCATGAACCCCGCAGTTGATTTTTACTTCAGCAACAACCACAAGTGGCTTGAAGAACTCGCGCATTTGCGAGCGGTTGTGCTGGCCACCGGGCTCACCGAAGAGCTGAAGTGGGGCGTGCCCTGCTACACGCTGCAGGGGCGAAACGTCTGCATCATTCACGCATTTAAGGAGTATTGCGCGGTGCTGTTTCTCAAGGGAGCCTTGTTGAAAGACCCCCAGGGCTTGCTGATTCAGCAAACGGAGAACACGCAGGCGCAGCGCCAGCTGCGGTTTGCCAGCCCGCGGGAGGTGAAGGAACGGGAGGCCGTGGTGGCGGCCTACGTTCGGGAGGCCATTGATATAGAAAAGACGGGACAAAAAGTGGCTTTCAAGCCGAGTGAGGACTACGGCGTGCCGGCAGAATTTCAGCAGAAGATGGACGAAATGCCTACCCTGCAGGCCGCATTCGCAGCCCTGACGCCCGGGCGGCAACGGGCCTACTTGCTGCATTTTGCGGCGGCCAAGCAGGCTCACACGCGGGCGGCGCGGGTGGAGAAATGCACGCCGGGCATTTTGGCCGGGAAGGGCTTGAACGAGTAGCGGCCCCGCGCACGCGGGCGGGCGGGCCGGACTTAGGCGCCTACCAACCGGCGGTGGTAGTTGATTTGGCCCAGGTGGTAAGCGAGGTGAGTGGCGAGGTGAACCAGGAAATACCCGGTGGTCATCTCGCTTTCGAATACCACGACGGGGTACTGCTGGTGCAGCTGCTCATCGCTCAGCCGGGCGAGGGCGGCCGCTACCACGGCCCGCGTGGCGTCGATGCGGGCCACCAGTTCGGCGCGCGGAACGCCTTGCTGCGAGAACTCCAGCTCCCGGTTTCGGACGTAGCCGGTGCGGCCCAGTTCGGCGCCGATGTAGGTGTTGAGGTTGCCCATCAGGTGCAGGCACAGGTTGCCGGCCGAGTTGCTGATGCCCGGGGCGGTGCGCCACAGGGCTGCTTCGGTTTGATAGGCTTCGATTTCCTGGCGTAGCTTGTCTAGGTCGCGGGCGAAGAGGGTGCGGAGGGTGGCGAGGAGCATGATGAGCAGAAGGGTTTCGGGGGGGGGCAAAAGCCACCGGCCGGCCTTCGCCGGCGATGCGGGCCCCGCTGGTGCGCAAGGCCTTGTGGGCGGGCCGCCCGGCCTGCGTGGCACCGGTGCGGGCCGGCGGCGCGGTGGCGGCAAAGCTACCAGGTGGCGGCGGGGCCGGTTCCGACGTAGCGTCCGAGCTGGCCAAGCAGGGCCTCACGCCCAAGGCCCTGGAGCCGCTCACCGACGCCCTCGACACCTCCCGCACCGCCCAGCCGGCCGTGCGCAAAACCATCAGCGAGCGCACCCCCTCGGGCGCGGCCCTGGCAGACCTGCTCGCCGACCTGATGGACGAGCTCCGCACCCTCGACGAGGACATGAAAGCCTTCAAGCTGCTCGACCGCCCGCTCTACGACGGCTACACGCAGGCCCGCAAAATCATCAACTCCGGCGGCGGCAGCGGCAAGGAGAAACCGAGCGAGGCGTAAGTTTCGGCAGGAGTGGAAATGAAGCCGCCCGCTTCCGGTTGGGGAGCGGGCGGCTTTTTTATTGATACTGCAAATCAGCAAGGGTATCAAGGGCACCCTGACATCCCTAGACGGTGTTATGGACTTGTGAGCGAAATTAGCGGGTATGGAAGTTACCCGCCGCGCTTATCCGAGCGACGTCAC
>NZ_JAELXR010000028.1:0-10463 GCF_016427455.1 Hymenobacter miniatus
GATGACTTTGAATTGCCAAGCTAGAAATTATTTTTTGCTAAGCAAGCAAAATCGATTACGAATTTTTGAATTAATACGGCGATTTAGCTATATAAAATGTTGATATACCAATCAAAATTGAATTTATTAGAATCATTTCCGCCTCTGCGTATTTCCAAACGCTTGTTAGCTTTGAACCTGAAACCCAAAATTTTACACGCTGTTTTTAGCAAAAACCCAAAGGCCGCGGCTGCTCATTAAGGCATGAACGGCCGCGGCCTTTGGGTTTTGCCGGCAAAGCAGGCGGTTTAAAACAGGAAGTCGAAGCCCACAAAAACCAGCTTCTCCTCCCCTACCGAATACGTAGCGTTGATGACGGCCTGCTTCAGGATGTCGACATACACGCCGCCGCCGAAACCGCTGTGCAGGGCCGAGAGGCCGGAGCGGGTGTCGTTGTCGGAATACACGCGGCCGAAATCGGCCAGGCCCAGGATGCCCAGCTTGCCGGGAAACAGGTAGGCGTTGAAGGACAGCAACTGGAGGCGGGCCTCGAAGTTGCCGTATACGCTGCTGCGGCCCGAGTAGCGGGTGCGGCGGTAGCCGCGTAGGTTGGTGGTGCCGCCCAGCGTGTTGGCCTGGTAGAAGCGGTAGTCGCCCAGGTTGTGGGCCACGCCCAGGCGGCCGGCGTAGGTGATTTGGAAGGGCAGGTTGGGCGTGAGGTACGCCCGGATTTCAGAAGTCAGGCGGCCGTAGTTCAACTGCTCGCCATTGAGCTGGTGGTTGTACTGAAACTCGTTGTACCAGCGAATGCCGATGCGCGGGTTTTTGGGCGAGGAGCTGGCGTCGAGGTTGAGGTAGAGCAAGCCGCCGAGGTACTGGTTCACCTGGAAATCGGAGGCCCGAATCCCGAAGTGGCGGTTTTCGTAGGTCACGTCGCCGCCGCGGGTCAGGCTGTCTTTGATGACCGAACCGATGGGGTCGCGCTCCACGCGGAACTGCTCGTAGCGCGGGCCAAAGCCGAGCTTCAGGAAGCTGAACAGGTTGCGCTCGAGGGTGGGCGCGAAGGTGAAGCTGTTGAAGCGCACGCGGTAGGCCGAATTCACGGTGCGCACCGTGACGCGGCCGCGGTTGGCGTCTTCGGTGGCCAGGTTGGCGGTGTTGTTGCCGATGCCGAAGAAATTGTAGAGCAGCTGCGGGCCGTAGTACTGCGACGCGATGCGCAGGTCGTACTTCCCAAACATGCGCGTGAATTGCCCCGTGTACTTGATGTTGAAGGCGTCGCGGGCCGGGGCAAAGTTGGCCACCAGGCTTTGCTCCGACGAGAAGGGCTCGCGGCGGAAGCCGTAGCGGCGGTGCGTGATGCCGCCGCCCAGCAGCAGGCCGTCGTCGATGTTGTAGCCGAAGAACAGGGCCGGGCCGGTGTAGTTCAGGCGGTAGTCTTTCAGGTCGAAGCGCTTGGGGTGGTCGTAGCGGCTCACGTCCACGCCGGGCTCCAGGCGCAGGCGGGCCTCCTTGCCCACGTTGATGACGTTGCCGGTGTCGGCGTCGTACACCTGGGTTTTGTGCAGGAAGCCGCCCACGTGGCTCACGTCGCGGATGGTGTCGCGGTCGGTGCCGCCAATCAGGCGCACCTTCACCGACTTGCTGGCGTCGCCCTTCACCAGGTAGGTGTCGTTGCCGCTGATGCCGTAGAGGCGCAGCTCGTCGGTGATGCCGTACTCCACGGTGCGGTCGAAGAGCACCTTGGTCACCTTGCCTTCCTTCGTGATTTTGCGCACCGTCACGTGCACGTTGCCGTTGGGCAGGCGGTCCACCACAAACTGCTCGTTTTTCTGGGTGCCGCGCACTTCCACAATGTCGGCCACCACGTCGGCGTACTTGGCGGCCACGTCGGGCAGCAGGTCGCGCCGGCTTTTCAGCTTGGCGATGATTTCCTTGGCGTGCAGGTCATATATCTCCTTGGGCCACTTGTCGCGGAAAGCTTTCTCAATCACCTCGTCGGTGATGTGCTCCTTCATGTACTGGGCCTGGGCCACCCACTGCTCGCGGCTCACGCTGCTCAGAAAGGTGCGGTCGTTGCTGAGGGCCGTCTGGTTCAGGCCCTTGTAGTCGGCGTAGTCGTAGCCGAAGTTCTGGAAGTTGCGCACCGCAAACTTGCGGCTGATGAGGAAGGGCAGCACGCCGTCGCCTTTGAAGAAAGCAATGTCGCGGTCTTCGGGCACGGCCGTGAAGGTGCGGTCGCCGTCCTTGTCTTTCACCTCGGCCCAGCGCCACTGGTCCTCGTGCCGGTCCCAGTCGCCTATCCACATGTCGAACAGGCGCGAGCGGGCAAAGGCCACGGCGTCAATCTTGTTGTCGTTGTCTTCGAGCAGGCGCTCGAGCATCTTGTCGGTGCCCACCAGGTTTTTGGCGTAGCCCAGGCTGGCCACGTTGCTCTGGTCGTCCTTGGCGTCTTCCTCAATGGCAGCCGGCTTGTTGGAAAACGCGCTGTAGTACTGGCCCAGCAGGGGGTCCTGCGGAATGTAGACCGGCTCGGGGTTGGTGTGCAAAATGCCGGCCGCCGTGCCCAGCGGCGGCAGCACAAACGAGGCGTACGGGTGCTGGGCCGAAATCTGGTCCTGCAGAATGTCTTTGGCAAAACCCGTGCGCAGGGCCTCGGGCAGCACCGCGGCGGGGTCCTTGTCGATGCCGCGCAGCGAGAAGTTGTGGCCGGCTTCGTTGCGCACTTTCAGGGAGGCGGTTTGCTTGCCGCCGCCGGTTTTGTAGGGCACCAGGCCGCCTTTGTCGGTGGCCAGGTCCAGCAGGCGGAACTTCACGGGCGTGGCCCACTCCTTGCGGTAGTGCTCGCCCAGCAGCCAGTTGTGGAAGCCGCCGTGCTTGTTGTAGGCGGGGTTGACGGCCACCACCACGCTGCTGTCGCGGAAGTCGGGGCGCTTGGCGGGCACGGGCTGGGCCTGCACGTCCTGCTCGTTCTTTTTCTTCTGCTTGTCGAGCGGCGTCATCGGCGCGGCCTCGGTAGCGGCCACGCCCTGCGTGGTTTTGGCATAAAGCGGCGTGCGGAACACGAGGCGGGCCTTCTCGCCGTTGCCCTGCGGGATGAAGTACTCCGTCCAGACCTGGCCGTCGTCGTAGTAGTTCACGCGGGCCCAGCCCTTTTCCTTGTCCGAAAACAGGGCATCGCCGGCGCCGCCGGGCTTCACGTGCTGGGTTTTGCAGCCCGAGCCGCTCACGATGAGGTGGGTGGCGCCCTCCTTGAAGTACTGCAGGTTGTGCTCGTGCCCGGCCGCGTAAATGATATTGGGATACTTGTTGAAAATATCCATCAGGCCCTTCTTGTAGGCCTGGTAGGCCGGGTAGGCCAAGTCCTGGCTCACCCCGCCGTATTTGCGGGCAAAGGGGTAGATGGACCCGATGATGGGCAGCGGCAGAAACGCGTACTTGTACACGATGCTGAGCGGGAAAATGTGGTCGCCTAGGGTGAAGTAGCCGCCGTGAATGCCATCGGAAAACAGCGGGTGGTGGCCCACCACCATGATGTTTTTGTCCTTGTTGCGGGCAATAATGTCTTCCAACTGGGCCATGAAGTCGGTTTCGTCTTCCACGCCGCAGCCGCCGTCGGCGCCGTAGGGCCGCTCGCTCTGCTTGGTCAGAAACCACTGCGAGTTGATGGTGATGAGCACCAAATCGTCCTGCAGGCGGATTTCGTAGGGGCCGGGGCAGCCGTTGCTGGGCGTGATGAAATCGCCGCTGTAGCCGAAAGCGGCCGAGTCCTGGGCCATGTAGTTTTCGGCAAAGCGCTGCTCGCGCAGCACCTGCTCCAGGCCGCCGGTGAGGCCCTGCTTCCAGTCGTGGTTGCCGGGTATCATGTACTTCTCGCCTTTGTATTCGCGCAGCACGTCAATCTGGTCGGCCAGGCGGCGCTCGGCTTCTTTGCGGTCGTAGGCGCCTTCCTCGGGCATGCCGTACTCATACACGTTGTCGCCGAGGTAAACGGTGGTGCTCTTGGCGCCGGCTTCCATGATTTTTTTGCGCAGGAAATTCAGCGAGGGCTCGCCGCCGTTTTCCTTGGCAATGGGCTTGCCCACGTCGCCAATCAGAAAAACAGTGTAGCGAATGCGGGTGCTGTCGGGCGGGGTTTTGCTTTGCCAGTCGAGGCCGCCGCGGCGGTAATTGGGGCGCGAAACGTGGGGGTTTTGCGACGATTCGCCCTGGGCCAAAGCACGCGAGTGAAACGCCAAAAGGGCGCCGAGCAGCAACAGCGCGGAGCGAAAGCGAAAAAATGGGGGCATAAAGCAGAAAAAGGGCCGAGCATCAAGGCTCGCCGCGGGGTACTGTTAAGGTAAACGAAGCGCCGGCTGCCCACGTACTGGCACGAACCTGCAGCCGGCGCGCTAGGGCCCGTTACGCAAAGCGCGGCTGTGCGGTTAGGCCGGGCTATTTAACTTACGCCCGGCGCTTCGCGTTGAAAGCCGGCGAGCCCGCCGGAATGAACCGGCCGCTGCTTCGCTAGTCATGAAAGAAAGTACCCCCGAAACCGTTGCCCCCGCCCCGGCCACGGACTCCGCCCCGCCCGAAGCCGCCCTCGCCGCCGAAGCCGCCGACAAGCCCGCCAAGGCCAAGGCTTCGGCGTTGGTGAAAGACGCCCAGGCCTACGTCACCGACCTGTTTGCCCGGGAGCTGCAAGCCAAGCTCACCTACCATTCCCTGCGCCACACCGAGGCCGTGGTGAAGGAATGCCGCGTGCTGGCCCCGGCCGCCGGCCTCTCGCCCGAAGACACCGAGGCCCTGCTGCTGGCCGCCTGGTTTCACGACACCGGCTACCTCGACGTGTACGAGGGCCACGAGTTCCGCAGCATGGAGCGGGCCGGCACCTGGCTGGGCGAGCACGGCGTGCCCGCCGAGCGGGTGCAGCTGGTGAAAGACCTCATCAAGGTGACGCACCGCGACTACGCGCCCGAAACCGAGCTGCAGCAGCTGCTGGTAGACGCAGACATGAGCAACCTGGCACGCGACGACTTCCGCAGCAGCGCCGAACTGCTGCGCACCGAGTGGGAGCTGGTGCTGGGCCAAACCTACTCCAACCCGGAGTGGGCCGAGCTGCAGCTCAACTTCATGCTGGAGCACAAGTACCACTCCGACGCGGGCAAGGAGCGCTACAAAAAGGCGTTTAAAGACAACCTTGACGAGCAGCGCGACGCTTTAAAAAAGACCGAGAAAAAGAAGAAAAAGAAGGAAAAGGAAAAGAGCGAAACCTTCGCCGAGCCCAAGCGCGGCATCGAAACGATGTTTCGCACCATGTACTCGAACCACATGAAGCTGAGCGACATGGCCGACAAAAAGGCCAGCATGATGATTCAGCTCAACGCCGTGCTCATGTCGGTCATCATCACCTACCTGGGCGCCAAAATGGGCAAGGCCGGCGCCCTGGGCCCCATGATGAGCGGCAACCCCGTGCTGGGCATCCCGATGGGCATTCTGCTGGTCACGGCCCTGGGCTCGGTCATCACGGCCATCCTCTCGGCCCAGCCCGACGTGACGAGCTTTGCCTGGCTGAAGAAAAGCCCTCAGATTGCCACGAACCGCCGCGTCAACCTGCTGTTCTTCGGCCAGTTCACCAAGCTCAGCCTCGACAACTTCCAGGGCGGCATGCGCGAGCTGATGCGGCAGAAAGACATGCTCTACAACAACATGGTGACGGACATCTACTACCTGGGCGAGGTGCTCACCCGCAAATACCGCCTGCTGCGCACCAGCTACACCATCTTCATGGTGGGGCTGATTTTGACGGCGCTCTCGTTCGGCATCGCGCTGCTGTATAAGATGTAGGGGCAGCGCCCGTTCTTACCTTTGCGCTGCGGCTGCGTAGTTCAACGGATAGAATAGGCGTTTCCTAAACGCTTGATATGGGTTCGATTCCCGTCGCGGCTACACTGACCAAAAACCCGCTTTGTTGTGCGCAGAGCGGGTTTTTTAGTTCTCGCCTCCCACGCTTGCAGCTTCTGCTGCGGTCAGAACAATGGCCGGTAGCAGGCCGTGGTCAAATTCCCAATGATGGTTAGGACACAGCGCAACCAGATTATCCAACGCATTTACGTTCGCGACGGAGTCTGTTGGCGCAAATCCATTTATTGGCTTGATGTGGCACACTTCGTAATGGGTGTCGTAGCCACACACCGCGCACGCTTTGGAGCGGCTTGATTTGCGATAGGCCACCCGCGCCAAGCTGCGAATTTGAGCCGCGTACTGTTGCAGCGCTTTTGCTTTGAGCTGCTGCAGCAGCACCCATTGCCAATCAACGAAGCTGGGGTTGCAACTGTCGCAGGTGGTGCGGCGGGTTTGCAGCGTAGCGCCGCAGTGCTTGCACAAGCGAGTCAGCCGCTTACGGCTGGGAAATAGATGGCCATTTATTCGGTTGGCGCAGGAGCGGGAACAGTACTTGGCATTAGGGGTGGCAGTACCGCAATGCAGGCAGTTATTCATGCCTCAAATTACCGGATATTGCTCGCCTATCCGCGCCTCTGCATGAAGAACCTGACCAACCTCCTGCCCCTGCTGCTCCTAGCCGCCGTATCGGCCGCCGCCCAAAAGCGCCCGGCTCAACCCGAAAACCTCGTCCAGTACGCGCACCCCATCGTGGGCACGCAGAAAATGGGGCACACCTACCCCGGGGCCACCGTGCCCTTCGGCATGGTGCAGCTCTCGCCCGATACCGACACGCTGAGCTACGAGCAGAACGGCAAGTATAACCCCGACATCTACAAGTACTGCGCGGGCTACAACTACGACGACCGCACCATCGTCGGCTTCAGCCACACGCACTTCAGCGGCACCGGGCACTCCGATTTGGGCGACTTTCTGCTCATGCCCACCACCGGCCCGCTGCAGCTCAACCCCGGCACCGCCGACCGGCCGCAGAGCGGCTACCGCTCCGCCTTCTCGCACCAGAACGAGGTGGCCGAGCCGGCTTATTACAAAGTGAAGCTCGACGACCACAACATCCTCGCCGAGCTGACGGCCACCACCCGCGTGGGCTTCCACCAATACACGTTTCCGGGCACCGAGCCGGCCCACATCATTCTGGATATGATGGCCGGCATCTACAACTACCCCGACAAAAACGTGTGGAGCTACGTGCGCATCGAAAACGACTCGCTCGTGACCGGCTACCGCCAAACCACCGGCTGGGGCCGCACCCGCACCGAGTACTTCGCCATGCAGTTCTCGAAGCCCTTCCGGAGCTACGGCGCCCGCAAGTACGACGCCAAGGAAACCTACCGCGGCTTCTGGGGCCGCTTCGACCAAAGCAAGAACTGGCCCGAGCAGGCCGGCCGCCAGCTGCGCCTCTACTTCGATTTCGCCACCGTGGCGGGCGAGAAAATCAAGGTCAAGTTTGCCCTTTCGCCCGTGAGCATGGCCGGTGCCGTGGCCAACATGCGCGCCGAGCTGCCCGGCTGGAACTTCGACCAGACCCGCCGCGCCGGCCAGCAGCTTTGGCAGCATGAGTTGCAGAAAGTCACCATTCAGACGCCCAACCGGGCCGACAAGGAGAACTTCTACACGGCCCTCTACCACGCCTGCCTCAGCCCCACCGTGTACCAGGACGCCGACGGCCAGTACCGCGGCCTCGACCAGCAAACCCACCGCGCCGAGGGCTTCGTGAACTACACCACCTTCTCGCTCTGGGACACCTTCCGGGCCCTACACCCGCTCTTCAACCTCATCCAGCCCAAGCGCAACGCCGACATGGTGCAGAGTATGCTGGCCCACTACGACCAGAGCCCCGAGCACATGCTGCCCGTGTGGAGCCACCACGCCAACGAGAACTGGTGCATGAGCGGCTACCACAGCGTCTCCGTCGTGGCCGATGCCGTACTCAACGGCGCCGTGCCGCCCGCCCAGGCCGAGCGCGCCCTGGCTGCCTGCGTGGCCACCGCCCGCCACCGCTGGTACGACGGCCTGGGCGAGTACCTCGACCTGGGCTACGTGCCCAACGAGCGCAGCGGCACCTCCGTCTCCAACACCCTGGAGTTTACCTACGACGACTGGTGCGTCGCCCAACTCGCCAAACACCTCGGCAAAGAGGACCTCTACCAGGAGTTCAGCAAGCGCGCCGCCAACTGGCAAAACGTGTTCGACCCGCGCGTGAACGCCATGCGCCCGCGCCTGGCCGACGGCAGCTTCCGCCCCAAGTTCGACGTGTTGAGCACCAACGGCCAGGGCTTCATCGAGGGCAACGCCTGGAACTACACCCTCGCCGTGCCCCACGACCCCGCCGGCCTCATTGCCCGCATGGGCGGCAACCGCCGCTTCGTGCCCCACCTCGATTCGCTCTTCACCATGCACCTGCCCGACTCATTCTTCGCCGAAACCGAGGACATCACCCGCGAGGGCATCATCGGGGGCTACGTGCACGGCAACGAGCCCGCCCACCACGCCGCCTACCTCTACAACTACACCGACCAGCCCTGGAAAACGCAGGCCCAGGTCCGCAACATCCTCGCCCGCCAGTACCACCCCACCCCCGACGGCCTCGGCGGCAACGACGACTGCGGCCAGATGAGCGCCTGGTACCTCTTCTCGGCCCTCGGCTTCTACCCCGTCGCCCCCGGTTCGGGCCAGTACGCCCTCGGCAGCCCCCTCGTACACGGAGCAGTGCTACACCTCGAAAACGGCCAGTCCTTCACCATCCAGGTCAAAAACCAAAGCGCCAAAAATGTCTACGTGCAGCAAGTCACCCTCAACGGGCAAAAGCTGACGCAGCCGTTTATGGCGCAGCAGCATGTGGCAAAGGGCGGCGTGTTGGTGTTTGTGATGGGGGCGCGGCCGGCGCGGAAATAAATTATTACTCCACCAGTGACAATTGCAACATGCTTGCCGGCTTCTTTCTCATCCCACTGACTTTATTGCTGCTGGTAATTTGGGCGCTAACCAGAAAAGCACTTTTTGGCAAAGCGTTGGGCTTCATTTGGCTTTCTGCCATTGCGCTTGGTGTTTTCTCAACAATTGCCCGACCCCTGTTTGAAAAGAAGGTTCTTACCCAAGAAGACTACTACGGGGAATACGTCATCGACCGCAGCTATTTCCCGGGCAAACAGGCGGACTGGCAATACAACAATTTCCATTTCACCATCAATCCCGACAATTCCATTTATTTCTATTCAACCCCTAAGGATGGACCGGCAAAAGTGTACAGAGGATATATTTCAACTTCCGCCCCATATGGCTCTGCTCGTCTCATCGTCCACATGCCCGCGCCGACGCACCACATTCTAACCACCGACCCGACTGTTTACCGCGACGTGTGGAGCTTCTTCTTGGTGTTCAACTCGCCAAAGTTTGGCAACATGTACTTCAAAAAAGGGACGTGGAAACCGATATAGTTGTGCAAACCCATAATGAAGAGCTGACGCAGCCGTTTCTGGCGCAGCAGGACGTGGCCAAGGGCGGCACGCTGGTGTTTGTGATGGGGGCGCGGCCGATGCGGAAGTAAAGTCGATTATTATCTCCGTTATTCACTACTATGAAAACGCTGTTCTTAATAGTGCTTTTTTGTCTACCGTCTTGGTATTGCAAAGCTGATGAGCCTCGCTTTCAGACCAAGTTCAGCAGCAAGGATGGTCTGTATGAGTTGCGATTACTTGGCACCAGAAAAGACTCTGCCGCCAAGTATGCTGATGAAGTAGGAAGCGCGCTTTATCCGACTGTTAGTAAATGGGCAATGTTTGCTACACAGACGCAGCAGATGCTTTATTTTTTCGAAGACAGCAATGACAACATTGCCCTCAAAACTGCGCTAATCTCTGATAATGGAAATAGGATTGCAGTGCTAGACGACTGGAGTGCCGGAGTGCCCTTTTACAATTACGGTGTCCTCAGTTTCTATGAAAGGGGACATAAAATCAAAGAGTATGTCCTACACGACTTCTTATGTTCCTGCGGTAGTATTTCCTCATCAGTAAGCCACTTTAGTTGGTTAACGAAGTACAGATTCGCTCCTCTGACTAATTCCCTCACTATTTCAACTTACGAGTTAAATACGTTTGTATTTGACGTTACATCAGGCAACCTGCTAAGCAAAAGGCAGGATACTGCTCTTACCACCACGTCAGTTCTTGTATCTGGCCAAGTACAGAAAACATTTTCTCAGCACTACGAACTAACGGTTAGTCAACGAATGCACGGAGTAGTGCCGGAGAACGGTAAAGTTGCGTTTACCAGTCAGAAAAATCTCCGTTCTGGTAACTACTACACATTGCTAATCGATAATGGCCGACGTATCGATGCTCCTGGCCTTTACGAAGATGCCAACCTAAACAGCGGCACATTTGAATACGAGAAAAAACTCCGCCAAGAAGTAGAATCTGCAGGAGGCTTAAAGACACTAACTGCCGACCAAAAAGACTTTTTTCTAGAAGGTGTTATGCACCTGGGAGCAAGTTAAGGCCAGCGGCTTTGGCGAGCATGAGCCCGGCAAAGGCGAGGTA